>NZ_CP019420.1:3051361-3356498 GCF_001984215.1 Mycobacterium sp. MS1601
TCGCTGGAGACCTCGCGGCAGTTCGTGCGGTGGGCGGTCAACGAATCCATCAAGTCCGGGGAACTGCGCACCGACACCGATGTGCCGTCACTGGTGGAGATGCTGGTCGCGGTGCTGTGGGGCATGGGGTTCTACGCCGGATTCGTCGGTGATCACGACGGTTTGGAGCGCATCACCGATCAGCTGAAACTGCTTCTGCGACATCAGCTATGGGAGCTGCAAGCCTGAGCTGCCGAGCACAGGCAGCCAACAGCTAGGCCGCCTAAGTTGTCTGGGTAGGATGGCGGCCGAACGTCGGCAGTCGGCCGGCCGGTGATCGAGGACCTCCCCGATGAGCGCATTGCGCAGTGACGATGACACCTGGGACATCGCGACCAGCGTGGGTAGCACCGCTGTCATGGTGGCCGCCGCCCGTGCCTTCGAGACCGACCAGCCGGACCCGCTGATCCGCGACCCGTATGCGCGCATCCTGGTGGCCGGTGCCGGCACCGGCATCTGGGAGGGCGTCCTGGACAGTGAACTGACTGCCAAGCTGGCCGATGTCGACGCCGAGATGGCGGCGATGTTCACCAGCATGCGGCACTACCAGGCTGTGCGGACGCACTTCTTCGACGCGTTTTTCGCCGACGCAGCGGCGGCCGGCATCCGCCAGTTCGTCATCCTGGCTTCGGGTCTGGACTCGCGCGCCTACCGCCTGGACTGGCCCGAAGGCAGTCGGGTCTTCGAGATCGACCAGCCGTTGGTGCTGCAGTACAAGGCCGAGACGCTGGCTCAGCACGGGGTCGCCGCGGCCGCCGACCGGTATGAGGTGGCGGTGGACCTGCGCCGGGACTGGCCGACCGCCTTGAAGGCAGCCGGCTTCGATCCTGCCGTTCCCACGGCCTGGCTGGCCGAGGGCCTGCTGATGTATCTGCCCGCCGAGGCGCAGGATCGGTTGTTCGAGAACATCGGTGCACTCAGCGCCGCGGGCAGCCGTATCGCCGCTGAGACCATGCGCACGCAGACCGCTGACCGTCGTGAAGAGATGCGCGAGCGGTTCGCCAGGGTGGCCAGCAAGATCGGGATGCCCGAGATGCCCGACCTTGCAGACCTCACCTACGACGAACCCGATCGCGCCGATCTGGCGGACTGGCTGAACGCACACGGGTGGCGCGCCACCTCCGTCGAATCGCAGGACGAGATGAAGCGGCTGGACCGCTGGGTCGACGTGCCGTTGCGCGAGGACACCGATTCCTTCTCCAAGTTCGTCACCGCCGAACGCGCCTGACGACCCTGCGCCGCCCCCTGTCGCCCAACCAGATGGTTGGTTAACATGAGGCTTTCGTCGCGCCAGGGAGGGCAACCATGACCACAGATTCCGTAGCGCCACCCACCGCCGCCGCGGACGTCGCTGCGGCGGTTGCGGGCGTCCGTTCGGTGTTCGCCTCCGGACGCACCAGGTCCGTGGAATGGCGACGCACCCAGCTCACCGCCATCGAGAAGCTGATGACCGAGAACGAGGGCCGGATCGCCGAGGCCCTGGCCGCCGACCTTGATCGTTCACCTTTCGAGTCGTGGCTGGCCGACGTCGCCAGCACCGCCAGTGAAGCCGCCAACGCCGCCAAGAACGTCGGCAAGTGGACCAGACGCAAACACCGTCTGCTCGAGTTTGCACAGCTGCCCGGCCGCGGCTGGGTGGAGTACGAGCCCTACGGCACAGTGCTCGTCATCGGTGCCTGGAACTTCCCGTTCGCCCTGACCCTGGGCCCGGCCATCGGTGCCATCGCCGCGGGCAACGCCGTGGTGCTCAAACCGTCGGAAGTGGCCCCGGCGTCGTCGGCCCTGATGGCCGAACTCGTACCCAGATACCTGGACAACGAAGCCGTCGTCGTCATCGAAGGGGACGGTGCGGTCAGTCAGGAACTGATAGCCCAGGGCTTCGACAAACTGTGCTTCACCGGGGCACCGAGATCGGCCGCCGCGTCTACGAAGGCGCAGCGCCACATCTCACCCCGGTCACGCTGGAACTGGGCGGTAAGAGTCCGGTGATCGTGGCCGCTGACGCCGATATCGACGTCGCCGCCAAGCGGATCGCCTGGACCAAGCTGATCAATTCCGGACAGATCTGCATCGCTCCGGACTACATCCTGGCCGAGGCCTCCATCCGCGACCGGCTGGTGGACAAGCTGGGCGAGGCGGTCGCCGAATTCGAGGCCGAGAACTCCACGGGCGGCAAGCGGATCGTCAACCAGCGCCACTTCGACCGGCTGGCCACGGCGCTGGCGGCCACCAAAGGCGTTGTTGCCGTGGGCGGCGGCACCGACGCCGGATCGCTGCGTATCCAGCCCACGGTGGTGGTGGACCCCGATCTGGATGAACCGCTCATGCGCGACGAGATCTTCGGCCCGATCCTGCCGGTGGTCACCGTCGAATCCGTGGATGAGGCAATCACTTTCGTGAACTCGCGACCCAAGCCGCTGGCCACCTATCTGTTCACCGGGTCGAAGTCCATCCGTGAAGCCGTGATCACCCAGGTGTCTTCGGGCGGCATGCTGGTCAACCACCTCATCTTCCAATTTGCAACCGCCAAGCTGCCATTCGGCGGCGTCGGCCCGTCCGGTATGGGCGCCTACCACGGCAAGTTCGGCTTCGATGAGTTCAGCCACCGTAAGGCGGTGCTGACCAAGCCGACCCGACCCGACGTATCGGCGCTGATCTACCCCCCGTATACAGAGAAGGCGTGGAAGTTGGCTCGCAAGATCTTCTGAGTCGGTCTTAGGAAGGAAACACATGCCCGGAGTTGCAGATCGTGTTGTCGTCGTCACCGGTGCCGGTGGAGGTCTGGGGCGCGAGTACGCGCTGACGCTGGCCCGCGAAGGCGCCTCGGTGGTGGTCAATGACCTCGGCGGTGCGCGTGACGGCACCGGCTCCGGGTCGGCGATGGCCGACCAGGTGGTCGACGAGATCAAGGCGGCCGGTGGCCGCGCCGTGGCCAACTATGACTCCGTGGCCGAGCCCGAGGGCGCCGAGAACATCATCAAGACCGCCCTCGACGCGTTCGGAAAGATCGACGGTGTGGTGAGCAACGCGGGCATCCTGCGTGACGGCACCTTCCACAAGATGACTTACGAGAACTGGGATTCCGTTCTCAAGGTGCATCTGTACGGCGGTTACAACGTGATCCGCGCAGCCTGGCCGCACTTCCGTGAGCAGAGCTTCGGTCGCGTGGTCGTGGCCACCTCCACCAGCGGGCTGTTCGGCAACTTCGGCCAGGCCAATTACGGTGCCGCCAAACTGGGTTTGGTCGGGTTGATCAACACGCTGGCCCAAGAGGGCGCCAAGTACAACATCAAGACCAACGCCGTTGCACCCATTGCCGCCACCCGGATGACGGAGGACATCCTGCCGCCCGAGGTGCTCAAGAACCTCACCCCCGAGTTCGTCGCACCGGTGGTGGCCTACCTGTGCACCGAGGAACTGCCCGACACGGATTCGGTGTTCATCGTGGGCGGCGGAAAGGTGCAGCGCACCGCGCTGTTCCAGAACGAGGGCGTCACCTTCTCCGCGCCGCCGTCGGTCGACGACATCGCGGCCAAGTGGTCAGAGATCACCGATCTGTCGGCCGCCAAGGCCGCTGCCTTCAACCTCCGGTGAAAGCCGTTGTAGTCAGCGAGCTCACCGGCCCATCGGGCATGTCCTTCACGGACGTGCCCGACGCCGTCGGTGGGCCCGGGAACGTGGTGATCGACGTCCGTGCCGCCGGCGTGTGCTTCCCGGATCTACTTCTCGCCCGAGGTGAGTACCAGCTCAAGCTGCCTCCACCGTTCACTCCAGGCATGGAAGTGGCCGGTGTGGTGCGCGCGGCCCCTGCGGAGTCTGATTTTGTTGTCGGGCAGCGAGTTTCAGCATTCACCATGTTGGGCGGCTACGCCGAGCAGGTGGCTGTGCCCGCACAGAAGGTAGTGCCCACCGCCGACGGCGTCGATGATGCCGAGGCCGCCGCCCTGCTGGGCAACTACTACACCATGTACTTTGCCCTGACCCGCCGAGGCGGACTGCGGGTGGGCGAGACGGTGCTGGTGCTCGGCTCGGCAGGCGGAGTGGGCACGGCCGCAGTGCAATTGGCCAAGGCGTTGGGCGCCAGGGTGATTGCGATGGTGCACCGCCCGCATGCCGCCGAGTTCGTGTCGTCGTTGGGGGCCGACGTGGTGCTGCCCCTCGCGCAGGGGTGGAAGGACGCCGTGCTCGAGGCGACCGGCGGCCGGGGTGTCGACCTGGTGGTGGACCCGGTGGGTGGCGAGGTCTTCGATGACGCCATCCGGGTGATCGCCACCGAGGGCAGGCTGCTGGTGATCGGTTTCGCCGCGGGCGGTATCCCGACGATCAAGGTGAACCGGCTGCTGCTGCGCAACGTCGGGGTGCTGGGCGTCGGGTGGGGCGAGTTCGTCAACAAGACGCCGGGCGCGCAGGCCGAAGTGGGCGCCGGGATCGCCAACCTGGTGGCCGCCGGTTTGCGTCCGCCCGCGCCGCAACGCTTCCCACTGTCCGAAGCGCCCACGGCGCTGCAGGCCTTGGCTGACGGGGGAGTGCTGGGCAAGCTCGTTCTGGAGCCCTGACGGGTACGTTTGCCGGCGTGGGTACGTCAGGCATCGTCCTCGTCGCGTTGGCCATCGCCGTCGGCCTGGCCGGCATCATCGTGCCGATCCTGCCCGGCGGACTGCTGGTCTTCGGTGCCATCGCCGTCTGGGCGTGGGTCGAGGGCACCACGGCGGCCTGGGTGACACTCGGCATCGTCGCCGCGCTGTTCGTCACCGCCGAGGTGATCAAGTACGTCTGGCCCGTCAAACGCATGAAGCAGGCCGACGTCCGGACCTGGAGCCTGGTCCTGGGCGCGGTGCTGGGCGTCATCGGGTTCTTCGTGGTCCCCGTGCTGGGCCTGGTACTCGGGTTCATCCTGGGGGTGTTTCTCGCCGAGCTGGGCGTGCGCCGCGACGCCACCCGCGCCTGGGTGTCGACGGTGCACGCGCTCAAGGGGGTGGCGCTGTCGGTCGGCGTCGAACTCGTCGGCGCCCTGGCGTCCACCGTCGTGTGGATCGTTGCCGTGATGTGGGCGTGATTCCGGTCGCTCACCGACCGGAATCACGCCCACATCACGGCTCTCTCCCCCTCGTTCCTCGGGCTCGTCGACCGGGCGGGATCACGCCCGAATCGCAGCTCTCAGCTTGTCGAGGTGTTCGGCCGTCACGCCGGAGGCCGTCAGGAACCCGTCCAGTGAACCGAACTCGTCGTCGACGGTCCTCAGCGCGGCGTCGAGATACTCCTCGTGCACCCCGAGGACGTCATCGGAGAGCCGCGCCTCGGTCAACTCCGCCATCTCGGCCGGGATCTCGCCGTCGAAGCGGCTGCGGATCCGGCTGACGATCTGCTCCCGCAGCGTGCCGGCGGCGGCGTTACTGGCCAGGTAATCGGTCATCACCGCATCGCGGTCGACGCCCGCGGCCTGCAACACCACCCCGACGGTGAACCCGGTGCGGTCCTTGCCTGCGAAACAGTGCGCCAGCACCGGCCGCTGATCGCCGAGCAGCGTTATCACCCGGTGCACCGCGCGGCGGGCGCCGGCCGCCTTGGCGAAACCGCGGTACTCCTCGGCCATGTAACGCTTGGCGGCGGCGTTGGTGGACTCGTCGGACGGCTTCTCGGTCATCAGCCGCGCAAACGCATGCTCGTGCGGCGCCTCACCGTCGCTGACCACGGTCTCGACGAACGGCAGCAGATGGATCTGCACGCCGTCGGGCACCAGGCCGGGGCCGTGCTTGCCCACCTCGATCGCCGACCGTAGATCGGCCACGTCACCGATGGCCAACGCCTGCAACTGTTTCCGGCCCTCGTCGTCGAGCGCGCTGAGCTCACCGGAGCGGAACAGCAGACCGGGACGGATGCCGGTGGACTCGGTGACGTCGCGGAAGTTCCATGCACCACTGAGAGTCACTTGGTCACCGCCGTCGCCAGCGCGCCCTTCTCCCGGCCCAGTTCGGCCCGGGCAATTGCCCGCAGGTGTACCTCGTCGGGGCCGTCGAACAGTCGCATGGCACGATGCCAGCCGTACAGCCTGGCCAGCACGGTGTCGTCGCTGACCCCGGCAGCCCCGTGCACCTGGATGGCGCGATCGAGCACATTGCACGCCATCTGCGGTGCGACGGCCTTGATCTGGGCGACCTGAGTGCGGGCTTCCTTGTTGCCGTGCTTGTCGATGGTCCACGCAGCCTTCTCGCACAGCAGGCGCGCCTGGTCGATCTCGTTGCGGGAGAACGCGATCTGCTGCTGTACCACACCCTGATCGGCCAGCGGTTTGCCGAACGCGATGCGGGTGTTGGCCCGGTCCACCATCAAGGCCAGCGCCCGCTCGGCCACCCCGATGGCCCGCATGCAGTGGTGGATGCGGCCCGGCCCCAGCCGCGCCTGGGCGATGGCGAAGCCGGAACCTTCCTCACCCAACAGGTTCGAGGCCGGCACCCGCACGTTGTCGTAGATGATCTCGGCGTGTCCATGCTGATCTTGCCAGCCGAAAACGCTTGTGGAGCGCAGGATCTGGACACCTGGCGTATCGATGGGTACCAGGATCATCGACTGCTGTTGGTGACTGGGCGCATCGGGGTTGGTGCGGCCCATGACGATCAGGATCTTGCAGCGCGGATCGTTGGCGCCCGAGGTCCACCACTTGCGCCCGTTGATGACGTAATCGTCGCCGTCGCGGACGATCGAGGTCTGGATATTGCGCGCGTCGCTGGAGGCCACCGCCGGTTCGGTCATGGAGAACCCGCTGCGGATCTCGCCGGCCAACAACGGCTCCAGCCACTGCTTGCTCTGCTCGGGAGTAGCGAACAAGTGCAGCGTTTCCATGTTGCCGGTGTCCGGTGCCGCGCAGTTGATCGCTTCGGGGCCGATCTCCATGCTCCAGCCGGACAGTTCGGCCAGCGGCGCGTACTCCAGGTTGGTCAGTCCCGAGACCGACGGCAGGAACAGATTCCACAGCCCCTGCTCACGGGCGAGCTTCTTGAGCTCCTCGACCACCGGCGGGACGGTGAAGTCCTTGGGCCCGGCTTCCTGGCGGTAGGCGTCATAGGACGCCTCGGCCGGGATCACGTGTTCGGTCATGAATGCGGTGAGTCGCCGGTGGTAGTCCTGCGCCTTGGCCGACATCGCGAAGTCCATGACGGCCACGATATGACACGCGTCGACGGCGGCTCAGAGCGCTCCGGCCGTCGCCGCCCTCCCCGCGGTGAACGGCAGTCACCGGGTGGCGGGATCCGGGCTTCATCTGCGCCGCCAGGTGACGCCCGTTCACTTCGGTGGGCTTCGAGCCGCCCGGGAGGCGAAAAACCCTCACGCCCCGGCGCGAGGGGGGTGCGCCGGGGCGTGAAGAGAATACGGAGAAGGAGCGATGTCTACTACGTATCGGTACCTGCCTTTCGTCGGGATTCGAAGGTGATTCAAGTTCTGGTGGCCACCGTGGGCTGGGGGGACGGTGGCCACCTGCCGCCGCGGCAGGTGAGTCGTGAGCCGTCGACTCACCGCGCAGGGCAACCGCACCGCCGGGGTCAGGCCGGCGTGAGATGTGTGCGGTTCTTACATCAGGCGGCGTCGTTGCCGAAAACTGATGCGCTGGAGATGGTTTGGCTGGTGCCGGGGTCGCCGGTCAGGGGATTGGTGAAGTCACCGACACCCAGCGCGGTTCCGCCGAGGATGCTCAGCCCGATCATCGGTGCGGCGACGTAGCGGGCGACCTTCTGATTGGTGAAAAGCTTCATGTCCGTTCTCCTGTCCGTTGCGATCTCGGTGTTTCTCCGATGCGACAACTCTCTCGCGTTGCGGCCGCTGTGTATGTCCGCTCACCGGTGGAAGCAGGGGATGAATCGGCTGTCCACCGATCGGGGGACAAGGCTGATGTGGAAAGCTGCCTCAGCATGGCGGCGGCGAAGGTCCGGGTGGTGGTGGGTGATGACCACCCCCTGTTCCGCGACGGTCTGGTCCGTGCGCTGAACAGCAGCGATGCCATCGAGGTGGTGGCCGAGGCACCTGACGGCCCGGCCGCCCTGGCCGCGATCAACGAGCACGGCCCCGATGTGGCGCTGCTGGATCACCAGATGCCGGGACTCAACGGGGCCGAGGTGGCGGCTGCGGTGGTCCGCGATGGTTTGGCCACCCGGGTGCTGCTGGTGTCGGCGCACGACGACCCGGCGATCGTCTATCACGCGCTGCAGCAGGGTGCGGCCGGCTATCTGCCGAAGGAGTCGACGCGCGCCGAGATCGTCGCGGCGGTGCTGGACTGCGCCAAGGGTCGCGACATCGTGGCTCCGCGGCTGGCGTCGGGCCTGGCGGTGGAGATCCGGCGTCGTGCCGAACCGGCCGGACCCGCCCTGAGCGCACGTGAACGCGAGGTGCTGGGCCTCATCGCCGCGGGCCGTAGCATTCCGGCGATCGCCGAGCAGCTGTTCCTGGCGCCGTCGACGGTCAAGACCCACGTGCAACGGCTCTACGAGAAACTCGGTGTCGGAGACCGTGCCGCCGCGGTGGCCGAGGCGATGCGCCGCGGGCTGCTGGAGTAGTGGTGTTACGCCCGCCCGATCTGCTGTCCACCGATCCGGTGCGGGTGGCCGCGGTGCTGCGGCTGCCGCTCATCGTGCTGATCGCGCTGCTGGTCTATGTCCAGGACGTCGAACACTGGCTGCCGGTCGCCTACGCCGCGGTGCTGGTGCTCTACACCGTGGCGGCGACGGCCTGGCTGGCTCGGGTGCTGACCCGGCCGGTCCCGAGCTGGGCCGGTTGGGTGTCCACCGGCATGGATGTGCTGGCGGTTTTGGCGTTGTGCCTGGTGTCCGGCGGAGCGACGACATGGCTGCTGCCGGTGTTCTTCATGGTGCCGATCTCGGTGGCGTTCCTCGACCGACCGTGGTTGACCGCAGGCCTCGGTGTCGGGAGCGCGGTCGGCTACCTGGTGGCCTGGATCGTGTACTCGGTGCGCGACGACCAGGTGGGCCTGACGGACGTGGTTTACGTCCAGTTCGGATGCCTGCTGTGGCTGGCGGCGGCAACGACGGCGTTGTGCGTGGTGCTCAGCCGCCGCGCGGCTCGGGTGCGCCGCCTCATGGATGTGCGCCGACGGCTGGTGGCCGAGTCGATGCTCGCCGACGAACGGCAGAGCCGCGCGTTGGCCGAGCAACTGCACGACGGGCCGTTGCAGAATCTGCTCGCGGTGAAGCTGGACCTCGAGGATCTGCGGGAACAACACTCCGACGAGGTGCTCGACCGCATCGAATCGGCTTTGCGTGACACCGTGACCCAGCTGCGCAGTACGGTCGGCACCCTGCACCCCACGGTGTTGGCACAGGTGGGCCTCACCGCGGCGCTGCGCGAACTGGCGGGCAGCCATGAACAGCGCACCGGGGTGGCCGTCGACGTCGACCTCGACGAGGTGGGCAAGCCGCCGGCCCAGGATCTGCTCTATCGGGCGGCGCGCGAGCTACTGGCCAATGCGCACAAACACTCCGGGGCAACCCGGCTGACGGTGCAGCTGCGTGGCGGGACCATGCTGATGCTGCGAGTGACCGACAACGGCAAGGGATTCGACCCCGCTGTGCTGGCTGATTCGGTGGCGGCAGGTCACATCGGGCTGGCGTCGTTGGTGGTGGCCGTGGAATCGACCGGCGGGACGCTGGAGATGGGTGCGGTACCCGGTGGCGGTGCCACCACCACCATCACCGTTCCCGCGAGCTAGACAAGACAAGTGCGGCCATCACCAGGCTGATACCGGCGACTTCGGCCACGCTCGGTCGTTGGGCCAGCACCACCGCACCCACCACTGCCGCGGTGGCGGGCAGCAGCGCCAGCAGCAGTGCGAAGCGGGTCCGGCCGATGGTGGTCAGCACTCGCTGGTCCAGTGCGTACGGGATGACGCTGGACAGCACGCCCACCCCGGCGCCCAGCAGCCATACCCGGGCATCGGTGAACACCGAGGCGTCGGACTGCCACTGCAGTGCCACCATCGCCGGCGCCGCCACCGTTGCCGCGACGGCCATTCCCAGTGCCAGTGAATCCAGTCCGTCCCCGGTGTCGGCGACCTTCTTGCCGAACAGGATGTAGCCGGCCCACAGCGCCGCCGCGATGGCTGCGAAACCCACACCCGCCAGGTCGGCGCCGCCCTGCACGCCGGCCAGCAGCACCACTCCCACTGCCACCAGAGCCACCGCGAGCAGATCCCGGATGCGCCGAGAACCCAAGGCCGCCACCGCAACCGGTCCGGCGAACTCGATCGCGACAGCGGTGCCCAGCGGGATCCGGGCGATCGCCTCGTAGAACGCCACGTTCATCCCCAGCGTCACCAACCCGAAACCCGCCGTGGTGAGCGCCGTCCGTCGTGTCCAGCGGGTGCGCCAGGGGCGGCGCCAGAGCATCAGAACCACTGACGCGGCCGCGGCACGTAGCCAGGCCACCGTGGCCGGTTCGGTGGTGTCGAACAGGAACACGCCCACGGCCGCACCCAGGTACTGCGACAGCGCGCCGACGATGAAGAACAGCGGCACGGACCATCCGGGCAGTGGGCGGGGTGCGGCGGTCAGCGATCCGAGACCATTCGGCCGCCGATTGCCCAGTCGTCGGGCGCCACATCGTTGAACACCACCCACACGTGGTCGGCGGACGCGCCACCCGCCTCGGCGATGGCGGCGGTGATGCGGGCGGCCACTTCGCGCTTCTGCTCGGGTGTGCGTCCGGCCATCCAGTCGACCGTGACCATGGGCATGGCGATGTCCTCTCTGACGAGTCCGATCAGCCTAGCGGCCCGTCCGATGGGCCGGAGCTCCGTCGACTGCTCGTTCGCCCCCTCGCTTCGCCGGGTAACCCCCCACGTAGCCTCGGACTCCGGCCGTCAGCCCGTGAGCCCCCGCGCGATCACCAGCCGCTGAATCTGGTTGGTGCCCTCGAAGATCTGGGTGATCTTGGCTTCGCGCATGAACCGCTCCACCCGGTAGTCGCGGGTGTAGCCGGCTCCGCCGAACACCTGCACGGCGTCCGTCGTCACCTTCATGGCGGCGTCGGTCGCCACCAGCTTCGCGACGCTGGCCTGTTGTCCGTAGGGCAGCCCGAGATCACGGCGGCGGGCGGCGTCCAGGTAGGTGGCTCGCGCGCTGACGGTTGCGGCGGCCATGTCGGCGAGTAGGAACCCGAGCCCTTGGTGGTCGATGATCTTGCGGCCGAACGTGGTTCGCTCGTTGGCGTAGCGAGTGGCCTCGTCCAACGCGGCCTGGGCCAGTCCGACGGCTACCGCCGCGATGCCGAGTCGCCCAGAATCCAAGGCGGAGAACGCAATCGACAGACCTTGGCCCTCGCTGCCGATCAGCCGGTCGGCGTCGATGCGCGCATTGTCGTAGAACGCCGAGGTGGTGGGCACGGCGTGCAGGCCCATCTTCTCCTCGGGCTTGCCGAAACCGAGCCCCGGCAGATCGGCGGGCACCAGGAAACACGAAATCCCCTTGGACCCTTCGCCGGTGCGGGCGAACAACGTGTAGAAGTCCGCTCGTCCGCCGTGGGTGATCCAGGACTTCGCGCCGTTGAGGACGTAGCCGTCGCCGTCCTTGCGCGCAGCGCATGTCAGTGCGGCGGCATCGGAACCGGCCTGGGGTTCGGACAGGCTGTACGCGCCGATCTGGTTTCCGGAGAGCATGCCGGGCAGCCAGCGCTGCTTCTGCTGATCGGTCCCGAACGTCAGCAGTGGATGCGACGACAGACTGTGCACGCTGACTGCGACGGCGACAGCTGCCCACCGTGCGGCGATCTCTTCGAGCACCTGGAGATACACCTCGAACGGCTGGCCGCCGCCACCCCACTCCTCGGGCTGCGGCAGGCTCAGCAGCCCTGCCGCGCCGAGTTGGGCGAACACGCCGTCGGGGTAGGTCTCGTCCTTCTCGTGTCGGTCGACCTGTGGGTCGAGCACTTTGTCTGCGATATCGCGGGTCAGGGCGATCAGTTCATGCGCTTCATCGGTGGGGAGCAGACGGTCGACCGGCACGGGCACCTCTCCAGAACAGTACTGAAAGTCGGCTTGCAGTATCACTGTCAGACAGTACTGGAAAGAAGCCCGCAGTACTATCGCGGGATGGAATCCGGTGCTTTCGCGACACGTCGGCGGACGGCGCTGTTCGATGAACTACTGGCGCTGTTCCTGGCAGAGGGATTCAGCCACCTCACCCTCGACGAGCTCGCGTCGAGGCTGCGCTGTTCCAAGTCCACGCTGTACACCCTGGCCGCGAGCAAGGATGAGCTCGTCCGGCGGGTGACCGTGCACTTCTTCAAACGCGCCACCATCGCCGTGGAAGAGAAGGTGGCCAACACCCGTAGTGAGCGGGTGACCGCGTACCTCACCGCCGTGGGCGACGAGCTGGCCGTCGCCTCGGACGTCTTCATGGCGGACCTGAACGCCGACACCGGTGCCCGCGCGGTCTACGAGGCCAACACGCGGTCAGCCGCCGCCCGCGTTCGTCAACTCATCGAAGAAGGCGTCGCCGACGGTACCTACCGCGACGTCCACGCCTCCTTCGCCGGCGACCTGATCGCGACGATGATGGTGCGTATCCAGCAACGCGGTGTCCGCACCTCGACGGGGCTCAGCGATGCCGAGGCCTACGCCGAACTCGCGACCCTGCTGACCTACGGGTTGCTCACTTAGCCCGGTCGCCGAGGCCGGGCTATCAGAATCACAGCGCGGCGTTGATGGCGTCCACGCGGTCCTTGGCATCGCCGAAGAGCATCTGGGTGTTCTCGCGGAAGAACAGGGGATTCTGCACGCCGGCGTAGCCGGAGGCCATGGACCGCTTGAAGACGATCACGTTGTCGGCGTCCCACACGGTCAACACCGGCATACCGGCGATCGGCGACCCCGGGTCCTCGGATGCCGCCGGGTTCACGGTGTCGTTGGCGCCGATGACGAGGACGACGGTGGTGCCGTCGAAGTCGTCGTTGATCTCGTCCATCTCGAGCACGATGTCGTAGGGCACCTTGGCCTCGGCAAGGAGGACGTTCATGTGTCCGGGCAGCCGGCCCGCGACCGGATGGATGCCGAAGCGGACATTGACCCCGCGCTCACGCAGCTTGCGGGTCAGATCGGCAACGCCGTACTGCGCCTGCGCTACGGCCATGCCGTAGCCCGGCGTGATGATCACCGACGACGCCGAGTTCAGCAGTTCGGCGGCCGCCTCGGCGGTGATCTCGCGGTGCTCGCCGTAGTCCTTGTCTTCCGCGGGTCCGGCTTCGATGCCGAAACCGCCTGCGATGACGGAGATGAACGACCGGTTCATCGCCTTGCACATGATGTAGGACAGGTAGGCACCCGAGGAACCCACGAGTGCGCCGGTGATGATCAGCAGGTCATTGCCCAGCAGGAAGCCGGATGCCGCGGCGGCCCAGCCGGAGTAGCTGTTGAGCATCGACACCACCACCGGCATGTCGCCGCCGCCGATCGAGGCCACCAGGTGCCAGCCCAACAGCAGCGCCAGCACGGTCACGACGATCAGCAGCCACAGTGCCGGTGAGATGACAAACCACACCGTCAGTGCGACGAACACCACGAGCGCGCCGACATTCAGGAAATTCTTGCCCGGCAACATCATCGGCGTGGACTTGATCTTCGCCGACAACTTGAGGTTGGCCACGATCGAACCGGTGAAGGTCACGGCACCGATGAAGACGCCGATGAACACCTCGGCGGAATGGATGCCGAGCATGCCTTCGGCGGCCATCGCCGCGGTGTCCGCGCCGGTGGGGTGCGCCTCGATGTGCAGGTAGCCGTTCCAGCCGACCAGCACCGCGGCCAGACCCACGAACGAGTGCAGCAGGGCGATGAGCTCGGGCATGCCGGTCATCTCGACGACCTTGGCGCGCCACAGACCGATCGCGGCGCCGATGACCATGGCGGCCAGCAGCAGGCCCAGGCCCAGCGGCTCGATACCGCGGCCGATGGCAAGCACCACGGTGGCGATCAGCGCCACCGCCATGCCGGCGATGCCGAAATTGTTGCCCGCCTTGGACGTTTCGTGTTTGGACAGGCCGGCCAACGCAAGGATGAACAGCAGCGCCGCGACCACATAAGCCGCGGTGGCCGTAGTTTCCAGAGAAAGCATGAAGGGATCCGTTCGCGGGAAGTGTGCCAGGAAAAGGGGGAGTCGGGGGGCGTCAGCTGCGCGAGAACATCGCGAGCATGCGGCGGGTCACGGCGAAGCCACCGAAGACGTTGATACTGGCCAACAGGATGGCCACGGTGGCCAGCACCGTGATGACCAGATCACCCGTGCCGACCTGCAGCAGTGCGCCGACGACGATGATTCCCGAGATGGCGTTGGTGACCGACATCAGCGGGGTGTGCAGCGCGTGGTGCACATGCCCGATGACGTAGTAGCCGATGACGATCGCGAGAGCGAAGACCACCAGGTGCACCTGCAGTGCCGCGGGGGACAGTGCGATCAGAACGAAGAGTACGGCGGCCGCGGCGAAGGTCAGGCCCAGGCGGCGCTGGGCGGACATGGGCGGCTTGGGGCGGGCTTCTCGACC
Source organism: Mycobacterium sp. MS1601 (assembly GCF_001984215.1). Classification (NCBI taxonomy): domain Bacteria; kingdom Bacillati; phylum Actinomycetota; class Actinomycetes; order Mycobacteriales; family Mycobacteriaceae; genus Mycobacterium; species Mycobacterium sp. MS1601. The sequence goes on from NZ_CP019420.1 coordinate 3,065,939, forward strand.
GGCGCGGCGGTCTGGGTTGCCGCCGGGGCCGCCGAGACCTGCACAGGTGGTGGCGGCCAAGTGATCTCACCGTCGCGCACTACGGTCACCGACCGCTGCACCACGTCATCCCAATCGAGGACCAGCTGACCGTCCTTCCCGGGAGTCAACAACTTGAGCAGGTTCACCAGGTTGGTGCCGTACAGCTGGGAGGCGGTCGAGGGCAGACGCCCGGCCAGGTCGGTGTAACCGATGATGGTGACGCCGTTGTCGGTGACCACAGCCTGGTCCTTGACGGTGCCTTCGACATTGCCGCCGTTGGCCGCGGCCATGTCCACGATCACGCTGCCCGGCTTCATCGAGGCCACCATGTCGGCGGTGATGATGCGCGGGGCGGGCCGGCCGGGGATCAGCGCGGTGGTGATGATGATGTCGACGTCGCGGGCCAGTTCGGCATACAGCTGCGCCTCGCGGGCCTTGTAGTCCTCGCCCATCTCCTTGGCGTAACCGGTGGCCGACACCTCGCCCGCGTTGGGGTCGACGGAGACGTACTCGCCACCAAGGGACTTGACCTGATCGGCGACCTCGGGTCGCGGGTCGGTGGCCTGCACGATCGCGCCCATGCTGCCCGCTGCGCCGATGGCGGCCAGGCCGGCCACGCCGGCGCCGACCACCAGCACCTTCGCCGGCGGCACTTTGCCCGCCGCGGTGACCTGGCCGGTGAAGAAGCGGCCGAAGGCGTGTGATGCCTCCACGACCGCGCGGTAGCCGGCGATGTTGGCCATCGAGGACAGCACGTCGAGGGACTGTGCCCGCGAGATGCGCGGCACGGCGTCCATCGCCAGCACCGTGATGGGACGGGCCGAGAGTTTCTCGACGAGCTCCGGCTTCAGCGCCGGCGAGATCAGGCTGACCAGCGTCGCTCCGTCGCGCAGTTTGGCGATCTCGTCGACTTCGCCGTACGAGGGGGCGTTGACCTTCAGGACGATGTCGGCGTCCCAGGGTGAGCCGATACTGGCGCCAGCCTCCACGTAGGCGGCGTCGGCGAAACTCGAGGCGGCTCCGGCGCCGGATTCCACCACCACGCTGTAGCCGAGCTTGATGAGCTGCCCGACGGTCTGCGGTGTGGCCGCTGCGCGCGTCTCACCAGCAAGAGACTCCCGCGGTATCCCGATGATCACGATGTGTTCCGATCCGATCTGCTTGGCCCGTGTCGAGCAAAAACGTCAGTGTAGGAAACCGACTGTCCTCAGTCCGGCCCCCGTTACCTGGGTCACAGACTGTATCGGTGTAGTAGCGGGCCACAGGGCGTTCCGTCAGGTACGCACAGGGACAAGGTGAGCTCGGCGCTGCGTCCGGGTACGCCCGGAGCATGGTTCACACCAACTTCGATGCTCCGATTTCCGGGTGGCAGGACATCCCCGGGTGGTTTCAATGGCGTGGCCTCCAGGCCGAGGCGGTCGAGCACTTTCCCGACGGCAGTCGGTTCGTCGAGGTCGGCGTGTACCTCGGCAAGAGTCTCTGTTCGTTGGCCGAGGTGGTGGCCGGCAGCCAGAAGGACATCGCGGTACTGGGCGTCGACACCTGCCAGGGGAGCGGGCCGGAAGGCGTGAGTGGAATCGACGCCCACCGCCCCGCCGTCGAGCACGGTGCGGGAACAACGGCAGGGTTGTTGCACCGCAACGTGATTGCGTGCGGATTCGCTGACTCGGTGCAGATCCTGGTCTCGGACTCGCTTCGGGCTGCGGCGCTGTTTCCCGACGAGTCACTGAGCTGGGTGCACCTGGATGCCCGCCACGACTATGACAGTGTCGCCGCCGACATCACGGCCTGGCGTCCCAAAGTGGTGCCCGGCGGGTGGCTTTCCGGCGATGACTACGACGAGCACGCGTGGCCGGGCGTGGTGGCCGCTGTTCGGGAGGCACTGCCGATGGCGCAGCCGTGGCCGACCAATCAATGGCGGGTCTGCTTGTGAATTACTTGTAACGTTCATGTTTCCGATATGCTCGCCCGGTGCGGGACAAAGTGGTCTACGACGAGGTCAGCGCGCTGCGCGCGAAGAAGCGCAGTGAGCATGTATCGCCGGCTGCGCTCGCAATCCATGTTCGCGCCGTCGACCGCAGTGTGCGGACGGACTGCCCGGTATTCGTCTCCGACGCCATGCTCGACGACATCGATGCCGCTGACGTCACCACCCTGGCCGCACTCGAACTGACGCTGGCTGGACTGTGGGATCGCGCCGACGGCGGGTACGTCATCTCCGATCTGCAACTGATCGATCGGCTGGGTGCCAACCCGGTCCGTCGAACCATGATGGGTCTGTTGCGCCGCTGGTAGGTGACGTTGGGTGCGCCGGCCACCCTTTGATTCGCAGTGAGTCCTACCGTCGCCTGATCTGTCGCCGCCCTGTTTGATCGCACTGTGCCCGGGACATTGGTCGTCGACCGCTGCTGTCGCTGAAACGCGTTTCGCGTTCCCAGTCCCCACTCATCGTCAGCGCACAGAGAGTCGAACCGTGTCGGTATTCGTTGACATCACCCCTGACGAGGATGCCTCTGCTCCTGCGTCCAAGCCCCGCGGCGACGGCAAGTGGAGAGGCCGCCTGATCCGCGCGGCGTTGCCGCTGTTGTCCATCGTCGTGTTCCTCGTCGCCTGGCAACTGGCCGCCGCCAGTGGGCTCTGGAACCAGACCTTCGTGCCCTATCCGAGCACGGTATGGGACGCCTTCGTCACGGTGTCCAGCACCCACGACGGATTCCGCGGTTACGCCGGGTACCTGCTGTGGGAGCACCTCTACATGACGCTGCGGCGGGTACTGATCGGCGTCGTCGTCGGCGTGACCGTGGGCGTGGCACTGGGTCTGGTGATGGGCTCGATCAACTGGGTGCGCAGCGTCCTGGAACCGTGGCTGACCTTCCTGCGCGCCCTGCCGCCGCTGGCCTATTTCTTCCTGCTGGTCATCTGGCTCGGCATCGACGAGGCACCCAAGATCACGCTGCTGGCCCTGGCCGCGTTGCCACCCGCCGCCGTCGCCACCACCGCCGCTGTGGTGGCCGCACCGGTGGGTCTTCAAGAGGCGGCGCGTGCTCTGGGAGCCACTCGGGCCCAGGTGATCCGCGATGTCGTCGTGCCCTCCGCGCTGCCGGAGACCTTCACCGGTATCCGGCTGGCGGTGGGTATGGCCTACTCCTCGGTGGTGGCCGCTGAGCTGTTCAACGGAATCCCCGGTATCGGCGGTCTGGTGAAGGACGCCAGCAACTACAACAACACCCCTGTCGTGCTGGTCGGGATCTTCGCCATCGGGATCTCGGGTCTGGTGATCGACAGTCTGCTTCGCGCGCTGGAGCGGCGCGCTGTCCCATGGAGAGGGAAGATATGAAACTGAAGGCTTTGGTTGTCGCCCTTGTGGTCTCGACTCTGGGACTGGCTGGCTGTGCGGTGGACAACTCAGGACAGGACGCCGAGAAGCAAACCATCCGCATTGCCTACCAGACGTTTCCGAGCGGCGATCTGATTGTCAAGAACAACAAGTGGCTCGAGGAGGCGCTGCCGGACTACAACATCAAGTGGACCAAGTTCGACTCCGGTGCCGATGTCAACACCGCATTCATCGCCAAGGAACTCGACTTCGGCGCCCTCGGCTCCAGCCCTGTGGCGCGTGGGCTGTCCGAGCCGTTGAACATCCCCTACCAGGTGGCGTTCGTGCTCGACGTGGCCGGTGACAACGAGGCACTGGTGGCCCGAAACGACAGTGGTGTGAACACCATTGCCGATCTGCGGGGCAAGCGTGTCGCCACCCCGTTCGCATCCACCGCCCACTATTCGCTGCTGGCGGCGCTGGATCAGAACGGACTGACACCGGCTGACGTCCAGTTGGTGGATCTGCAACCGCAGGCCATTCTGGCGGCCTGGGAGCGCGGCGACATCGACGCCGCCTACACGTGGCTGCCGACACTGGATCAGCTGCGGACCACGGGCAAGGACCTGATCACCAGCCGCCAACTGGCCGCCGACGGCAAGCCCACGTTGGATCTGGGTGTCGTGTCCACCGAGTTCGCCGATGCCCACCCCGAAGTGGTGGACATCTGGCGTCAGCAGGAAGCCCGTGCGCTTGGCGTCATCAAGGATGATCCGGACGCCGCGGCCAAGGCTATCGCTGCCGAAATCGGTTTGACCCCAGAGGAAACCGCCGGACAGCTCAAGCAGGGTGTGTACCTAACGCCGCAAGAGTTGGCCTCGGCCGAATGGTTGGGCACCGACGGCGCGGTGGGCAACATCGCGGCCAACTTGCAGAGTGCGTCGCAGTTCCTGGCAGCTCAGTCGCAGATTCCCGAAGCCGCGCCCCTGGAGACCTTGCAGAAGGCGATCTACACCAAAGGTCTGCCGGATGTCCTCACCCAGTGACGACGGTCGGGTCCGTATCCACAATGTGAGCCACCGCTACGGGCACGCCGGCGACGAGGTGACCGCGCTGGGGCCGGTGGACCTCGACGTCGAACCGGGAGCTTTTCTGGTGCTGGTCGGGGCATCCGGGTGCGGTAAGAGCACGCTCTTGCGGCTGATCGCCGGCTTCGAGCGGCCTTCGGAAGGCGAAGTGGCAGTGTCGGGTTCGCCACCGACACCCGGCGTCAGTGCCGGCGTGGTGTTCCAGCAGCCAAGGTTGTTCCCGTGGCGCACGGTCGGCGGCAACGTCGACCTGGCGCTCAAGTATGCCGAGGTGCCGCGGGAGCGGCGGGCGGAGCGTCGCGATCAGCTGCTGGAGCGCGTGGGCCTGGAAGGCACGGCAGGCCGCAAGATCTGGGAGATCAGCGGCGGTCAGCAGCAGCGGGTGGCCATTGCCAGGGCGCTCGCCGCCGACACACCGCTGTTCCTGCTCGACGAACCGTTCGCCGCGCTGGACGCCCTCACGCGGGAGCGGTTGCAGGAGGACGTCCGTCAGGTGAGTGCCGAGTCGGGCCGGACCACGGTGTTCGTCACGCACAGCGCCGATGAGGCGGCGTTCCTGGGATCGCGCATCGTGGTGTTGACCCGGCGGCCCGGTCAGGTGGCGTTGGATATTCCAGTTGACCTGCCGCGCAGTGGTGTTGATCCGGATGAGCTGCGCCGTTCGCCCGAGTACGCCGATCTGCGGGCCGAGGTGGGTCGGGCAGTGAAGGCCGCGGCAGCCTGACCTCAGCGATTTCGGCGTGATCACAGTCGATGAGCGACCGGATTCACGCCGAAATCGCAACTCAGATCAGGTCGATGACCTCGGCGATCGAGGGCAGGATGCGGCCGGGCCGGAACGGGTAGCGCTCGATGTCGGTCTCGGCGGTGGATCCGGTGAGCACCAGGATGGTGTCCAGGCCGGCTTCGATGCCCGCCACCACGTCGGTGTCCATCCGGTCGCCGATCATCGCCGTTTCCTCCGAATGCGCCTCGATGCGGTTGAGCGCGCTGCGGAACATCATCGGGTTGGGCTTGCCCACGAAGTAGGGCTCGCGGCCGGTGGCCTTGGTGATCAGCGCGGCGACAGAACCCGTTGCGGGCAAAGGGCCTTCGGCCGAGGGGCCGGTGACGTCGGGATTGGTGGCGATGAAGCGGGCACCCGCGCCGATCAGCCGGATGGCTTTGGTGATGGCTTCGAACGAGTAGGTGCGCGTCTCTCCGAGCACCACGAAATCCGGGCCGACATCGGTCAGGGTGTAGCCGACCTCGTGCAACGCCGTCGTCAGCCCGGCTTCGCCGATGCAGTAGGCGGAGCCGCCCGGCAACTGGTCGTGCAGGAACGTGGCCGTGGCCAACGCGGAGGTCCAGATGGCTTCTTCGGGCACCGTGAGCCCCGACCGGGCCAATCGTGCCGCCAGATCACGGGGAGTGAAGATCGAGTTGTTGGTCAACACCAGGAACGGACGACCCTTGTCGGCGAGTCGCTGCAGGAACTCGGCCGCCCCGGGGAGCGCATGTTCTTCACGGACCAGCACACCATCCATGTCGGTGAGCCAGCAGGTATTGGGGGAGCGCACGCCCTCGGCGCTCTAAACCGGAGGGTAAGCCGGGGGTGGGTACACGCCGCGCAGTGCCCAGGGGAACCACGAGAAGAAGTACTCGATCTCGTCGCTCGCGTCGTAATCCGGGTTCGGATCCATCAGATGCCTCCCAGCTGTACCAGTGAAATGCAGTCTACTCACCCGACGTTGCAGTACGGCACCGTTCGATGGGGATAAACTGACCAACCAACTGATTGATAGGGCGCCGACGGTCGGTGTTGAAGGAAGAGTGAACCATGGCTTCAGAGAACGGGCTGACTCGCCGCGAGGAGCTGCTGGTGGTGGCCACCAAGCTGTTTGCCGCCCGTGGCTACCACGGCACTCGGATGGATGATGTGGCCGACGTCGTGGGCCTCAACAAGGCCACCGTGTACCACTACTACGCCAGCAAGTCGCTGATCCTCTACGACATCTATCAGCGCGCGGCCGACAACACCCTGGCCGCGGTGCACGACGATCCGTCCTGGACGGCCCGCGAAGCGCTGTACCAATACACCGTGCGACTGCTCACCCAGATCGCCACCAACCCCGAAGGGGCCGCGGTGTACTTCCAGGAGCAGCCCTACATCAGCGAGTGGTTCACCGAGGAACAGGTCGCTGAGATCAAAGAGAAGGAATCCCAGGTCTATGAGCACGTCCACGGCCTGATCGACCGCGGCATCGCCAGTGGCGAGTTCTACCCGTGCGACTCGCACGTGCTGGCGCTGGGCTACATCGGCATGACACTGGGCGCCTACCGCTGGTTGCGGCCGCACGGCCGACGCTCGGCCCCAGAGATTGCCGCCGAGTTCAGCACCGCGCTGCTGCGCGGCCTGATCCGCGATGAGAAGGTGCGGGTGGAGTCACCTCTGGGCGAGGGCACCACCACCGCGTCGGGCTGAATCGCCCCCGCTCGCGGCCGCATCAGTCGTTAAGCGGGGCCGCTAGACTGCCCGCCATGCCTTTGGTGAGCAAGACGGTCGAGGTCGCGGCGGAGGAGTCCGTGATCCTGGGCATCGTGGCCGACTTCGAGGCCTATCCGCAATGGAACGAGGAAGTCAAAGGCTGCTGGATCCTGCACCGCTACCCCGACGGGCGACCCAGCCAGTTACGTCTGGACGCCTCCGTGCAGGGTAACGACGGCACCTACATCCAGGCCGTCTACTACCCGCAGCCCAACCAGATCCAGACCGTGATGCAGCAGGGTGACCACTTCTCCAAGCAGGATCAGCTGTTCTCTGTCGTGGGCATGGGCCCGACGTCTCTGCTGACCGTGGACATGGACGTCGAGGTGGATCTCGGGGTGCCGGTGCCGGCGATGATGGTCAAAAAGGTGATCAACGAGGCGCTGGATCACCTGGCCAACAACTTGAAGGCCAGGGCTGAGGCCCTGGCGACCAGCTAGGTATCCCAGATCCCGCTGCGTTCCAGCACTTCCGTCAGGCGACTGGCGCCATCGGTGAACTGCCACGCGGTGTGGGCCGCGGCGGCATCGGCGTCGCGCGCCCGCAATGCGGCGATGAGATCGCGGTGGTTGGTTACCGCGTCGGCGCCCCATTCCGGATCGGCTCCGTACAGCAATGCGGGCATGGACCTGGCCACGTGCAGCAGGTACCAAGCGAGCTTGATCCGGCCTGCCGCCCGGTTGAACGTGCGGTGGAAGGCGAACTCGGCCAGGACCACCGACTCGGAGTCGCCCGTCGCCACCGCCTCGGCGAGGTTGTCGTTGAGTCGTTCCAGCTGATCGATGTCCTCGTCGGTGATCCGGCTGGTGGCACTGATGGCCAATTCCTTGGCGATCGTCGACTGCAGCCAGAAGATGTCGGCGATGTCCTGCCTGCTCATCGGCAACACGACGTAGCCTCGGTGCGGCTCCAGCTGCACCATGCCCTCACCGCGCAGCGTCAACAGCGCCTCGCGCACCGGGGTGATGCTGACCCCGAGTTGCGCCGCGGTCTCGTCCAGCCGGATGAAGGTCCCTGGGCGCAGCGTCCCTGACATGATCTCCGCGCGCAGCCGTCCGGCCACTTCGTCGGAGAGTTGGGTGCGGCGCAGGCCGGTCCGCCGTGTTTCTGCTGGTGCGGGCACCGTGTCTGGGGCCTCCTCGTGCGTGTTGACTGCCGGGGTTGTCTTCGCCCGGTTTCGCGTCTTAGTGTGACCGGGACAACACAATGTTTGATCAAATGTAAGATTCCCGCAAGTCGGAAGGGGCGCCGAGCGTTGACCGCACAGTCGGCCGGACGAGCGATCACTGACACACCCGCCACGCAGCCGTATCTGGCCCGTCGTCAGAACTGGATCACCCAGTTGGCCCGACACGCGTTGATGCAGCCGCAGGACCCAGCGCTGCGCTTCACCGGCCAAACCACCACCTGGGCCGAGCTGCACCGCAGGGTGACCTCGCTTGCCGACGCACTCGCCCACCGTGGTGTGCGTGCTGGTGAGCGGGTCATGATCCTGATGCTCAACCGCCCGGAGTTCGTGGAGTCCTTCCTGGCCGCCAACATGCTGGGCGCCATCGCGGTGCCGGTGAATTTCCGTCTGACGCCGCCCGAGATCGCATTCCTGGTCTCGGACTGCGATGCCCGCATGGTGGTCACTGAACCGGTGCTGGCGCCGATCGCCATTGCAGTCCGGGATCTGGCGCCGACGCTCAACACCATCGTGGTGGCCGGTGCCCCCACCGATGAGGCGGTGCTGGGATACGAGGACCTGATCGACGAGCTCAACGATCCTCACGAGATCGCCGACGTACCCAATGACAGCGCCGCGCTGATCATGTACACCTCGGGCACCACGGGCCGGCCCAAGGGTGCGGTGCTTACCCACACCAACCTGACCGGGCAGACCATGACCGGCTTCTACACCAACGGTGTCGACATCAACAATGACGTCGGCTTCATCGGGGTGCCGCTGTTCCACATCGCGGGTATCGGCAACATGCTCACCGGGCTGGCGCTGGGAATCCCCACGGTGATCCACCCGCTGGGCGCCTTCGACCCCGGCCAGTTGCTGGATGTGCTGGAGGCCGAGAAGGTGACGGGCATCTTCTTGGTGCCGGCGCAGTGGCAGGCGGTGTGCGCGGCCCAGAAAGCCGCACCGCGGGATCTGCGGCTGCGGGTGATGTCGTGGGGTGCCGCCCCGGCCTCGGACACGCTGCTGCGTGACATGGCGGAGACCTTCCCTGACACCTTGATCCTGGCCGCGTTCGGCCAGACGGAGATGTCGCCCGTGACGTGCATGTTGCTGGGGGACGACGCGATTCGCAAGCTCGGCTCGGTGGGCAAGGTGATCCCGACGGTCGCCGCCCGGGTTGTCGACGAGGACATGAACGACGTCCCCGTGGGCGAGGTCGGTGAAATTGTCTATCGTGCACCGACTCTGATGGCCGGTTACTGGAACAATCCGCAGGCCACCGCCGAGGCCTTCGCCGGGGGCTGGTTCCACTCCGGGGATCTGGTGCGCATGGACTCCGACGGTTACGTCTGGGTGGTGGATCGCAAGAAGGACATGATCATCTCCGGCGGCGAGAACATCTACTGCGCCGAAGTGGAGAACGTATTGGCAGCCCACCCCGTGATCGTCGAGGTGGCGGTGATCGGCCGCGGTCACGAGAAATGGGGTGAGGTACCCGTTGCCGTGGTGGCCGCCAGCGAACCCGGCCTGACTCTGGAAGATCTGCAAGACTTCCTGGGCGACCGTTTGGCGCGCTACAAACATCCCCGCGTCCTGGAGATCGTCGAGGCTCTCCCGCGCAACCCCGCCGGCAAAGTGTTGAAGACGGAGTTGCGGGCCAAGTTCGGTGCTGGGCAAGAACGGGATTCTGGGGACGAAAGCTCCTGATACGGGCCACTTCTCGAATTACGTTCTAATTCTTGACGGGCGTGAAAATTTTGCACAGGCGGCGGTGGAGGGTTAATCGTGAGGATGCGGCACGCGCTGGCCCCGCCATCGGGTACATTCCTGTGGTCTGTCTTACTACTCGCGAGTAGGGAGACGGCTGCCACTAGTTCCGGGTCGGGCCAAGGAGCGAGCGTGCAACATAGCTCGTCGCGCTATCGCGACAATCGGGTGACCGGATTTCGGGTGCCCGCGTGACGGTGTCGTCCGACGGTCTGACCGGCTACGTGCGTGACCAGTTGCGTACGCCGCTGGAGTTGATCGGCGGGTTCTTCCGAATGTGTGTGCTCGCGGGCAAGGCCCTGCTGAGACCATTCGAATGGCGCGAGTTCATCGACCAGAGCTGGTTCCTGATGCGTGTCGCGTTCCTGCCCACCGTCGCCGTCTCGATCCCGCTGACGGTGCTCATCATCTTCACGCTCAACATCCTGTTGGCCGAGTTCGGCGCGGCCGACGTGTCCGGAGCCGGTGCGGCTCTGGGCGCGGTGACCCAGCTCGGTCCGTTGGTGACGGTGCTCGTGGTGGCAGGTGCCGGATCGACGGCCATCTGCGCAGACCTCGGCGCGCGCACAATCCGCGAGGAGATCGACGCACTCGAGGTGCTCGGCATCGACCCCATCCACCGCCTCGTCGTGCCGCGGGTGGCCGCGTCCACGTTCGTGGCCTTCCTGCTCAACGGCGCCGTCATCACCATCGGGCTGGTGGGTGGCTTCATCTTCGGCGTCTACATCCAGAACGTCTCGGCCGGGGCGTACGTCTCCACACTGACATTGGTCACCGGTCTTCCCGAAGTGCTGATCTCGGTCATCAAGGCGCTGACCTTCGGTCTGATCGCCGGTCTGGTGGGTTGCTACCGCGGGCTCACCGTGGCCGGCGGCGCCAAGGGTGTGGGAACCGCCGTCAACGAGACACTGGTGCTGTGCGTGGTGGCTCTGTTCGCCGTCAACGTCGTGCTGACCACCATTGGCGTCCGGTTCGGAACGGGGCGCTGATGTCCACCACACAAGTTCTGCGCAGCCGTTTCCCCCGCGCCTACGACAGTGCCGGGCGGTTGGTCGGCGGCCCGGGCCGCTTCCTCGAATCGATCGGCCACGTCGCATGGTTTGTCGTCACCGCCGTCGGATCCATCGGACACGCCCTGCGCTTCTACCGCCGTGAGGTACTGCGCCTGGTCGCCGAGATCGGGATGGGCACCGGCGCCATGGCCGTCATCGGCGGCACCGTGGCCATCGTCGGTTTCGTCACCCTCTCCGGCGGATCGCTGATCGCCATCCAGGGCTTCGCCTCGCTGGGAAACATCGGTGTGGAGGCCTTCACCGGCTTCTTCGCCGCCCTGGTCAACGTCCGCATCGCCGCACCCGTGGTCGCCGGTCAGGCACTGGCCGCCACGGTGGGTGCCGGAGCCACCGCCGAGTTGGGCGCCATGCGCATCAGCGAGGAGATCGACGCGCTGGAAGTCATGGGCATCAAGTCGATCTCGTACCTGGTGTCGACGCGCATCCTGGCCGGCTTCGTGGTGATCATCCCGCTGTACGCGATGGCGATCATCATGAGCTTCCTGTCGGCGCAGATCACCACCACGTTCTTCTACGGTCAGTCGCTGGGCACCTATGAGCACTACTTCCGGACGTTCCTGCGGCCCGACGACGTGATGTGGTCCTTCGTGCAGGCCATCATCATCTCGGTCATCGTGATGCTCAACCACTGCTACTACGGCTACAACGCCAGCGGTGGCCCGGTGGGTGTCGGTGAGGCCGTTGGCCGTTCGATGCGCGCCTCGTTGGTCCTGATCGTCGTCGTTGTCCTACTCGCCTCGTTGGCGCTCTACGGCGTCGACCCGAACTTCAATCTGACGGTGTAACCGATGACCGCACCCGGGCAGGTCACCTCGCCACCCAATACCCAGCGCACCCCGCCCTACAAGTTGGCGGGGCTGGTGCTGCTGGTCGTCGTGGCCGTGGTGGCCACCATGGTCTACATCCAATTCCGCGGCGGCTTCGCCGACAACACCAAACTCACGCTGGTCTCCAATCGTGCAGGCCTGGTGATGGACCCGGGTTCCAAGGTCACCTACAACGGGGTCGAGATCGGCCGGGTCGCCAAGGTGGCCCCGCTGGAGCAGGACGGCACCACCAAGGCGCAGCTCACTCTCGACGTCGACCCCCGCTACATCGACCTGATCCCTGCCAACGTCAACGCCGACATCCAGGCCACCACGGTGTTCGGCAACAAGTACGTGTCGTTCACCTCGCCGGACAATCCCAGCGCCGCACGGATCACCTCCGCCGACGTGATCGACGTGTCCAATGTGACAACAGAATTCAACACCCTGTTCGAGACGATCACCTCCATCTCCGAGCAGGTGGACCCGGTGAAACTGAACCTCACCCTGTCGGCCACCGCCGAGGCGCTGACCGGGTTGGGCGACAAGTTCGGTGAGTCACTGGTCCGCGGCAACACCGTCCTGGACAACATCAACCCGCGCATGCCGCAGATCCGTTACGACGTGCAGCGACTGGCCGACCTCGGTGAGGTCTACACCTCTGCCGCGCCGGACCTGTTCGACTCGCTGGACAACGCGGTCACGACGGCCCGAACCTTCAACGAGCAACGTGGCGACCTGGATGCCGCCCTGCTGGCGGCGGTCGGTTTCGGCAACACCGGCGCCGATGTCTTCGAGCGTGGCGGACCATTCCTGGTGCGCGGTGCCGAGGACCTGGTGACCACCGCCCGAACTCTGGACGAGTACAGCCCGGCGCTGTTCTGCACGGTCCGCAACTACGCCACCATCGCGCCCAAAGCGGCTGCTGCACTTGGTGGTAACGGCTACTCGCTGAACACCAACACCACGTTCCTGGGGGCGGAGAATCCCTACGTCTACCCCGACAACCTGCCGCGCGTGAATGCCAAGGGCGGCCCCGGCGGTGCCCCGGGCTGCTGGCAGGAGATCACCCGGGAGCTCTGGCCCGCACCGTATCTGGTGATGGACACCGGAGCCTCGATCGCGCCGTACAACCACTTCGAACTGGGCCAACCGATCCTCACCGAGTACGTCTGGGGCCGCCAAGTCGGGGAGAACACGATCAACCCATGAAAATCACCGGAACCGCGATCAAACTGGGTGCCTTCTCGCTGGTGCTCCTGATGTTCACCGGCGTGATCATCGTCGTGTTCGGCCAGATCCGCTTCGACCGCACCTCGGGATACTCAGCGGAGTTCGCCAACGCCAGCGGCTTGCGAGCCGGGCAGTTCGTGCGCGCCTCGGGCGTCGAGGTCGGAAAAGTGTCCAAGGTGGAGCTGATCGACGGCGGCCAGCGCGTGCGGGTCGACTTCGACGTGGACCGCACCCTGCCGCTGTACCAGTCCACCACCGCGCAGATTCGCTACCAGGATCTGATCGGCAACCGCTACCTCGAGTTGCAGCGCGGTCAAGGCGAGGGCTCTGACCGGATGCTGCCTCCGGGAGGCTTCATCCCGCTGGCGCGAACCACTCCGGCGCTGGATCTCGACGCGTTGATCGGCGGATTCAAGCCTCTGTTCCGGGCGCTGGATCCCGACAAGGTGAACAACATCGCGCAGTCCATCATCACGGTGTTCCAGGGTCAGGGCGGCACCATCAACGACATCCTGGACCAGACAACACAACTGACCAATGCACTGGCCGACCGGGACCAGGCCATCGGTGAGGTGATCACCAACCTGAACACCGTGCTGGCCACCACGGTCAAACACCAGAAGGAATTCGACCAGACGGTCAACGATTTCGAGGTGCTGATCACCGGGCTGAAAAACCGTGCCGACCCGCTGGCCGATTCGGTGGCTGACATCAGCAATGCCGCAGGCACACTGGGAGATCTACTGGCAGACAACCGCCCGGTGCTGCATGACACGATCGGTCATCTGGAGACCATCCAGCAGCCACTGATCGACCAGCAGGCCCAGCTGGAGGACACGCTGGTCAAGCTGCCCAATGCTTTGAAGATCATCGGCCGCGCCGGTGGTGTCTACGGCGACTTCTTCAATTTCTATCTCTGCGACCTGAACCTGAAACTCAACGGGCTGCAGCCCGGCGGCCCGGTCCGCACGATCAAGGTGTTCACCCAGCCGACGGGTAGGTGTACCCCACAGTGAGATCCATCGAAGGATCCAACCGGATCCACAGTGGCATCCTGGGCATCGTCATCCTGGTGCTCATCGTCGGTGTGGGACAGAGCCTCACCAGCGTGCCGATGCTGTTCGCCCAGCCCACCTACTATGGTCTGTTCACCGACTCCGGCGGCCTCAACACCGGTGACAAGGTGCGTATCGCCGGCATGGACGTGGGCACGGTGGACAGCGTGGTCATCGACGGAGACCACGTCAGGATGGGTTTCTCGTTGGGCGGCAACCAGATCGGTACCGAATCCCGGCTGGCCATCCGCACCGACACCATCCTGGGCAAGAAGGTCCTGGAGATCGAGCCCCGCGGCAACGAGATACTGCGCGCCTCCGGCGAGCTGCCCATCGGGCAGAGCACCACGCCGTACCAGATCTACGACGCCTTCTTCGATGTCACCAAAGCCGCAGGGGGATGGGATATCCAGACGGTCAAGCAGTCGCTGAATGTGCTCAGCGAAACCATTGACCAGACCTACCCACACCTGAGCGCCGCCCTGGACGGAGTGGCCCGCTTCTCCGACACCATCGGCAAGCGTGACGAGCAGTTCAAACAATTGCTGGCCAATGCCAACAAAGTGGCCGGTGTGCTCGGCGACCGCAGCGAGCAGATCAACCAGCTGCTGCTGAACTCTCGGACGCTGCTGGCCGCGATCAACGAGCGCAGCCAGGCGGTGAACTATCTGTTGGAGAACGTGTCGCTGGTCTCGCGTCAGTTCCAGGGACTGATCAACGACAACCCCAACCTGAACAAGGCTCTCGAACAGCTGCAGACTGTCAGCGCCATCCTCGAGCGGCACAAATTCGACCTGGCCGAGTCACTGAGCACCCTGAGTAAGTTCACCGCATCGCTGGCCGAGGCCATCGGCTCCGGGCCGTATTTCAAGGTGATCATCATCAACCTGCTGCCGGGTCAGGCTGTCCAGCCGTTCATCGACGCCGCGTTCAAGAAGCGCGGCATCGACCCCGAACAATTCTGGCGCAACGCCGGGCTGCCGGCCTTCCAGTTCCCGGACCCCAACGGGCAACGCCAGCCCAATGGTGCACCGCCGCCTGCTCCGCAGGTGGTGGAAGGCACGCCGGACTTCCCGGGACCGGCGGTGCCCAAGGGCTCGCCGTGCTCGTACACCCCACCCGCGGACGGGATTCCGTCGCCGGCAGACCCGTTGCCGTGTGCCGATCTGACCGTCGGTCCGTTCGGCGACAACCCGTACGGGCCCAACTACGGTCCTCCGGTGGGTGTCCAGACCTCGGCGCCCAATCCCGACGCCCCGCCGCCGGCACCGGGTGTGCCTGCGGCCAATGAGCCCGGCGGACTGGTGCCGACGGTACCGGGGATCCCCGCTCCGCCGCTGGCGCCGGGTCCGCCCGGAGCGCGCACCGTCCCGGTCGGGCCGCCACCGGGACCAGGGCCCGCTCCGGTGCCGGTGCCGCCGGTGGGGCCGGGCCCCGCGCCGGTACCCGGTCCGGGACAGCAACTCTCACCCAACACGGTGGCACCGTTGCCCGGCAATCCGCCGTTCATCATCCCGTCCACCACACCTGACGCCGTAGGGAACCGGTAGCGATGACGACAATCTTCAACGTGCGAAAGATGAAGCTGCCGCGGATGTCTCGCGCAGCGGTGATCATCGGCGCACTGGTGGTCGTGCTCGCGCTGGTGGGTGCCGTCGCCGGATGGCAGCTCTACAAGAAGCTGACCTACAACACAGTGGTCGCCTACTTCCCGCAGGCGCTGGCGCTGTATCCCGGTGACAAGGTGCAGATCATGGGCGTCCGGGTCGGGTCGATCGACAGCATCGAACCGGCCGGAGACCGGATGAAAGTCACCTTCAGCTACGAGAACAAGTACAAGGTGCCCGCCGACGCCACCGCCTCGATCCTGAACCCCAGCCTGGTCGCGTCGCGCACCATCCAGTTGTCCCCGGCCTACACCGGAGGTCCGGTGCTGGAGAACAACGCCGAGATTCCGTTGGAGCGCACCCAGGTTCCGGTGGAATGGGACGACCTGCGCAACCAGATCACCGATATCGTCTCGCAGCTGGGCCCCACACCTGAACAGCCCAAGGGTCCGTTCGGCGACGTCATCGAGTCGTTCGCGGACGGACTGGCCGGCAAGGGCGAGCAGATCAACACCACCTTGAACGCACTGTCGGAATCCGTCACCGCGCTCAACCAGGGCCGCGGCGACTTCTTCGCCGTGGCCAAGAGCCTGGCGCTGTTCGTCAACGCCCTGCATCGCAGCGACCAGCAGTTCGTCGAGCTCAACGACAACCTGGCCGAGTTCACCAACTCGTTCACCAACAGTGATCAGGAACTGGCCACCGCACTGCAGGACATCGACGGGTTGCTCACCACCGCACAGCAATTCATCAACGACAACGGCTCAGAGCTGTCCACCAGCATCAACAATCTGGCCAGCACCACCAATGCGATCCTGCAGCCTGAACCGCGCGACGGCCTCGAAACCGCGTTGCACGTCTTCCCGAACCTGGCGGCCAACCTGGTCAACATCTACGAGCCCACCAACGGTTCGCTGACGGCCATCCCGGTGGTGGCCAGCTTCGCCAATCCGATGCAGTTCATCTGCAGCTCGATCCAGGCGGGCAGCCGGCTCGGCTACCAGGAGTCGGCGGAGTTGTGTGCCCAGTACCTGGCACCGGTTCTGGATGCCATCAAGTTCAATTTCCCGCCCTTCGGAGTCAACCAGTTCTCCACGGCGGCAACGCTGCCCAAGTACGTGGCGTACTCCGAGCCGCGACTGCAGCCGCCCCCTGGCTACAAGGACACCACCGTGCCCGGTGTGTGGTCGCGCGACACCTTGTTCAGCCACGGCAATCACGAGCCGGGGTGGATCGTGGCGCCCGGCATGCAGGGCCTGCAGGTCCAGCAGTTGACCAAGAACATGCTGACACCGGACTCGCTGGCCGCGTTGATGGGTGGTCCGGACCCGGTGAGTTACCCGCCCGGTGGTCCGCGCGGTGGTGCGGTGCCCAATGCCTATGACCAGAACAACCCGTTGCCGCCGCCGTGGTACCCGCAGCCCGGACCGCCGCCACCACCGGCGCCGGACGTGATCCCCGGCCCGCTGCCACTGTCGCAGCAGGTCCCGGCTCCCGGTGGCCCACCGCCCGCGCCCGCCCCGTCGGGGCCACCGCTACCCGCCGAAGTGGGTGCCCGATGAGGCGCGCCGTGATGCTCACCCGAAAGGCCGCTTGGCGCACCCTGGTGCTGTCCGTCACCGCCATGGTGTTGGCCTCCTGCGGGTGGAAGGGTGTGGCCAACGTGCCGCTGCCCGGCGGACCGGGCACCGGCGGCGACACCATGACCGTCTACGTGCAGATGCCGGACACATTGGCGCTCAACGTCAACAGCAGGGTGCGGGTGGCCGACGTCTACGTCGGCTCGGTGCGCAAGATCGAGCTGGTCAACTGGGTGGCCACCCTGACGCTGGACATCGACTCGAGTGTGCAGCTGCCCGAGAATGCCACCGCCCGAATCGGCCAGACCAGCCTGCTGGGCACCCAGCATGTGGAACTGGCAGCGCCGCAGGATAATTCGTCGTCTCAACCGCTGCGCAACGGTGACACCATCCCGCTGGCCGACAGTTCGGCCTATCCCACCACCGAACGCACGCTGGCCAGCATCGCCACGGTGCTGCGCGGCGGCGGAATCCCGAACCTCGAGGTGATCCAGACCGAGGTCAACAACATCCTCGACGGCAACGCCGAGCAGGTGCGGGCCTTTCTCGGCAAGCTCGACGTGTTCACCGAGCAGCTCAACGCCCAGCGTGAGGATCTCACCCGGGCCATCGACACCACCAACGAACTGCTGTCCATCGTTGCCGCCCGCAACGACACCTTGGACCGAGTACTGACCGAGTTCCCGCCGCTGATCAAGTATTTCGCCGACCAGCGGGACCTGTTCGCCGACGCGGTGACGGCGCTGGGCCGGTTCAGCGCAGCCACCGACCAATACCTGTCGGCGGCCCGCGGTGACCTCGAGACCAACCTGCAGCTGTTGCAGCGGCCGCTCAAGCAGCTGGGCCGGGCTTCGCCGTACCTGGCCGGAGCGCTGACGTTCATGCTCACCGCACCGTTCCCCATAGACAACGTGCCGAAGGTGGTGCGCGGTGACTACATCAACACCTCGGCGACGTTCGACCTCACGCTGAGCACGCTGGACAACGCGTTCCTGACCGGCACCGGTTTCTCCGGTGCGCTACGGGCGCTGGAGCAGGCGTGGGGTCGCGACCCCAATCAGATGATCCCGGATGTGCGCTTCACCCCGAGCCCCAACTCGGTGCCCGGTGGTCCGTTGGTGGAGCGAGGTGAATAGGCGATGCTGACCCGTTTCATCCGAATTCAGTTGGCACTGTTCACCGCGCTGACGGTCATCGCACTGACCGCACTGGGTTGGTACTACCTGCGCCTGCCCAGCATGGCTGGGGTGGGTCAGTACACGCTGCACGCGGACCTGCCCGCCTCCGGTGGTCTGTACCGCACCGCCAACGTCACCTATCGCGGCATCACCATCGGCAAGGTCACCGAGGTGGAGCCCACCGAGTCGGGCGCAAGGGCCACGATGAGCATCGAGGACCGCTACAAGATCCCGGTGGACGCCTCGGCCAACGTGCACTCGGTCTCGGCCATCGGCGAGCAGTATCTGGACCTGGTGTCCGACAGCACCTCCGAGCAATACCTCTCGCCCGGCCAGACCATCACCGAAGGCACCGTGCCACGGGAGATCGGTCCCGCGCTCGATGCCGCCGATCAGGGCCTGGCAGTGCTGCCCAAGGAGAAGATCTCCGGGCTGCTCGACGAAACCGCCATGGCGGTGGGCGGTCTCGGCCCTGCGTTGCAGCGTCTGGTGGACGGTACGCAGGCCATCGTCACCGACTTCGACGCCAACATCGGTGACATCAACGACATCATCGACAACTCCGCGCCCATCATCGACAGTCAGGTGAATTCGGGGGAGGCCATCGGGCAGTGGGCGGCGAACCTGAACAGCATCACCGCCCAGGCCGCGCAGCAGGATCAGACCCTGCGCAGCGGATTGTCGAAGGCGGCGCCGACGGCCGACCAGGTGACGGCGGTGTTCAGCGATGTGCAGGAAGCGCTTCCGCAGACGCTGGCCAACCTGTCGATCGTGCTGGACATGCTCAAGCGCTACAACAAGGGCCTCGAGCAGACGCTGGTGATCCTGCCGCAGGGCGCCTCGGTGGCCCAAGCGGTGGCCGCGCCGTTCGAGAACGCCGCGGCGCTGAACTTCAGTCTGACGATCAACCAGCCGCCGCCATGCCTGACCGGGTTCCTGCCGGCCAGTGAATGGCGTTCGCCGGCGGACACCAGCACCGCGCCGCTGCCGAGCGGGATGTACTGCAAGATCCCGAAGGACACCCCGGCCAACGTGGTCCGTGGTGCGCGCAACTATCCGTGCGTCGACGTGCCCGGTAAGACCGCCGCCACACCACGGGAGTGCCGCAGCGACGAGCCGTACGTGCCGCTGGGATCCAACCCCTGGTACGGCGATCCGAACCAGCTGCTGAACTGCCCGGCACCGGGCGCACGGTGTGACCAGCCGGTGAATCCGGGGCGGGTGATCCCGGCTCCGTCGGTCAACAACGGGATGAACCCGCTGCCCGCTGACAGGCTGCCGCCACCTCCGCCGATCACCAGTGATCCGTTGACCCCGCCGGGCAGCGGTAGCGTGCAGTGCAGCGGGCAGCAACCCAACCCGTGCATCTACACGCCGGCGCCGGCGCCGGCCTCGGCGGTCTACAACCCGCAGGCCGGCGAGGTGGTGGGCCCCGACGGGGTGAAGTACTCGGTGAGCAATTCGACGAACACAGGAGAAGAGGGATGGAAGGAGATGCTGGCACCGGCCGGCTGAATCCCGATGACGTCCCTGACGTCCCCCACAACGAGGACGGCGAACAGGCGCCCGCCCCATCGCCCACCCGGCTGAACAGTCGAGGCTGGTTCCTCGGAGTGTGCGTCACTTTGGTGGTGTTGGCCGCGCTGGTGGCCACCGGCGGCTACTTCGCCCTGCGCACCAACCACGACGCCGACGCGGCGGCCCGCGAAGAGGCTGTGGCCACCCAGGCCGCCAAGGACTGTGTGGCGGCCACCCAGGCGCCCGACACCGCGGCCATGGCGGAGAGCCAGCAGAAGATCCTCGACTGCGCCACCGGGGACTACCAGACCCAGGCCACGCTGTACAGCGGTGTGCTGGTCGAGGCGTACCAGGCGGCCAACGCACAGGTAGAGGTCACCGACATGCGGGCCGCGGTGGAGCGACACAACGATGACGGCTCCATGGACGTGCTGGTGGCACTGCGGGTGAGGCTGACGAATTCCGAAGTACAGCAACAGGAAACGGGGTACCGTCTGCGTGTCCAGATGGCGCCGGAAGACGGCACCTACAAGATCGCGCGCCTCGACCAGGTGACCACGTGACCGCGGTGCTGGACGAGGCGACGGACACCGGAACCGCCACGGTGATCACCTACGGCAGCTGGCCGGCTCGTGCCGGAGCGTTCGTGATGGACGTCGTCCTCGGTGTTCTCACGGTGGCGACGCTGGTGCTGGTGGCCTGGTCCACGGCGCAACGCAGCATGCTCTGGTGGGTATGCGTGCTCATTGCCGGCTTGGTGCTGTTGGCGGTTGTGGTCAACCGGTGGCTGCTGCCCGCGCTGACGGGCTGGAGTCTGGGCCGGGCTGTGGTCGGGCTGCGAGTGGTCCGCGCCGACGGCAGTGGTTGCAAGCACTGGCGGCTGCTGTTCCGGGACCTCGCGCACCTGCTGGACACCGCTGCGGTCTTCGTGGGATGGCTGTGGCCGCTGTGGGATTCGCGAAGGCGCACCTGGGCGGATCTGCTGACCGGCACCGAAGTGCGCCGCACTGAGGACCGCCCGCAGCGGGCAGGCCGGCTGGCGGCAGCGGCGGCGGCGGCGGCGGCGGGCGCAGCCGCGGTGGCGGTGGCGGCGGCAGCGGCCGGTTATGTGGTTGTCTACCAAGCGGATCTGCGGGTGGCCCAGGCGCGCGAACAGCTGGCCGTCCAAGGTCCCAAGCTCGTCGAAGGCATGCTGAGCTACGACGTGCCTACGCTGGCAGAGGATTTCGAGCGGGCTGCGGGATTGGTGACAGATGGTTACCGCGAGCAGTTGACGGCCCAGCAGGACGCCATCAAAGCATCGGGGGCGACGGCCAACGAGTACTGGACCGCCAACAGCGCGGTCCTGACCAATACCGCCGATCGCGGCACCATGCTGTTGGCTCTGCAGGGCCAGCGCGGTGTGCCGCCGGAACAACGGTTCATCACCGCCACGGTTAGGGTGGACTTCGAGAAAACCGACGGCCAGTGGCGGATCGCGGGGTTGACGGTGCTGGCCAGCCCTCAGCGAGCGCCGCAATGAGCCCGAGGAAGCGGGTCGGGGCAGCCGAAGGCTTCAGCGAGCGGCCACCTCTGCGGCGGCGCCGGATCGGCCTGGCGGTGCTGGTCTCCTCGGCGGTGGTGGTGATCGTTGCCGCCCTGGCTGCCAGTGCGCTGCTGCTGGTCACTCACGAGGAACATCGGCGCGCGGCTGTCCGCGATGTTGCGGTGATCGGTTACGTGCGGTCATTCATGACGCAGTACACCTCGCCGGATCCCATGCGTGCCAATGACTATGCCGACGGTGTGCTGGCCCAGGCCACCGGGCAGTTGGCGCAGATGTACCAGGAGCGGATGAACGAGATCGTCGTGCAGGTGGCGCAGGCCGAGCCCACAACGGGCACCGTGCTCGACGCGGGTGTGGAGCGCTGGAACGATGATGGCAGCGCCGACGTGGTGGTGGCCACCAAAACGGTGACGACGTTCCCGGACGGTAGGACGTTCGAGGACGGTTCCCGCTGGGTGGCCACCGCGATCGAGGAAGGAGGCCAGTGGAAGATCAGCAATCTGCTGCAGGTGATCTGACCGACGACCAGGAATCTGCGCAACCGAAGACGCCGGTGGGCAAGGCGCGCCGCATGGCGCGCCGAGTGCCGGAGCCTGACGTGGCCGCGAATCCCGCCGATGCGGTGGAGGCGGCCGTCGCTGCGCGGCCCGCCGCCCCGCGGTGGGCGCCGGTGGCGGTCGGCGTCGCGGCGACGCTGTTCGTTGGTGCGAGCGCGTTCGGCGCTGCCACGGTGCAGCCGTATCTGGCGCAGCGCGCCCTTGTCGACACCAAACTCGACATCGCCCGTACCGCGGCCGAGGCCATCACGACGCTGTGGACCTACACACCGGACAACATGGAGACCTTGGCCGACCGGTCGGCACGGTTTCTCGGCGGCGATTTCGGCGCCCAGTACCGCAAGTACATCGACGCCATCGCGCCCACCAACAAGCAGGCTCAGGTCACCAACAGCACCCAGGTGGTAGGCGCTGCCGTCGAGTCGGTCAGCGGTACTGATGCGACGGCCATCGTCTACACGAACTCCACGGCCACCAGCCCGTTGTCCAAGGACATTCCGTCGCTGCGGTATCTCTCCTACCGGCTGACGTTGGAGCGCAACGACTCGCAATGGCTGGTGACCAGCATGAACACCCTGACGTCGCTGGACCTGACGCCCCAACTCTGAACAACGGTTGCCGAAACGTCAATAGATTTGGTCACGGTCGTGTACATTTCTTACCGCACGCTGTGAGCGGGCTGAGTGCGACGTGTCGGGGCGCTCGTAATCCGTCTGCTCACAGCGGGTATAGCTTGGGCAGTATCTGCCCCAACGCTGTCGGGGGCGGACGCCGGGGGCGGGCGCGCAACGGCGCCTCCCCGGTGTCTGACCATCAGCATTCCTGTTACCGGATCGGCGTACGGTCGGAGCTGACGACAGGAGTGGTCATGGCGAGTGTTCTGGTGACCGGGGCGTCCCGGGGTATCGGCAAGGCCGTCACGGTTCATCTGGCGCAGCGCGGCTGGCAGGTGTTCGCCGGCGTGCGCCGCAGCGAGGATGCCGCGCAGTTCGACGCGACGGCTGGGGTGACGCCGCTGCAACTCGACATCACCGATACGGATCAGGTTGCCGCGCTCCAGGATGAGCTGCCCGAACGGCTCGATGCCGTGGTCAACAACGCAGGCGTCGCCGTCGGCGCTCCGCTGGAGGCTGTGCCGATCGCCGAACTGCGTCGCCAGCTCGACGTCAACGTGGTGGGGCAGATCGCGGTGGCGCAGGCCGTGATCCCGCGACTTCGTGACTCCCGGGGGCGAATTGTGTTCATTTCCAGTGTGAATGGCCGCATTGCCGCACCGATGCTGGGTCCGTACTGCGCGTCGAAGTTCGCACTCGAAGCGGCCGCCGATGCACTGCGAATGGAACTGCGGCCGTGGCGCATTCGTGTCAGTGTGGTCCAACCTGCCCAGACCGCAACGGATATGTGGGACACCGCCGAGCAGGCGGCTGACGAGATGGAGTCGGCGATGACGCCCGGCCAGCGGGTGCTGTACGCCAAACACGTTGCGGGCTTTCGCAAGATGATCCCGATATCGCGAAAGATGGCTGTACCCGCGGAAAATGTGGCGCAGGTGGTCGAGAAGGCGCTAACGGATCGACGACCGAGACCCCGTTATGCGGTGGGGGCGGGGCCACGCCTGCAGATGGCACTGATCAACACGCTGCCCGACGGCGTTGCCGACGTGCTGGTGCGCAAAGCTTTCGCGCAACCCTAGCTGTCAGTTTCAGCAAACTTTAAATTCAACTGATCTTGATTTCTTCGTGCCAAAAATCGGATTCCAGCAATTCGCCGATTAGTTGGCGACGCTGATGTTACCGTCCCTGAGAGGAAGCTGAGGAGCCACGAAGGGACTGGTCAGATGGCATCCAAGCATCGCAAGTACGGTACGAGGGCGCGCAAGATCGCCACCGTCGGAGCCGCCACCGCAACGGTAACCGCCATCACCATGACCGCGGCCCCTCCTCCGCAGGCAAACGCGGCACCGCTGCCGGACGCCATCCTCGGCACTGCGGCCATTGACCCTGCACTGGTCGGAGGGCTCCTTTCGGCGCTGATCGGTGACAACAGTTCCGCCGCGCCTGCAGCCTTGGCGGCTACACCGGGCTCACCCGGTCTGCCGCCGATGGAGCTGGCTCCAGGCGCTCCGGACCCGGCCGACATCCCCGATCTGACTTTCGGGGTCGGGACGGTGCTCTACGACCAATTCCAGGACCTCGGCGCCGCTATCGAGCGGCTGATCCTGGACAACGTCAATCTGTCGGGCCTGCTGCGGGCGTTGGGATACGACCCCGAGCAGGTGGTCAACGATGCCCTGGGCACCATCATCACCCAGGCCCTGGCCGGGATTCCGCTGGACGTGTCCAGCATTCCCGTCGTCGGCCCCATCATCGCGCCGTTTCTCACCGGCGCGGGGATCACCGATGTGCTGGATCTGACGAACCTGTTGGGCCTCGATCTCAGCGACCCGCTGAACCTGGCGGGTGTGGCGGCCCCCGGGCTCAACATCATCACCTCCGGGCCTCCGTTGGATCTGCTGAAGTTCCTCGGCGTGGATCTGGGATGGGTCCCGGAGTTCCCGAACTCCGTGGCCGACGAGATCAATGGCACCCCGTATCTCAACATCGGCGTCGCGGGCATCCTGAACCAGCTGATCGCCGGAATCCAGGCCAATCCGGATCTGAACTTTCTGCAGAGAGCGGCATTGCTCACGCCGTTGCAGGTGGCCCTCGCCGAATTCGGCGGTCTCGATCTGGTGGACCTGCGCATCCCGGTGGTCGCAGGTTGGGGGCTGGGTGCGTTTGCCGCGGGCATGGCCTATCCGCAGGTGGTGGCAGAGCTCGCCAATCAGCCGGGTGGGGCGAACCACGAGGGGGACAGCCCCCTGCTCGGCAGCATCACCGTGCTACCAATGATCTTGCTGCGCAACCCCGGTCGCGCCAACGGCGGCCTCTTCGCCCGAATGTATCCGTTGGCGGCCCTGGCCGGTATCGACACCATCACCCCCGACACCGAAGCCGCCAGCAGCGTCGACCCCACCAGCACCCTGAACATCCCCATCCTGGGCACCGGCATCACACTCGGGGAGCCAACCTGATCCCGGTGAAGGTCGACGCCACCGTGCAGTACGACCCGCTCTCGGACTTCCCGTCCTGGGGCAATCCGGTGTCGCTGCTCAACGCCGGTGCGGCATTCCTCTTCCCGACGTACATCCTGCGCGGGCTGACGCTCACCGACCTGGTCTCCACACTCACCGACCAGGCCACCCCGCAGCTTGCCGAGGCGCTGGCCGGCGTGCTCACCGGGGATCCGCTGGCGCTGAACCTGTACCTGACGTTGCCCACCAACAGCCTGCCGCTGCTGGAGCCGATCCGGCTGCCGGTTGATTTCTTGAACCTGGTCACCGGGATGAACTTCAACAATCCGTTGGCGACCGCGCTGGAGCCGGCGCTGAAGATCCTGACCAACCTCGGGTTCACCGACGTCGACCAGGAAAACGGCTATGAGCGCACCCTGGACCAGGCCGACGTCATCACGCCGTTCGGCACCCTGCCGTCCAACATCGACTGGGGCCGGGTGCCCGGTGATGTGTTCGAGGCCCTGGTCGCCGGAGTGGAGCAGGCCATACAGGACGGCCTCATCAGTTCCACACCGGTGGACAATCCGCTGCGCACCCTGGTCAACATCGTCCGGGCGCTGCTCGGCGACGGCAGTCTCGAGTCGGCGCTCGGAGGTGTTCCCGAAGTCGCGGCGCTGGCCGCGCCTGAAGGTTCCCAACTGCGTTCGGCTCCAGCAGAACTGGTGGTCGAAGACGAACAGCCTGCCGAGAGACCACAGATCGCGGACGTCGAGCCCGCTGCGGGCACCGACGATGACGAGCCTGCTGCCGTCGACCCTCAGGACGCGGACGACGAAGCCGGCCAGGACGAGGCCGCGCAGGATGTTGCTGCTAGCGACTCCGACATCGATCGTGCCGCCAGGAACGCCTTCAAGCAGGTGGACACAGGCGTGAAGAACGCGTTGAAATCGTTGGACGACATCGCCAAGAAGGGCCGCGCTGAGATCGAGCGGGCCGTCCGCGGTGGCCAGGAGCGCGACAACCAGGGCGGCGACAAGGACGACGACACCTCGCGTTCGCGCAGCGAGAAGAAGTCCGAGAAGTCCGAGAGCTCGTCGGCGTCCTCGGCGTCACAGGATTGAGGACGTACTCTCCACAGTGTGTTCGTCAAACGCAACCGCACCGCGCCTGCGGACTTCTTCGCCTGCGAAGCGGTTGGCTTGCAGTGGCTTTCGGAGGCCGGCGGAGTGCGGTGCGCGACGGTGCTCGGGCATGACGACACCAGCCTGACGTTGGAGCGGCTGCTGCCCGGCCGTCCCACCGAAGCTGCCGCCAGGGAGTTCGGCGCCGCGCTGGCCCGCACGCACGACGCGGGCGCAGCCGCCTTCGGCGCCCCTCCGCAGGGGTGGGACGGGCCTGGCTTCTTCGGTCCGCTGGAGCAGCCGCTGCCGATGAGTTACTCCGGCCATGACCGGTGGGGGATGTTCTATGCGCGCGAGCGGCTGGCGCCCATGCTGGACCGCGCGCGCCCTGGACTGAGCGCCACCGCGGTGCGTGACGTGGAGGCTGTCATGCAGCGTTGTGTTGCAGGCGACTTCGATGACGATGACGGTCCGGCGCGAATCCACGGCGACCTGTGGAACGGCAACGTGATGTGGACCGCCGAGGGCGCGGTGCTGATCGACCCGGCCGCACACGGCGGCCACCGGGAAACAGACCTGTCGATGTTGGCACTCTTCGGTTGTCCGCATCTGAGCGTGGTGCTACAGGGTTACGGGAGTGTGCACCCGCTGCATGCGGGTTGGCAGCGGCGAATCGGACTGCATCAGCTCTACCCGCTGCTGGCCCATGTGGTGTTGTTCGGCGGCGGTTACGCCGGCCAGGTGGAGCGGGTGGCACGCGAACTCAGTTGAACCCCAACCAGCTCGGCAATGCGCGTTCGCGGGAGTCGCAGAGCACCGCGTAGGTGTCGCACGATCCCTTGGGAACCCCCGCGCCTGCCCACATCCCGCCGGTGTCGCGGCGCAGCACGATCGCCGACGAGCCGCCGCCGTCCAGCAGTATCGCGGTGTCGCTGCCCATGGCACGGAACAGGTCCTGGATCTGGTCGGGGGTGTAGCTGCCGCCCTGGAACACGTACATCTCGTCCTTGGGCTTCGAGTACGCGATCGCGGTGCGCGCCGCCGACGGACCGGGATCGTTGAGCTGGCCGGTGTCACCGGGGGCGAGCAGGCCCAGTCCGGCCACCGCCACGAACTTGCTGCCCTCGTCGATCATCCGGGTGATCACCGGGCCTGCGGCGTCGTAATCCTCAGTTGACTTGGGTGAGATCACAAATGGAGCTTCACCCGCCGGCAGGACCATGGTGGTCAGCGCCGTCCACTTCTCGTCGCCGCCGGACAACGCCTGCTTGCCCGCGTAGGGGATGGTGCCGGTGACCGCCATGTTGACCTTGCCCTGGCCGCGGGTGTTGTCGACGTACACACCCAGCGGTGAGCTGCACCCCGTCGTCTTCCAGGAGCCGCCCGACTGGCCGCGGATGTCGAAGAAGTTGGCGTTGATGGCGATGGTGGGTTGCCCCATGGCCTGCCAGGCTGCAACCGGGGTGTAGATCTCCGCGGACTGCCACAGCCCTTCGCCGGTGCGTGCACCTGGCGTCCGCTCACACCGGGCCTGATATCCGGCGTGGGTGTCGACCAGCAAGCGTGGCGTCAGGCGTTGGGAGGCAGCCTTGATGATCATCAGGAGCCCGCCGTTGTCCATCTCGTACTCGTGGCCCGCTGCGTTGAGCATGGGTGCCGGGTGGCCGCCGCCGAAGCTGTACACCAGATACGAGCCCTGTGTATTGGCGATGGCGGCCGCCAGGGTCTCTTTGCCGGACGCCCGGGCGACGGGTTCGCCGGCCGTGATCGCCAGGCCGGCGCTCAGCATCACCGCTGCCGCGACAGCGGCGGTGCGCCGGGCGACGGCGATAGCGGTTCTCACGTTTGCCCTCTCGGCGCATGTACGGCTATACGACAAGCATCACAATAGCCACAGCTGACACACTGTCAACTTTGATAACAGTGCAGAAACGGCACGGTTTCACGTGAATCACGTTGGCGCTTATTGACTTTGCTGTCAGTGCGTGTCAGCGCCCGGGTGGCGCCAATCGGTACACCGCGTCGGCGTAGTCGTCGGTGATGTAGACCGCGCCGTCGGGTCCGTCGACAGCGGCCACCGGACGGCCCCAGCGGGAGCCGTCGTCGGCCTGGAAACCGCCCACCAAGGTTTGCTGCCGGCCCAGGGTGCCACCGGTCCACGGGAAGAAGGACACCTCCGGCGCCCGCGGCGGAGATGCGTTCCAGGAACCGTGCACTCCCACCAACGCGCCGCTCTCGTACGGTGCGGGCAGCACGAAGTCGGTGAACGCCAGACCCAGCGGTGCGGAGTGCGCGGGGAAGCTCTGTTCCACCGGCGGCAGCGCCGCACAGTCCATCAGGGTGCCGTCAGGGTTGGTCTGGACGTCATCGACCAAAGGAAGGTTGGAGGGGCCGCCCTCGGGATTGCAGTAGGGCCAACCTAATTCGCGGCCCTCGGGCAGATACGCCATCTGTTCCGGCGGGTTGTCGGTGACGAACTCCTGCACCACCTGGCCGTCGCTGGGGCGGGCGATGTTGTCGCGGCCGTTGTTGGCCGTCCACAGCGATCCATCGGGGGCGGTGGCCAGGCCGGTGCCGTTGCGCACTCCGGTAGCCCATGGCCGGGGCGGACCACCCTCGGGGGCACGACCATGATGGTTGCCCGCGGCGGTGTGGCATCGCGGTCTTCGGCGGAGATGTTGCCCGTCGAGCCGATGGAGAAGTACACCGCGCCGTCGGTGCCCACGGCCACGCTCTTGAGCGCATGCGAGTAGGCGCCGCGCAGGTCAGGGCTGCGGGCATCGGGCAGATTGCCCGCAATCACCCGCCGCTCGCCGAGTTGGCCGTCGGCATAGGGGTAGGCCGTGATCTGGTTGCTCTCGGCGACGTAGAGGGTGTCGGTGCGGAAATCCAGGCCGTGGGGCTGGACGAGGCCGTCGAGCAGCACACTGGCCTGTGCGGTGGCGCCGTCCCGGGTCAGGCGCACCACCTCGCCGGAGTCGGGCGTCGAGACCAGCAGGGTGTTGTCCGGCAGCCACTGCGCCAACCGGGCCTCGGGCACCCGCGCCCACACGGACATCGTCCACCCCGGCGGCACCAGGGCGGTGCGTGCGGTGTCGAATGGCGCCGCGTCCATCCCGGCGGGAACCGTCACCGTCACCGGCTCCAACCCCTGCGCCGGTGGTGCTCCGATGCCCGTGCTGAGCGGTGCCGCGGACGTCGTCTGTTGCGGATCCTGGGCAGGCTGACTGCATCCCGCGATCAGGGCGGCCGCGGCACCGACGGTCAGGCTCTTAACCGGCCAACCCGGCATGCATCTCCCATACGAGGATCTCGGCGGGCTCGGTGGCCGTGACACGTTGGCCACCGGATGCGGTGAAGCGCACCGCATCCCCTTCGTTCAGTGCACCCGCGCCCTCGAGGCTGACCTGGCCACGCGGGACGAACAGGTGCAGGTACGGCGCTTCCGGCAGCTGCACACTCTCACCCGGCTGCAGGCGGGCGCCGTGCAGTGCGGCGTACTTGTTGCGGATGCCGATGGCCGTGTCACCCTGGTGCTCGGGCATGCCCGAGGCGATGGTGACCAGTTTGCCGCGCATCAGCTCGTCGTCGATTTCGAGCTGCTGGTAGCCGGGGGTGATGCCGGACTCGTCGGGAACAACCCACATCTGCACGAAATGCACGGGCTCACTGTGGTTTTCGCCGCCGGTGAGACGCCAGGAGTCGTTCTTCTCCGAGTGCAGGATGCCCTTGCCTGCCGACATGCGCTGGGCCAAGCCGGGATAGATCACCCCGGAGTGTCCGGTGGAGTCCTGGTGCACCAGGCTTCCGCGCAGGACCCAGGTGATGATCTCCATGTCGCGGTGCGGGTGGGTGTCAAAACCGGTGCCCGGCTTGACAATATCGTCGTTGTTCACCAGCAGCAGACCGTGGTGTGTGTTGTCCGGCTCGTAATGATGGCCGAACGAGAAGGAGTGCTTCGAATCGAGCCACGCGATCTTGGTCTTCGCGCGGTCATCGGCACGCCGGATATCGACTGCGGTTGCGGTGGTCATTGCGCACTCCTCGTGAATTGATGCCAGCCTAGCGCGGGCTCTGCAGTCGGCAACATGTATGACACGTCATGTATTCCGGTATGCTGCCGCCATGTGGCTCACCGCGGACCAGCAACGGGTGTGGCGTTCCTACTTGTCCATGGTCAGCGGGCTGCAGCTGGCGATGAACAGGCAGCTGCAGGCCGACTGCGGCATCTCACTCGGCGATTATGACGTCTTGGTGGCGCTGTCCGAGCGGGGCCCGCTGCGGGTGTTCGAACTCGGGGAGACCGTCGGATGGGAGCAGAGCAGGCTGTCGCACCAGCTGCGCCGGATGCGCGACCGCGGGCTGGTGGAGCGTCACGGCAGCGACGACGACCGCCGTGGTGCCACCGTGTCCCTGACTCCGGCCGGACGCGCCGCCTTGGACAAAGCCGCCCCCGGGCACGCCGAGCTGGTCCGCTCGGTGATGTTCGCTGGTGTCGATGCGTCGGATTTGGCGGTGTTGGACCGCTGGATTACCTCAGCGCTTACCAGTCTGACTCGTCGAATGTGATGACACCACGAATGTTCTTGCCGTCCAACATGTCCTGGTAACCCTGGTTGATGTCTTCCAGGCGGTAGGTGGTGGTGACCATCTCGTCGACCTTCAGCAGCCCGGACTTGTAGAGCCCGATCAGGCGCGGTGTCTCGATATGGCTGCTGCCACCGCCGAAGATGTTGCCCTTCAGCGTCTTCTGCAACATGGTGAACAGGAACAGATTGAGCTTGACGTCGGCCTCGAACATCGAGCCCATGCCGGTCACCACGCAGGTTCCGGTCTTGGCAGTCAGGGTCATGGCCTCCTCGATCATCTCGCCGCGGATCTCGCCGACGGCGATGATGGTTTTCTGCGCCATGATCCCGTGGGTGAGTTCCATGATCGGCATGATGGCTTCGGCCATGGTGGGGTAGACGTGGGTAGCGCCGAACTTGACCGCCTGGTCGCGCTTGTACTCCACCGGGTCGATCGCGATGACGTGCCGCGCCCCCGAGATGGCCGCGCCCTGCAGCGCGCTCATCCCGATACCGCCGACGCCGACGATGATCACCGTCTCACCGGGCTGCACCTCGGCGACGTTGGTGGCCGAGCCGAACCCGGTGGGCAGTGCGCAGCCCATGATGGCGGCGGTCTCGAACGGGATGTCGTGATCGATCTTGACCACCGAGTCCTTGTGCACCGTCATGTACGGCGAGAAGGTGCCCAACAGGTTCATCGGGGAGACCTCTTTGGACCCCGCGTGAATCCGCGAGGTGCCGTCGGCGATGGCCTTGCCGCCGAGCAGCAGTGCCCCGCGATCACACAGGGAGCGGAAGCCCTTCAGACATGGCGGGCACTCGCCGCACGCCGGGATGAAGGCCAGGATGACGTGGTCACCCTCCTTGAGGCCCGTCACGTTCTTGCCGACCTTGGTGATGACCCCGGCGCCCTCGTGCCCGCCGAGTGCGGGCAGGCCGATCGGCGTCGCCCCGGTGGTCAGGTGGTAGTCCGAATGGCACATGCCCGCCGCATGCATCTGGATTTGGACCTCATCGGCGACGGGGTCGCCGAGCTCGATCTCGTCGATGCGGAATGGGGTGTTGAGCTCCCACAGCAGTGCGCCCTTGGTCTTCATGGGAGGTGATCATAGTCACGTTTCTGGAACAAGTTCTAATTATCGTCAGGCCCCAGCGACTGAGCTGCGAGCTTGCCGACAACGGTGGGTTGTTCTCGAGCCCCGAAGGGCGCGGGATGTCAACGATGGACTACGCGGAAGTTGACATCTCATCGGGCGGCACGCAGCGCAGGCCGCTTGGCCAACTCGAGCGACGACGTGGTAAACCGGCAGCGCCTACAGATACTCCGGCAGCCCGAACTTCGGGAACACCGACGTGTCCAGGAACGCCACCACGTGTGACACCCCACCTGGTCTGATGTCGAGCACATGCAGCTGGAAGGGCAGGTGCTTGTCGCCTTCGGGACCGGGGGAGCGCATGTACATCGCTGCGGCGGGCTGACCGTTGGCGGTGGTGGGCAGCAGCCTCATGTCTCCGGGCTTCTCGGCCGGGCACTTGTCCCGGGCGAGGCCGACGATGGCCGCCGGGCCGATGTACCAGCTGTCGAACGGCGGCATCTCCCAGACCGCATCCTCGGTGAACAGCCGCACCAGCTTGTCCATGTCGTAGGACTGGAAGGCGTCGATGTAACGGTCCAGCAGATCCTTGGCCTCGGGAGACTCCGGCGGCGCGATGGTGTCGTTCTCCGACGGTCCGATCTCGTCGAGCTGGGCGCGTGCGCGCTGCAGCAGACTGTTGACGGCGGCGGTGCTGGTGTCCAGCGCAGCGGCCACCTCGGCGGCCTTCCACTGCAATACCTCGCGCATCACCAGGACCGCGCGTTGTCGTGGCGACAGGTGCTGCAACGCGGCGACGAACGCCAGCCGCACGGACTCGCGGGAGCCGACGATCACCGACGGATCCGTGGGGTCCTCACCTGTGGTGTCGGGCAGCGGCTCCAGCCACGGCACCTCGGTGCGGACGTTGAGGTCATCGGTGGGCTCGGAGGCGGGGCCGCCGAGCCCGCTGGGCAGCGGCCGGCGTTGCTTGCCCTCCAGGGCGGTCAGGCAGGTGTTGGTGGCAATGCGGTGCAGCCAGGTGCGAATGGACGCCTTGCCCTCGAACTTGTCGTAGGCCTTCCATGCCCGCAGGTAGGTTTCCTGCACCAGATCCTCGGCGTCGTGCAGGGAACCCGTCATCCGGTAGCAGTGCGCGAGCAGTTCGCGGCGGTACTGCTGCGCATCGGCCAGAAACGCGTCGCGACTGCTGTTCTGTTGCATTTCCTGCGCGAGGACGCTCACGGAACTCACCTTACGCAGCGGCCCTGACAAGTCCAGGGCTGTGGCGCGGCTACGCTGCCCTGGTGGTTACCACGCGCACGGAACGGGCCTTCACCGGCCTCGATGGTGTACATATCGTCTACGACACCTGGACGCCCGACAGGGAGCCCAGAGCGGTCATCGTGCTGGCTCACGGTCTCGGTGAACATGCCCGCCGCTACGACCACGTGGCCCAGCGGTTCGGCGACGCCGGCTTTGTCACCTACGCCTTGGACCACCGCGGCCACGGCCGCTCCGGCGGCAAGCGTGTCTATCTGAAGAGCATGGACCAGTACACCGCGGATTTCGCCACCCTGGTCGGCGTCGCCGCCAGCGAACACCCCGAGCTGCCGCGGGTGGTGCTCGGCCACAGCATGGGCGGTGCCATCGTCTTCGCCTACGGCACCGAGCATCCGGCCGATTTCGACCTCATGGTGCTCTCGGGCCCGGCCATTGCCGCGCAGGCCGCGGTGTCGCCGGTGTTGGCGGCGGTGGGCAAGGCCGTCGGTGCGATCCTGCCCGGGGTTCCGGCGCAGGAGCTCGACGCGGATGCCATCTCCCGCGACCCCGCGGTGGTGGCCGCCTACCGGGCCGACCCCCTGGTGCACCAGGGCAAGGTCCCCGCCGGGATCGCGCGGGCGCTGCTGCTGGTCGGGGATTCCATGCCGCAGCGAGCAGGCGGTTTCACCAAGCCGCTGCTGGTGGTGCACGGCGAGAAGGATCGCCTGGTCCTGGCCTCGGGCAGCGAACACCTGGTGGAGTGCGTAGCCTCTGAGGACGTGCATCTCAAGATCTATCCCGAGCTCTACCACGAGGTGTTCAACGAGCCGGAGCGCGACAGGGTGCTCGACGACGTGGTGTCCTGGATCGAGGCTCGGCTGTGAAAGCTGTTGCTGCTGCGCTGCTCTCGGCGGCCTTGTTGTTCACCGGATGTTCGTCGTCGCAGGATTCCGGCACCGAGGCACCCACGGCCGCCGAGCAGGCGGGCGAGTGGACCGAGGACGAGGTCACCTTCGACGCCGACGGTCTGACCATCCACGGCACCTACCGCCACCTCACCGATGACGCGCAGGGCCCGGCTGCCCTGCTGATCTCCGAAAGCGGGCAGACCGACCGCAACGGCGACAACGTCGTCGCGGGTCCGGTCGGCAACATGCGCCAACTCGCGGAATACCTGTCCGACCACGGTGTGGCCAGCCTGCGCTACGACAAGATCGGTACCGGCGCTACCGGCCTCGGCCCGTACGCCGACCGGCCGCAGGACGTGGGAAGCGCGGTCTACACCGCGGGAGCCAAAGCCGCCATCAACTACCTGGCCGCGCAGCCCGGCACCGACAAGGCCAAGGTGTCGGTGTATGGCCTGGGCGAGGGCACCACGCACGCCATGGCGCTGGCCACCAGCACCAATCCCGGCGCACCGCTGGTGCATTCGCTGGTGCTGCTGCAACCCCTGACCGGCCGCTACCTGGACCTGATCACCAGCCGGGTCCGAGCGGACAACGCCGCGCAGCTGAAGGCGGGCAGCAAGACCCAAGAACAGGCAGACGGCGTGCTCGCCGCCTGGCTGGGCGCTGTGGACCAGGTGCGCAAGGACGGCAATCTGCCGCCCGGGCAGCTGCCCGACGGGTTGAGTGCCATCCTCAACCCCGGCAACGTCAAGGCCGTCGCCGAGCAGGACGCCATCGACCCGCT
This sequence comes from Mycobacterium sp. MS1601, assembly GCF_001984215.1. Classification (NCBI taxonomy): domain Bacteria; kingdom Bacillati; phylum Actinomycetota; class Actinomycetes; order Mycobacteriales; family Mycobacteriaceae; genus Mycobacterium; species Mycobacterium sp. MS1601. The sequence continues at coordinate 3,100,757 of NZ_CP019420.1, forward strand.
GGCGCTGGCGGCCAGCGTCCCCGGCGGCACGCCGGTGCTGCTGACGTGCTCGGACTCCGACGGGCAGGCCTCCTGCACCGACATCAGGCCGCTGGCCGAAGCGTTGAAGCACACCGATCTGACGCTGGTGGAGCTCAAGGGCGTCAATCACGTCTTGCGTGACGATCCGACCGACAACGTGGCCAACTACGCCAACGGCGATCCGTTGTCCCCGCAGCTGACCGACGCGCTCGACAGGTTCCTGTCATGACCCGCGTGGTGATGGCCGATGCCTACGGGGGAGCGGAAGTCCTTGCGGTGCATCACGTCGAGCTACCACAGCCCACGCTCGAGCAGGTGCTCATCACCGTCCGCGCCGTGGGTACCAATCCTTTCGACTACAAGGTCTACAGCGGCGACATGGGGGACGACCCGGCGCGCCTGCCGTTGCCCGTGGGCTCAGAGGTGTGCGGGGTGGTCGCCGAGGCGTCCGCGCGCGCCGCCGGCTACACCGGCGCGCTGAAGGTCGGCGACGAGGTGATCGCCACCGGCGTCACCGGTGCCTATGCCGACCAAGTGCTCGTCGACGCCGATCAGGTGGGCCACAAGCCTGCGACGCTGACGACGGAGGAGGCGGCCGGGCTGCTGCTGACCGGAGGTACCGCCTGGCACCTGTTGACGAAAACCGATGTGGGGACAGGCGACGTCGTGCTCATCCACGGCGCCGGCGGCGGTGTGGGCCAGATGGCGGTGCAACTCTGTGTCGCCAGAGGTGCCACGGTGATCGCCACTGCCAGCGCCGGACGGCACGAGCAGCTGCGCCGCCTGGGTGCCCAGCCCGTGGAGTACGGCGCCGGACTGGCCGACCGGGTGCGGGCTCATGGGGCACCGACGGTGGCGCTGGATCTGGTGGGCACCGACGAAGCTCTTGACGTATCAGTCGAATTGGTCGCCGATCGCGCGCGGATCGCCAGCATCGCCGCCTTCGCCCGCGGCCCGCAACTGGGCATCGCCGTGCTGACCGGGGCCGACGGCGGCCAGGCCATCCGGGACGCCTCGCGGCCCGAACTGATCAAACTCGCCGCGGCCGGGCTGTTGAAAGTGACTGTCGACAAGGTGTTCCCGTTGGACCAGGCCGCCGAAGCCCACCGCTATCTGCAGACCGGGCACGCGCGCGGAAAAGTCGTGTTGGTTCCGTAGGGTCCCACCGCATGACCGACGACAAGATGCTCGCCCGCATCGCGGCGCTGTTGCGACAGGCCGAGGGCACCGACAATGCGCACGAGGCCGAGGCTTTCATGGCCGCGGCGCAGCGACTGGCCACCGCCACCTCCATCGACCTGGCGGTGGCCCGCTCGCACAGCGCCAAACGTGAAGCGGCGCAGACGCCGACACAACGCACCATCACCATCGGTGAGGCCGGCACCAAGGGCCTGCGCACCTATGTGCAGCTGTTCGCGGTGATCGCCGCCGCCAACGACGTCCGCTGCGACGTGGCGTCCAACTCCGCGTTCGTCTACGCCTACGGGTTCGCCGAGGACATCGACGCCACCCACGCGCTGTACGCCAGCCTGGTGGTGCAGATGGTGCGGGCCTCTGACTCCTACATCGCCTCCGGGGCCCACCGGCCCACCCCCACCATCACGGCCCGGCTGAACTTCCAGTTGGCGTTCGGCGCCCGGGTGGGTCAGCGGCTCTCCGATGCGCGGGACGAAGCCAAGCAGGAGATCATCAAAGACCAGCAGCGCTCGGCCGGAACAGCACTCGCCTTGCGCAACAAGGAGATCGAGTTGCACGACTACTATCGCGGCGCATCCCAGGCACGAGGCACCTGGCGGGCCACCCGAGCGTCGGCGGGTTATTCCTCGGCGGCCCGACGAGCCGGGGACCGGGCGGGTAAGCGGGCCCGGCTGGGTAACAGCCCCGAGTTGCCCGGTGCCCGCACCCCGCTGGACCGGTGAGCGCCCGGGATAGCCAACGCTCCAAGGTCTATGCCGCGGAGAGGTTCGCCCGCACCATGTTCGATCGAGCGTCGGAACGTGGCAGCACTGTCGACTTCTTCGGAACTTCGTTGACGTTGCCGCCGGAAGCCAGGTTCAGCTCGGTTGACGACGTGCAGCGGTACGTCGACCGGGTGCTCGGGCTGCCGTCGAGGCTGACGGTCCGGGCTCGGCGCGGTGCGACGGCGGCGCACTACGAGAACCGCAACGGCACCGGGGTGATCGCAGTTCCGGAGGTGTCCACCCGGTGGGCGCTGCGTGAGCTGGTGGTGTTGCACGAGATCGCCCATCACCTGTGTCCGTGCGATCCGCCGCATGGACCCGAATTCGCGACGGCAATGGCCGATCTGGCGGCGACGGTGATGGGGCCGGAAGCCGGCTATGTGCTGCGGGTGCTGTACGACAAGCAGGGGGTGAAGTTACGGTGAGCGACGTGCCTACGCCCGAGAACTGGACGCCATGCTGAACCAGGCCGTGCTGCCGCAGGACCCGGTGCTGGACGCCGCGCTGGCCGACAGTGCGGCGGCGGGCCTGCCCTCCATCGAGGTTTCGCCGCAGAGCGCTCAGTTGCTGGGCCTGCTGGTGCGGATTGCCGGCGCGCGACGGGTCTTGGAGATCGGCACGCTCGGCGGCTACAGCACCATCTGCCTGGCCCGCGCGGTCGGCGCCGACGGCTCCGTCGTCACCCTCGAGTACGAGCCTCGTCACGCCGACGTCGCCCGCAAGAATCTGGAGCGCGCCGGCGTCGGTGACCGGGTGCAGATTCACGTCGGCGCCGCACTGGACACCCTGCCCACGTTGTCCGGCGACTTCGACCTGGTGTTCATCGACGCCGACAAAGAGAACAATGTCGCCTACGTCCAGGCCGCCGTCGAACTCGGCCACCCCGGAACGGTCATCGTGGTGGACAACATCATTCGTGACGGCCGGGTGCTGAACCCGGCCGCCGACGACCTGCAGGCCGGCGCCGTCAAGGACATGCTGGAGATGATGGGCCGTCACCCGCGGCTGGACACCGCCGCCATCCAGACCGTCGGACTCAAAGGCTGGGACGGGTTCGCGCTCGCACTGGTCACCTGACCGGCCATTGGGCTCAAGCCTCGGCGCTGCCTCCGGGGAGGGCGTCGTCGCGCACCGGACGATCAGCGAGTTCCTCGGCCGTGCCGAACAGCAGCGGATAGGCCACACCGGCGATGGCCGCACCCACCAGCGGGGCCAACCAGAATGCCCACAGCTGCGCCGCAGCGCCGTCGCCGTTGAAGAACGCCACCGCGGTGGAGCGCGCCGGATTGACCGAGGTGTTCGAAATGGGAATCGAGATGAGGTGAATCAGCGTGAGCGTGAGGCCGATTGCCAGTCCGGCGAAACCGTGGGGCGCACGGTCATCGGTCGAGCCGAGGATCACCAGCAGGAAGATGAACGTGAGCACCACCTCGGCGATCAGCACCGCCGCCAGCGAATAGCTGCCGGGGGAGTGGGCGCCGAAACCGTTGGCCGCCATGTTGCCGGTGGCCGTCCAGCCTGCCTTGCCCTTGGCTATCGCGTAGATCACCAGGCCGGCGAGCAGGCCGCCGAGCACCTGGCTGATGAGGTACGCAGGCAGCACACTCCATTCCACGCGCTTGGCCAGCGCCGCCCCCAGAGTGACGGCCGGGTTGAAGTGCCCGCCGGAGATGGTGCCGAAAGCGTAGACACCGGTGAGTACGGTCAGGCCGAAGGCCAGTGACACACCGAGAAAACCGATACCCAGGGCGGACCCGTCGCCGGAGGTGAAGGTGGCGGCGAACACGGCGCTGCCGCAACCGCCGAGTACCAGCCAGAACGTGCCGATGAACTCCGCTGCGAGACGATGTGACAGGGTGGGTGTACGCATGGTGTGGCCTTGTGATGTGCGTGGCGTCGACACTCAAGCGTGGCACGTGTCCACACTCACCGCACGGGTTTGGCGCAACCTGCGAAGAGGCTGTATTGCATTGAATTCAGAACTCGCGCAAGTGATCCCGCAGCATAGTCGTGGTGTACTCGGTGCGGGTGAGACCCCGGCGCTGCAACGCGGGAACCAGGCCGTCGGTGATCTCGGTGAGGTAGCGACGGTTCAGTCGCAGCACCGGGCTGGTCAGTAGGAAACCGTCACCGCCCACCTGCTCCATCACCTCACCCATCTCGTCGGCCACCTCGTCCGGGGTGCCGCAGAACGGAGTGTGACTGGACAGGCCGCTGCCGGTGACCAGTTCACGCAGCGTCTTGTTCTTGTCGGTGCCCACGAACGCCGCCAGCGTGCCTCGCTCCCCATTGGTGGTCAGATCATCGGGTAGTGGCGAGTCCAGATCGAACTGACGGAAATCGATCTCGGTGATCGACGAGATCTCGGCCAGCATGTACTCGACGTACATCGGGTCGGTGAGCCAACGTTCCCGTTTGGCCAGCGCCTCCTCTTTGGTGTCGGCGACGATGGGAGAGGCCAGGTACAACACCTTGCAGTGCGACGGGTCTCGGCCGAAGGCTTTCATGCGGGCGTGGATGTCGTCGCGGTAGGCCTTCATCGACTCCACGCTGTCGGCGGGCGAGACGATGGTGTCGGCGTGCTGGGCGGCCAGAGCCCGTCCCGGCGGCGAGGCGCCGGCCTGGGCGATGGTTGGCCGGTACTGCGGCGAGGGAGCGGTGTTCAGCGGGCCCCGCGACTTGTAGTACTTGCCCTCGAAATCGATGGTGTGGACCTTCTTGTGGTTGGCGTAGGTGCCCGTCAGGTAGTCGCGCTCGACGGCGTCGGGCTCCCACGACTCCCACAGTTTGGACACCAGGTCCAGGTACTCGGCGGCGCGGGCGTATCGCTCGTCGTGCTCGTAGAGCTTGTCCATGCCGAAGTTCTGCGCCGAGCGGTCCTCGGCGGAGGTCACGACGTTCCAGCCGAATCGGCCGCGCGCGATGTGGTCTACGGTGCTGGCCAACCGAGCCAGGAGAAACGGCGGGTAGAAGCTGGTCGACATGGTCGGGATGACGCCGAGGCGGCTGGTGCCCGCGGCGATCAGGACAGCCAGCGGCACGGGGTCGTGCTTGGGGTTGACACCGTGTTTGAGGTCGTACTCCATGGTGTCGCCGTAGGCGGTGGACACCATGAGCTTGTCCTCGATCAGGACATAGTCGAACTTGGCCCGCTCCAGCGCACGAGCCACCTCGACGTAGAAGTCGCCGGTGAAATCGCGGCCGCCGTCACCCCAGGTGCCGTTCCACTCGTCGGCGACGAAGTTCAGGAACCAGCCCAGATGGAATTTCGTGGTCACCTCTACGAGCCAAGTCGTAGACCATTACTGGGCTGTGTCGTCCTGATAGCAAGGAGATTTCAGTGCAGCGCGTAAAGCGGCCACGATGATGTCCTCCTGGGCGAGGAATCGCTCGGTGGGCGCGGGTACCGAGATGGCGACCACCTGACCGCCGCTCACCCGGCCCGCGATCCCGGCAGCCGAGATACCAGGGGTGTGTTCGTCGCGGTCGAACGCGACGTCCGCGACGGCTCCGCCGGCCACGGCGACGGCGGCCTTGCCGTTGGCGGTGGAATCCACGGGGAAGCGTTCACCCACCGCGGACACGGCACGCAGGCGATGTGCCGACTCCACCTGGTCGCTGGCCGAGATGCGGTCGCGCCTCTGGATGGGCGGGCCGTACATCGGTGTGCACTGCGCGCAGGAAATGAATCACCTGGCCGGCTTCCTGCCGCAGTTGTACGCCCAGTTCTGCTGACTGCTCGACGAGGACAACGGCTCTAACTGCAGACCGCACCCACGGCCGCCGAGCCCACCAGCTTGGTGTACTTGGCCAGCACACCGCTGGTGTACACCGGCGGCAACGGTTCGAAACCGGCCTTACGCGACTCGAATTCGTCCTTGTCCACCAACAGGTCCAGCGTGCCGTTCGCGACGTCGAGACGGATCCTGTCCCCGTCGCGCACGAAGGCGATGGGGCCGCCGTCGACGGCCTCGGGTGCGATGTGTCCGACACACAACCCCGTCGTCCCGCCCGAGAACCGGCCGTCGGTCATCAGCAGCACGTTTTTGCCCAGGCCGGCGCCCTTGATGGCGCCGGTGATGGCCAGCATCTCGCGCATACCCGGCCCGCCCTTGGGGCCTTCGTAGCGGATGACCACCACGTCGCCGTGGGTGATGGTGCCGTCTTCCAGGGCGTCCAGGGCGGCGCGCTCCCGCTCGAAAACCCTTGCGGTGCCTTCGAACACGTCGGAGTCGAAGCCGGCGGACTTGACCACCGCACCCTCGGGGGCCAGCGATCCGTGCAGGATGGTGATGCCACCGGTGGGGTGGATCGGATTGTTCATCGCGCGCAACACCTTGCCGTCGGGGTCCGGCGGCTCGATGTGGGCCAGGTTCTCGGCCATGGTCTGCCCCGTCACCGTCAGGCAATCACCGTGCAGCAGACCGGCGTCCAGCAATGCCTTCATCACCACGGGCACCCCGCCGATCTCGTCGACGTGCTTCATCACGTAGGCGCCGAAGGGCTTGACGTCGGCCAGGTGCGGCACCCGCTGGCCGACGCGGGTGAAGTCGGCCAGCTCCAGCTTCACGCCCGCCTCCCACGCGATGGCCAGCAGATGCAGCACCGCGTTGGTGGAGCCGCCGAAGGCCATCACCACGGCAATGGCGTTCTCGAACGCCTCCTTGGTGAGGATGTCGCGGGCAGTGATGCCGCGGCGCAGCATCTCCACCACGGCCTCGCCGGACCGGCGGGCGTACTCCTCGCGGCGCTTGTCGACGGCCACCGGGGACGCGCTGCCCGGCAACGACATTCCCAGCGCCTCGGCCGCCGAGGCCATGGTGTTGGCGGTGTACATGCCGCCGCAGGCGCCTTCGCCGGGGCAGATCGCGCGCTCGATGATGTCGACGTCCTCCCGCGACATCAGCCCACGCGAGCACGCGCCGACGGCCTCGAAGGCGTCGATGATGGTGACTTCCTTCTCCGAGCCGTCGGAGAGCTTGGCGACGCCGGGCATGATCGAGCCGTTGTAGAGGAAGACGCTGGCCAGATCCAGGCGGGCGGCGGCCATCAGCATGCCGGGAATCGACTTGTCGCAACCGGCCAGCAGGACCGACCCGTCCATCCGCTCGGCCTGCATGACGGTCTCCACGCTGTCGGCGATCACCTCACGCGACACCAGGGAGAAGTGCATGCCCTCGTGGCCCATCGAGATGCCGTCGGAAACGGAGATGGTGCCGAACTCCAGGGGGTAGCCCCCGGCCTCGTGCACGCCGCCCTTGACCGCCTGCGCCAGGCGCTGCAACGACATGTTGCAGGGGGTGATCTCGTTCCAGGAGGAACCGACGCCGATCTGGGGCTTGGCCCAGTCGTCGTCGCCCATCCCCACGGCGCGCAGCATGCCGCGGGCAGCGGTCTTCTCCAGGCCGTCGGTGACGTCGCGGCTGCGGGGCTTGATGTCAGGAGTCTCTGAGGGCATGCCCGCCATTATCCCGGGCGGACAACGACCCCATCACGGTTTGAATACCCCTTGGGGGTATCGGGTACGGTGGTGTGATGATTGCTCGGAAGTCCACCCGCCTGGCCGCCGGCGTGGCCGCACTGGCCGCCGCCCTGTTCCTGACCGCCTGCAACAATCCGCAGCCGGCCTCCGACGGGCACACCGACCACTCCCACGAGTCCACCGAGCAGGAGCCCGTGATCGACGGTGAACCCGCCGCATTCAATGATGCCGACGTCAGCTTCGCCTCGATGATGGTGCCCCATCACGAGCAGGCCGTCGAACTGTCCGCCCTGGTGCCCGACCGGTCGACCAACCCCGAGCTGATCGCGCTGGCGCAGCAGATCCAGGCGGCGCAGGAGCCCGAGATCAACACCATGAAGGCGTTCCTGGTGCAGTGGAACGAAGGTGAAGACACTCACGCGGGTCACGACATGTCCACCATGGACGGCATGGTCGCGCCCGCGACGATGACGCAGCTCGAGTCGCTGCAAGGCACCGAATTCGACACACTGTGGTTGCAGTCGATGATCGCTCACCACGAAGGTGCCATCACCATGGCCCAGGCTGAACTGGCCGACGGTGCCAACGCGGACGCCAAGTCACTGGCGCAGCACATCATCGACGGACAGCAGGCGGAGATCGACCAGATGAAGAGCATGCTCGGAGGTGGCTAGTGGCAGATGAACCCGAGCACGGTTACTCACCGAACAAGGACAACTACGCCAAACGACTGCGGCGCATCGAGGGTCAGGTTCGCGGTATCGCGAAGATGATCGACGAGGACAAGTACTGCATCGACGTGCTGACCCAGATCAGCGCGGTCAACAGCGCACTGCAGTCGGTGGCGTTGGGTCTGCTGGACGAACACCTCGGCCACTGTGTGTCCCACGCGGTGGCCGAAGGCGGTGCCGAGGCGGACAAGAAGCTGGCCGAGGCGTCGGCGGCCATTGCCCGACTGGTGAAGTCCTGACCTAACCTTCCAGCTGGCGTTCCAGGCGCTCCACCTTGGCCGTGAGCTGCCCGGTGAAGCCTGGCCGGATGTCGGCCTTGAGAACCAGGCTCACCCGCGGTGACACCGCGGCCACCGCGTCGACGGCCTGCTTCACCACTGCCATCACTTCGTCCCACTCGCCTTCGATGTTGGTGAACATCGCGTTGGTCTCATTGGGCAGGCCGGACGCGCGCACCACGCGGACCGCTTCGGCCACCGCAGCGCTGACGCCACCGGTGTCGTCGCCGCCGGTGGGACTGATGCTGAAGGCAATGAGCATGACTCCAGACTGACATATCCAGGCCGGGAAGCTGCCCCGGGAAGTTCTTTGACACGCCCTCTGAGCTGGGATTTGTGTCACTTGATTGCTGCTGGGCGATGAGTGTGGTGGCGGGACTATGCCAAACTGGTCCTCGAGGGAAGCGGAGGGAATGGCTATGCGTCGCACTGTGGTGGCCATGTTGAGTACGGCCGGGGTGGCCGCATCGATGGTGTTGTCGGCAGCGCCGGCAGCCGCCGAACCGGTACCGGCGCCGCCGCCCCCAGCGCCCGCACCCTTCGGTTTCCCGCCCCCGCCGCCCAACCTGTTGGCGCCGGCGCCCGCAGCGGATCCGCTGGCCGCGCCGATGCCCGGTGCCGTTCCCGGGGCGCCCGGCGTCACCACCGGTACCGCCGCGGGCCAGAACCCGCTGCCCTTCACCGGTGAGCCGCCGTTCCGACCGCCGACGTTCAACCCGGTCAACGGATCGATGGTGGGCGTGGCCAAACCGATCATCATCAACTTCGCGGTGCCGATCGCCAACCGGCAGATGGCCGAGGACGCCATCCACATCTCGTCCAACCCGCCGGTCCCCGGCCGCTTCTACTGGCTCAGCGATTCGCAGGTGCGCTGGCGCCCGCAGGACTTCTGGCCCAAGGGCACCGTCGTCAACATCGACGCCGCAGGCACCAAGTCCAGCTTCCGCGTCGGTGAGTCCCTGGTGGCCACGGTGGACAACGACACCAAGCAGATGGAGATCATGCGCGACGGGGAACTCGTCAAGACCTTCCCCGTTTCGTTGGGCAAACCCGGCTACGACACCAAGAACGGCACCTACTACGTGCTGGAGAAGTTCGCCGACATCGTGATGGACTCCTCCACCTACGGTGTACCGGTCTCGGCTGCCGAGGGCTACAAGGTGGACGTCGAGGACGCCGTGCGCATCGACAACAGCGGCATCTTCGTCCACGGCGCACCGTGGTCGGAAGCCGATCAGGGCGTCCGCAATGTCAGCCACGGCTGCATCAACCTCAGCGCCGAGGACGCCCAGTGGTTCTACGACAACTTCGGCAGCGGTGACCCGGTGGTGGTGAAGAACTCGACCGGCCTCTACGACCAGAACGACGGCGCCCAGGACTGGCAGCTGTTCTGATACGGCGGGCTCGGCTGGTCAAGTGACAGCCAGTCACTCTGTGGCGGGAATTCGTACACATTTGCGCCCAGGAGTGACTGGCTGTCGTTTTTGGTGAGGGTGCACGACCGTCACCCCAAGGTGAGGGTGCACGACCGTCACACCCAAGGGATGTCGGGGAGCTTCAGGTGACCCCGAAGGCAACAGCCAGTCACCCTGTGGCGGGAATGCAGGCAGATTTCCGCCACAGAGTGACCGGCTGTCACCTTCAGTGGGCGCGCGGGTGCAACCAGCGCGCGACAGGTCAGTTCCAGATGCGGACGCGATGCTCCGGATCCAGGTACAGCGCGTCGTCGGCGGACACCTCGAACGCCTCGTAAAAGGCGTCCATGTTCCGGATCACGCCGTTGCAGCGGAACTCCGGCGGCGAATGCGGATCCACGGCCAGTCGCCGAATAGCCTCGGCCTCACGAGATTTGGTGCGCCACACCTGCGCCCAGCCGAAGAACACCCGCTGCACTCCGGTGAGCCCGTCGATCACCGGCGCCTCCTTGCCGCCCAGTGAGATCTGGTAGGCCAGCAGTGCGATGGACAGCCCGCCCAGATCGCCGATGTTCTCACCGACGGTGAACGCTCCGTTGACGTGATGTGCGGAATCGAGGTCACGGGGCGAGAACTCTTCGTACTGTTCGATCAGCGCCTTGGTGCGGGCACCGAACTCGGCGCGGTCGGCATCGGTCCACCAGTCGACGAGGTTTCCGTCACCGTCGTACTTGGCGCCCTGGTCATCGAAACCGTGGCCGATCTCATGCCCGATCACCGCACCGATGCCGCCGTAGTTCGCGGCGTCGTCGGCCTCGGCGTCGAAGAACGGCGGCTGCAGAATGCCTGCGGGGAACACGATCTCGTTCATCCCCGGGTTGTAGTAGGCATTGACAGTCTGCGGGGTCATGAACCATTCGTCGCGGTCCACCGGCCCACCCAGCTTGGCCAGCTCGCGCTCGAAGCTGACTTCGTAGCCGCGGCGGTAGTTGCCGTACAGATCGTCGGGTGCGATCACCAGTGCCGAGTAGTCCCGCCACGTCGCCGGGTAGCCGATCTTCGGGGTGAACTTGTCCAGCTTGGCCAGCGCCTTGCGTCGGGTCTCGGGCGTCATCCACTCCAACTGGTTGATGCTCACCCGGTACGCCTCGCGCAGATTGTCCACCAGCACGTCCATCCGCGCCTTCGACTCGGGCGGGAAATACCGCTCCACATAGAGCTTTCCGACCACATCGCCCAGCAGGCTCTCCACCAGGGACACCCCGCGCTTCCACCGGTCGCGGATGGCCTCGGTGCCGCTCAAGGTGCGCCCGTAGAACCCGAAGTTCTCGGCCACCAGAGCCTCGGTCAGATATCCGGCGCGCGCACTGATCAGCCGCCAGCGGGCCCACAACTTCCAGTCGCCGAGCGTCTCCGACGACCACAGCGAGGCGAACGCGGTCAGGTAATCCGGTTGGCGCACCACGAGTTCGGCCACCTGCTCCGGTGAGGTGCCCAGTGCACCCACCCACCCGGCCCAGTCGAAGCCGGGCGCCTCGGAGTCCAGATCGGCGAACCGGCGCAGGTTGTAGGTCAGGTCGGCGTCGCGGCGCTTGACCACATCCCAATGTGCCGCAGCCAGTTTGGTTTCCAGTGCGACGATGGCGGCGGCGCTGGCCGCGTAGTCCACCGGTGAGGCGTTGTACACCAGCCCGAACATCGCCGCGATGTGCTCGGGATACGCCGTGAGGATGGCCTCGTGCTGCGGGTCGCGGTAATAGGACTCATCCGGCAGGCCGAGGCCGGACTGGCTGACGTGCACCAGGTACCGCGTGGAGTTCTTGGAATCGGTGTCGACGTAGAGCCCGACACCTCCGCCGGCGCCGGTGCGCTGCAACGCGCCCAACGTCGCGGCCAGGGCGGCAGGACTGTCGGCGGCGTCGATCAGCGCCAATTCGTCGAGCAGTGGCTGCACACCGCGGCGCTCGACGGCGTCGGTGTCCATGAAACTGTTGTAGAGGTCGCCGATGCGCTGCTGATCGGTGCCCGCCTGAGCACCGGAGCCGGCTGCTTCGAGGATCAGGTCGCGAACCTGCTCCTCGGCGCGGTCGAACAGCGACCGGAAGGCGCCGTCGGTGGCCCGGTCCGCGGGAATGGTGTAGTCGGTGAGCCAGCGGCCGTTGACGTGTCCGAACAGGTCGTCCTGCGGCCGGGCTGATGGGTCGACGTAGCTCAGGTCGATGCCCGAGCGAATAGCTTCTACCGTCACTCCGCCAGTCTTCCAGAAGCCGTGCGGGTGCTCAGTCCCCTGAGAGCGAACAGGTAGCCTCACGCCATGCCCGACGAGGACGAGCAGGACATCGAAGTCCGGTCCATCACCGGATACGGCATCGGTTCAGCTGTGCTGGGGCTGCTGTGTGTCGGCGCGGTGGTACTGATCACGCTGATCTGGACGGGTCACCGAGCCGAGGAAACCGAGCTGCGCAACCGAGCGGCGGCCATGCAGGCTGCCGCTGACTGGACCCGCGTGCTGATCAACATGAACGCAGGCAACGTCGAACCCAGCCTGCAGACGTTGCACGACGGTACCGTCGGCGAACTGAACGCCGACTTCGACGCCGCCGTCGCACCGTACCGCGACGTCGTGCAGACGCTGCAGTCCAGCACCACCGGTGACATCAACGCCGTGGCCGTCGAAACCGTGCGCAACAACCTCGACGTCGAACCAGGTAGCGCCCCGCCGCCCGAGGAGCCGCCGCTGCAGCCGGGCATCGCCACCCGCACCGACACGGTGTTGGTGATCGCCACGTCGGTCAGTGAGAACTCCGGCGGTGAACCCCGGACAGTGCGGTGGAACCTGCGCCTGGACGTCTCGGACGTCGACGGCCGGCTGCTGATCTCCCGGCTGGAGTCCATGCGGTGAGAAACCTGTGGCGGGTAACGATTTTCGACGTGCTGGCACCGCTGGTGGCCATTGCGGCGATCGTGGTGATCGGTGTCTTTATGAGCTGGCCGGTGTGGTGGGTGGCCGGCGCGGCGATGCTGTGCCTGCTGATCGTCGAGGCGATGGCGGTGAACTTCTACCTGATGCGCCGTGACCGGGTGACGGTCGGCACCGACGACGACGGCCCGGCGCTGCGCTTGGGTGTCATCGGACTGGCCACCGTGGCGCTGGTCGCGGCAACCGCGGTCGGCTACGCCTACTGGACCGTGCCCGACGACGCCCTGGTCCAGGATTCGGGCGAGGTAGTGCGGTTGGCGACGGCGGTGTCGGAGGCCACCGCAACGTTCTCACCGCAGGACCCCTCCTCCTCGATCGATCGTGCGGCAGCTCTGATGGCACCCGAGGCAGCCGAGGCGTTCAAGTCGAATTTCGGCAGGTCCACCGAAGATCTTGCGCGGCGCAACATCTCGGCGCAGGCGCAGACCATCTCGGCAGGGGTGGAGGCCATCGGCCCCGCCGCCGCCAGCGTGGTGGTGGTGATGCGGGGCACCCAGAACGTGCCGGGGCAGCAGCCCAGCCGCGCGGTGCTGGCGCTGCGCGTGACGTTCACCAAGGTCGACGGCCGGTGGCTGGTGATCGACGTGGCGCCCACGGGGGCCTAACGACCTCCGACGAGTTCAGCGTGGTCCACCTTCAGGCAGCGGTCCATCACCACTTGCAGTCCGGCGGCCTGCGCGTCGCGACCCACCTGCTCGTGAAACAGCCCCTGCTGCAGCCAGAGCGTTTTCGGCAGCGCCGGCAGCGCCAGTGTCTCGGCGAGCACTGACGGCAGATCGTCATAGCGCCGGAACACGTCCACCATGTCCGGCACCACCGGCAGATCAGCCAGGCTGGCGTACACCTTGTCGCCGTCGATGTCGGTGATGGTCGGGTTCACCGGGTACAGCTGGTAGTCCGTGTTGGCCTTCAGATAGCGGTACACGCCGTAACTCGGGCGCGACGGGTTGGCTGATGCCCCCACCACCGCGACCGTGCGTGTCTGACGCAGGATGTCCTCGAGTGTCAAGACTTCTCAACTCGGACCGGGGCGGGGTGAGCGCATCTTGGCGAAGCGGTCCGAGAGCCTGCGCATACGGATCATCAGCGATGCCGGCGGCGAGATCTCGCCATCGAGGTAAACCACGAGATCCGCGACGGGAACGCCGATGCGGGAGGCGAACTCCTGCTCCGAGAGCCCGGAGCGGTTCAGCAGCAGCCGAACGTGCCTGGCGGCCTCGGCGCGTTCATTGGCTTCCAGATGTTGTCGGCTGCGCACCAGCACCTCGGACAGTGCTTTGGAGATACCCAGCGGCTCGGACTTCTCCAGTACTTCCTCGACCTGGCGGGCGGTGCGGCCGAACGGGTCGCGCTTGATCGCCACCACGATGCGCTGCCAGACGGTGATGTCACCCGTTTCGAGGGCTGACCGGATGGCAGCGGTGGACCAGAACTCGACCGGCCGGTCGGCGCCGGCACCGGCTTGCAGGCCGGGGCGGTGAGCATCTGCGGCCAACGTCACCTCGCCTCCTCCAGCATCGCCACGGCCACCGTCAGGCAGCGCTGCCTGACTTTCTCCCAGTCTGCCTCAGCAGCGGGCCCGGCGTGCTCGTCGTTCGCGTCGTCGGGATGAGGATCGGCGAGCCTGCGGACCAACTGGGTGGCGACCCATTGTCCATCGGTCGGTTGCCCAGAGTAGTACCTGTCGATACCGGCCAGCGCGAGTGCGGCGGTCTGCGACTCCATGGCATCGACCAGGTCGGCGAACTCCGCGAAGTCGCGACGGTGGTTGCGAGACATGATCAGGTAACCCTTGAGCCGTATGGTCTCGGCGCCGGTCGGGATGCGCAGCCGGTCACCCGTGGGCAGCTGCACGTTGGTGGTCTCCACCGGACACTGCCTGCGCAGCGCGTGGTGGAAATCGCTACTGGGATCGTTTTGCACACTGAGGGCATCCAGTGCGACGGCCAGACGGCCCCGCCACATCGTGACGGGGTGGACGGGGCGCTGCACCCGGACGGTGGCCTGGCCGGAGCCGCCGTCCGGCGACGGGTTCTTCTCGCTGCGGTTGCGACGCAGCGGCAGACCCAGGCGCGCCTGTCTGGCGCTCACCGCGCGGGCGTCGTCGCTGCCCTTGACCTTGACCTTGAACGCGGTGGTGAGGGCACTGAGTCCGGTGCACCCGCTGAACGCCAGCGGATCGGCCACGGTGATGGCGTCCGGCGCCAGGTCTTTGAGCTTGGCCGCCGACTTCACCACCATTCGCAGGTCGGCCCCGGGCGCCACCAACGCCGAGATGTCGTCCGGAATGATCACCAGGTCGCCCAGGTCCACCTTGGGTAGTGGCTTCTCGAAGTCCACCGACGGCAGCACCCTGCCCAGCCACTTGGGCAGCCACCAGTTCCACTGGTCGAACATCGCCATCAGCGCGGGCACCAGCACCAACCGCACCACGGTGGCGTCGACGGCGATGGCCACCGCGCAGGCCACGCCCATCTGCGCCACGAGTGGCATTCCGGCGAAGGCGAAGCCGATGAACACGGCGATCATGATCAGAGCCGCGCTGGTGATGGTGCGGGCGCTGGTCGAGACGCCGTAGGCCACGGCGTCCCTGGTGTCGCCCGACTGCAGGAACCGTTCGCGGACACGGGTGAGCAGGAAGATCTCGTAGTCCATCGACAACCCGAAGGTCAGCGCGAGCACCAGCGGCGGAATGGTGCTGTCGATGGAGCCCAGTGGTTCGAAGCCCAGATCCTGCAGCCAGCCCCACTGGAAGATCATCACCAGGCTGCCGTAGGCGGCTGCCACCGACAAGATGGTCATCACCACGCCCTTGAGCGCCAGGAACACCGAGCGGATGGCTGCCAGCAGCATCACGAAGGCGATCGTCGCGACGAACACGAACACCCACGGCTCCATGTGCGCCACCCGCTCATCGAAGTCCTTGATGAGTGCGGTGGGGCCGCCGACGTCGACGGAGAGGTTCTCGGCACCCGGGGTCTGGGGCAGACGTTCGCGCAGGGAATCGATGGTGTTGCGGGCGGCGATGTCCTCGGGGTCGACGGCCAGGATTCCGGACAGCAGCGCGCTGCGGTTGTCGTCGGAAACCACCGCGGGGGTGACGGACACGATGTTGACCGTCCGGCCCATCTCGGCTCCGATGGCGTCGACGACAGCCATGTTCTCCGGCGCGCCGGCATTGCCGTCGGGGAAGGTGACCAGTACCCGGACCGGTCCCAGCGCACCGGGACCAAGCGCCTCGGCGGCTGCCCCCACGCCACCGCGAATCTCGTGGGTGGCTTCGAACTGGCGCAACATGCTGTTGCCCAACGACATCGACATCACCGGCGCCGCCAGCGCCAGCAGGAACACCGTGGCTCCCAACGCCGAGAGCCACGGTCGTCGCATCACCCCGCCGATCCAGCGGGTCCAGAACCGGGACTGGGTGGTCTCGGCGCGTCGACCCCAGTGCAGCACCCGGGACCGTTTGGCGGCCGCCCGCCCGAAGATGCCGAGCACCGCCGGGATCAGCGTGGTCGACGTCAGCACCGCCACCGCGACCGCGAGGATGGCGCCGGTGGCCATCGACGACAGCACCGGGGTGTCGATGAGGTAGATGCCGGTGACGGACGCGATCACCGTGGCCCCCGAGAGCACCACCGCCAGACCGGATGTCGCCATCGCGGCGTCGGTGGCCTGCTTGGCGTCGCGGCCCGCGCGCAGTTCCTCGCGGAACCGCATCAGGATGAACAGCGAGTAGTCGACGGCCAGCGCGATACCGAACATCGACACCGTCGAGGTCACGAACACCGACATCGTGGTGAACATCGACAGCAGGAACACCAGGCCCATGGTCACCACCACGGTGCACACGCCGATCAGCAGCGGGATGGCTGCGGCTGCCAACGAGCCGAACACCGCCAGCAGCACGATCAGGACGATCGGCAGGTTCCACTTCTCGGCTTCGGCGATGTCGTGTTTGGTGGCCTCCGACGCCGCGGCACCCACCGCGCCCTGGCCGATGACATACAGCCGGACCTTGCCGTCAGCGGTCTGACCGGGTTCCTCGCCGTTGATGCCGACCCTCTGGCGCAGTTGCTTGGCGGTGTCGACGGCGCCGGTGTTGTCGAAGCCCAGCTTCAGCGACACCACGTAGGGGCGGTCCGGCTGCGGCGGCGGCTGGGCGGGGTTGGGCACGATGGTGACCGCGGGAACCTCGGCGACCAGGCGTTCGAGCTCGGCTACCGCGGAGTTCATGTCCTCGTAACTGGCGTCCGCACGCGGGGCCGCCACCAACGCCAGGGGAGAGGCGCCCTCGTCCGGGAAGTGGTCCTCGACTTCGTACTGGACATGCAGGGACTGCGAGCCCTCGACCTCGAACCCGCCGCCGGTGAGGTTGCTCGATTGGGTGAGAATGAGCCAGACCGAGGGCACCAGGGCCAGTAACCATGCGGTGAAGACCAGCCAGCGGAACCTGCGTAACAGGCTGCTCAGTCGCATCATGAACTGCTGGATGGCGATCTCCCCGCATTCTCCCCAGTGGGTGCGAGCGTACCGCAGCAGGCTGTACGGCGAGTCGCCGTGAGATCTCGATCAGATACCGTCCGATCTCGATCGGACGCGCTGAATTCGCACGCCCCTGGAGTGGATGGCACTATCTCTGGTGGATGTAGACGAGGTCGGGGAACCTTGGACCGAAGTCGAACTGTCAGGAGTGCCCCAATGGCCTTCACGAAGACCGCCGCCATCACCCTGCTCGCCGGCGTCAGCGGCGTGGCCGCCGCGATCCTGGCCGCGCCTGCGGCCGTGGCCGCCCCGGATCCCTGCGCGGCCAGCCAGATCGCCAGAACCGTGGGTTCCGTCGGCACCAACACCGGCATCTACCTCGAAGCCAATCCCGAGACCAACGATGTGCTGACCATGCTGGCCGCCCAGCCCGCCGGACCCAACTCGATCGCGGCGCTGAAGCTGTACTTCGAACGGGATCCGCAAGCTGCCAAGGATCTGCAGGCCATCCAGACGCCGTTGACGTCGCTGAGCACCAAGTGCAAGCTGCCGATCTCGTTGCCGCAGGTCCTGAGCCTGATGCAGGCCGCGCAGGGCGCCGATCTCCCCGCGGCGGTGCCCGACGCGGCCAACGCCGTCATCGGAGGCCGTGCTGCCGCGCCGGTGTTGCCCGTCGGCACCGGCAACGGGTTGCGCTGAGGCTCGGGGCTGGCCTGTCGCTGGACGACGCAACCACGGTAGTGTGCCCACAACCCAGGAAACTGGGCACGGAATCTGATTAGCTTTGCAGGTCAGAATCACGGACCCCTCTTCAAAGGAGCCCATCAATGTTGCTCACAGCCCGTCGCACGGTTGTCGGAGTTGTAGGAGCCGGAGCGATGCTGCTTGCCGTCGCCCCCGCGGCGTTCGCCGAGCCGGTGCCGCCGCCCAACTGCACCGCCGCCGACCTTGCCGGCGTCGCCTCCGGGGTGTCAGCAGCCACCTCTGCCTACCTCTTCACCCACCCGGATGTGAACAACTTCTTCACCAGCATGCACGGCCTGCCGCATGAGGAAATCGGTCCCAAGGTGGAGGAGTACTTCGCCGCCAACCCGGTTGTCGCAGGCGAACTGACCAACATCCGTAAGCCCATTCAGGACATCCGGCTCCGCTGCGGTGACACCGATGGGGACGGCGACGTCGACATCCTCTAGGGTGCCGGCCGCAACCGAATCGCCCGTCAAGGGGACGGCGGGCCATATGGTGCTGATGGTCGACGACGATCCGGATGTGCGCACCTCGGTAGCCCGGGGCCTGCGCCATTCGGGGTTCGACGTCAGGGTGGCGGCCACTGGTAAGGAAGCGCTGCGGCTGCTTTCCAACGAAACGCATGACGCGCTGGTTCTCGACGTCCAGATGCCCGAGCTCGACGGGGTGGCCGTGGTGACCGCACTGCGCGCACTGGGCAATGACATCCCGATCTGTGTGTTGTCGGCCCGCGACACGGTCAACGACCGGATTGCCGGGCTCGAAGCGGGCGCCGACGACTACCTGACCAAACCCTTCGACCTCGGCGAGCTGGTGGCCAGGCTGCACGCACTACTGCGCCGCCGCGCCGCCTCCGAGGAACGCTCCGACGCCATGACGGTGGGCCCGCTGACCATCGACACCGCCCGTCGGCTGGTGTTCGTGGCGGGTGAGCGGGTGGAGCTGACCAAACGGGAGTTCGACCTGCTGGCGGTGCTCGCGGAGAACGCCGGAGTGGTGTTGTCCCGCCAGCGTCTGCTGGAGCTGGTCTGGGGCTATGACTTCGACGTCGACACCAACGTCGCCGACGTCTTCATCAGTTATCTTCGGCGCAAACTCGAACGCGACGGCGTGCCGCGGGTGATCCACACCGTGCGCGGGATCGGGTACGTGCTGCGGGACGACTCTTGAGTGTGACGGCCGACCCGGACGCCGCCACAGGATCGCTCTCGTTGTGGCGCCGGTTCACCTACCGGGTGTCGCTGCGCACCCGGGTCGCCCTGGCCGCCGGTATCGCCTCGGCGGCCGTGGTGGCAGTCCTGGCCATCCTGACGTCGGTGGTACTGGCCAACAACGACGAGGCTCAACTCGACCGCCGTCTCGACTCCATCGTCGACGCCAGCATGTACCCCGACCAGGTCCAGGACCCGCGCCGCGGCGTCCTGACCACCGGGCGCGCCAGGGCAGGCGGAGACGTGGTGTTCCAGCGCGGTTTTCAGCTCCCCGCGCTGCCGGAGGGCACCGAGACCGTGACCGTCAACGGCGTCGACTACCGGGTGCGGACCGTCCGACTCAAACAACAGGGTGTCGACGTCCTGATGTCCATCGGTATCCGGGCCGACAGCATCCTGCTGTCCAGCCAACGCATCCCGCTCTACATCCTGGTGGGTGTGGTGGCGGTGCTGTTCGCCGGCGGTCTCGGCTGGTTCCTGGCCGGCGCGGCCACCCGCCCGCTGCGCAAGCTGACCGAGCAGACCCGCCAGCTCGGCGACGGCGGCGTCGAGCAGATCATCCCGGTGCACGGCACCAAGGAGGCCGAGGATTTGTCCGAGGCCATGGTCGGCATGCTCAAACGACTGGCCGCCGCGCAGCAGTCCACTACCAATTCCCTGCAGGCCGCCCAGGATTTCGCCGCCAACGCCGCCCATGAGCTGCGCACCCCGCTGACCGCGATGCGTGCGGACCTGGACACCCTGCGCATCCACGACCTGCCCGCCGACGAACGTGCCGAAGTGGTCGCGGACCTCTCCCGTGCGCAGCGCCGGGTGGAAGCGACCATCACCGCGTTGGGACAACTGGCCTCCGGTCAGCTGGCCCAGACCGCCGATGTCGAGGTGATCGATGTCGAAGAACTGCTTGACCGGGTGGCCAGAGAGAACAGCCGTTCGACGGTGACGGCCGAGATCAGCGTCGAATGTGACGGCGCCGGAACCATTTTGGGCTGGCCCACCGGCCTGCGGCTGGCGGTGGACAACCTGGTGCGTAACGCCCTGACACACGGGCATGCCACCCGTATCGCGCTGTCGGCCGGCAGGCGCGGCGACTCCATGGTGATCGTGGTCGACGACAACGGCCGCGGGCTGCCGGTCGAGGAGCACACCGCTGTGTTGCAGCGTTTCTCCCGTGGCAGTACCGCCGAGGTGGGCGGTTCCGGACTCGGGCTCGCGCTGGTGGAGCAGCAGGCGCTGTTGCACGGCGGCACCATCGAACTGTCCGACGGCCCCCTGGGCGGGTTACGCGCGACGTTGACCGTCGCGGTGGCTCCACCGGCCGAACAGTAAGCGCCAGCCCAGCAGAAAGGCGGCGGTCACCGACGAGGCCACCACGATGAAGCTGGCGGCCACCGGGGCCGCGGTGAGCTTGCGCAGCACCATGCCCACCAGCACCGTGCAGACCCAGACGACCAGGCCCGTTGGCGTCACCGCTGCCGGCTTGCGCCAGCCGCGGCTGAGCACCCAGCCCACGGCGGTTCCGGTGAGGAACGGCCAGGTGGTGGTGGCGATGCCTTTGACCGTCAGCCCCTCGGCGTGGCTGCGTCTGCCGATGGTGCAGAAGGTGACCACGGCTGCGGTGTCGGCGGCAATTGCTACTGCTGTGTCAGATTTCATTGTCCGACAGAATAATTCATGATGTCGAGCTCCAGCGGGCTGACCTCGGATTCGTCCCTGGCGGCAAACCCCGTCTGCAGCGGAGCCGGCTTGCCGGTGAACAACACGTCGAGGCCCGCTGTCGACGCCATCCGCTGGGTCAGCCCGAAATTGTTGATCACGAACGGCAATCCGTTGGCCATCAGCGGATCCGGGCCGTCCATCACATGGAAGTGCAGGTGCGGCGCGTCGCTGTTGCCGGTGTTGCCCAGTTCGGCGAACGGTTGGCCGACGGCCAGATCGTCGCCGGGTTTGACCGTGATGGTGCCTGGCTGCAGATGCGCGTAGAAGGCGTAGTTGCCGTCGCCGAGGTCCTGGACCACGTGGTTGCCGCCGTACTCGTTCAACGGCAAACCTTTCGGCGTCTTGGTCGGCACCTGCTCGGGCAGACCATCCACCACCGCCACCACCTTTCCGTCACCGACGGCGTGGATCTGCGCCCCGAAGTAGGCGTAGCTCTCCGGGGTGGTGGCGCTACCCGAGTACAGCCTGAAGTCATCTCGCAACTGCACGTAGTCGATGGCGAATCGTTCTGCGGCGTATAGCTTTCCGTTGATCGGGTTGAGCGCCGTCCGGTGTGCGGACATGCTGCAGCAACCGTCACCGTTGAGCCAGTTCGGGCCGTCCAACGGCGGCGCGATCGACACCGGCTTGCGGGTCGAGACACTCACCGGGGCCACCGGCTGAGTCAGGGTCGCAGGCACCAGCCCCGGAATCGGCTTGGCCACCGCCAGATCCACGGAATGGGTCAGCTCCGCAGGGATCTCGGCGCCGGCATCCAGCACGACGTCCATCCAGACCGCGATGGTCTGCCCGGGCTTGACCACATCGGTGGGCTTGGCTGCCTCCCGAACGCCCGGGTCCAGAACGCCAGGTCATCACCGGTCAGGGTGGCCAGGGTCTGGTCGCCCGAACGCGCCGACAGAGAGGTCATGGTGACATCTGAGCCCAGGGTGTTGCTCAGCGTCAGCTCGTAGGCCAGATGGACGCGGCCGTCGGTGGCCGGGGTTGCGATCGGCTCGGCCACCGCCGAGCCGATCAGCGGTGTCAGCATCGGCGCCGGGCCTGTTTCGGCGGGTGGGCTCGGTTCGGAGTCCGAGGCGCAACCTGCCAGCGCCAACACCAACACTGAGGTCAACACCATGATGCGCATCAACGGTCCTCGTTCTGCTGCGGATCCTCGGTGTCCGGGGCTGCGGCAGCGGCCTCCACGTCGGGATCGATCTGGCTTTCGGTGCGGAACATGAAGAAGAACACCACCCAGCCGATCGCGGCGATGAAGATCCAGCTGACCAGCCGGTAGATCAACATTGCCGAGATGGCGGCGGGCAGCGTCATGCCACTGGACACCAGGCCGGGCACCAGCACAGCCTCCACCACCAACAACCCGCCCGGCATCAGCGGGATGGACCCGACTGCGCGCGCCGCGGCGTAGGCGACGGTGAGGCCGGCCAGCGAGGGGTGCCCGCCGGCGGCATAGGCGGCGAAGGCCAGGCACGCGACGTCGGCGATCCAGTTGAACAACGACCAGCTGAACGCCGTGCCCAGGGTGCGCCGGCTCATGCTCACCGACTCCAACTGCGCCAGGATTGCACGCCACTTGGTCACCCCGGTCTCGGCCGGCTTGTTGCGCAACTGGTTGAACCAGGACAGCACGCGCACCGCGATACCGTCGAGCAGTTCGGGCCGCGACACCACCGCCTGGGCGAGCAGCAGCAGGACGACGAAGCCGCCGAGGGTGAACAGTAGTGAGAACGGATTGTTCTTGGCGCCCAACAGGAATGCGCCGCCGAGGCCCAGCAGCGCCAGCCCCACCACCTGGAGTGCACCCGACATCACCAGCTGCCAGGACGCCACCACCGGGGATGCTCCCCAGATCCGCTGCTGGCGGTAGATGAAGGTGGCCGAGAGCACCGGACCGCCGGGCAGCGTGGTGGACAACGAGTTGCCCGCATAGAACGCCGCCTCCGAGCGCCACTGCCGCACCGTCACCCCGGCCGATTTCAGCAGGGTGCGTTGGATCTGGGCGAAGCTGTGCATCGACAGCATGGCCGCGGCGACGGCCGCCAGCACCCACCACCAGTTGGCGTCGAGCAGGCTGCGCCAGGCCTTGGCCAGCTGGTCCCACACCAGTGCGGCCTCCACCGCCAGCACGACCACCACGACAGCCAGCACCGCCCAGCGAACCCACCAGTACTTCCCGCGGGTCGCCTCCTGCGATTGGGTGGACTGCGCGTCGGAGGACACGCCAATCAGACTAACGGCGCAGGGTAGTGGGTTCGCCGCGTTGCCGCACGGCGCGCCCTGAGCCCGTTACAGTGACCGAATGCTGCCACCTGGGGCCGAGGACGCATCGGTCACACCGCTGGTCCGCAAAGCCGCCGCGTGGTCGTGGCGGCTTCTTGTGCTGTTCGGTGCGCTCATGGCGGTGCTGTGGGTGATCAAAGAACTCCTGGTTCTGGTGGTCCCGGTGGCGCTGGCCACCATGCTCGCGGCCCTGCTGATGCCGTTGGTGGACTGGCTGGACCGTCGCGGCGCGCCGCGTGGGGGAGCAGTGGCGCTGGTGCTGCTGAGCAGTTTCGCCATTCTGGGTGGGCTCCTGACGTTCGTGGTCAGCCAATTCGCGTCCGGTCTGCCGCAGTTGGTCAACGAGGTCACCCGAAGCATCGACAGCGCCCGCACCTGGCTCATCGAGGGCCCTGCGCACCTGAGCCGCGACCAGATCGACAACTTCGGCAACTCGGCCATCGAAGCTGTGCGCAACAACCAGGAGCGGTTGACCAGCGGTGCGCTGTCCACCGCAGCGACGGTCACCGAGATCGTCACCGGCGCATTGCTGGTGTTCTTCACGCTGATCTTCTTGCTGCACGGCGGCCGCAACATCTGGGCGTTCGTCACCAGGATCTTCCCGAGCACCGTCCGGCAACGGGTCAGTGAAGCGGGACGGGCCGGTTTCCACTCGTTGATCGGCTACATCCGGGCCACCTTCCTGGTGGCGCTCGTCGACGCCATCGGCATCGGCACGGGGCTGGCCATCATGGGGATCCCGCTGGCGCTGCCGCTGGCGTCGCTGGTGTTCCTCGGCGCGTTCATTCCGTTGGTCGGTGCCGTCATCACCGGGTTCCTCGCCGTGGTGGTGGCACTGCTGGCCAAGGGCGTCGTCTACGCGCTGATCACCTTCGGCCTGATCATCGCGGTCCAGCAGCTCGAAGCACATGTGCTCCAGCCGTTGGTGATGGGTCGCGCGGTATCCATCCATCCGTTGGCCGTGGTGCTCGGCATCGCAGGTGGTGGTGTCATGGCGGGCATCGTCGGCGCACTGCTGGCGGTACCCACCATCGCGTTCGTCAACAGCGCCATTCGCGTGCTGCTGGCGGAGGACCCGGACGCCGAAGCGGCCAGGATGGAAGCCGATGACGGTCCCATCGTGGACGCCGAACCCGACGAAGTGCCGGATTCTCGGCGCCAGTAGTCAGAGCTTCCTACCCTCGCGACGGAGCAGGTCCTGGGCGCTGACCCCGCCGCCGCGACGCCGCTTCTCCTCGGATTCGCCGCGGGCGTTCATCTTCTCCGTGGCGGCATCGGCATCCCGCGGCTTCGACACCGGGATGGCCCGGGTGGCGGAGTCGTCCTCATCCTGAGGCTGCGGCTGCGGCTGAGCGGCGAAGGCCGTGGTGGCGTCCTCGGTGTTGTCGTCCCCGGAATCCGAGCCTCCGGCTTCCGGACCCATCGAACGGGTGGGCTCGGCCGACGGCGGTTGCACCGGTGGCTGCTGGCCGGTGGCACCCGGCTTACCACGCAGCTCACCGAGCCACGATTCGATCTCGCGCTCACCGGTGCCACCCTGGGGTGGCCGCGGTCGGGTGCCGGCACCGGAGACGGCGCTGCGAACAGCGTTGCGTGCCGAGGCGAACCGCGTGGTGGGAGCTTCGCTGTCACCCGGACCCGCCACCGGGGAACCGGGGGAGGAGTCGGGATACGGGTGGTGGCACCGGCCCCACCCGAGGGCAGTGCGGACCGCGGGGGAATATGACGCGGGCCGGCGGGGCCGGGATGCGTCGGGTCGTGCACAGGGCGGTTGCGCGGTGGCACGGGGGCACCCGCCCCGACGAGTTCGCGGTCGTCGTCGGTGTCCTGAGTGACGACACGCTTGCGTTCGTCGGGCAGGTGAGTCTCGCCGAGCCCGACCTTGACCTGGATCCGCTTCATCCAGCGCGGTGCCCACCAGCAGTCGTCGCCGAGCATCTTCATGATCGCGGGCACCAGGAACATACGAATCACGGTGGCATCCAACAGAAGCGCGATCAGCAGACCGAACGCCAGGTACTTCATCATCACCAGGTCGGAGAACACGAAGGCGCCGGCCACCACCGCCAAGACCAGGGCGGCGCCGGTGATCAGCCGGCCCGTGGTCGCGGTGCCGATTCGGATGGCCTCCGCTGTCGACATCCCGCGTTCGCGGGCCTCGACCATCCGGGACACCAGGAACACCTCGTAGTCGGTGGACAGACCCCAGATCACCGCGATGATCAAACCGATCATCGGCGCCATGAGGGGCTGTGGCGTGTAGTTCATCAACCCGGATCCGTGGCCGTCGACGAACATCCACGTCAGGATGCCCATCGTCGAACCGAGTGTCAGCGCACTCATCAGCGCGGCCTTGATCGGCAGCACCACCGACCCGAACGCCAGGAACATCAGGATGGTCGTGGTGACGATCAGCACCACCACCATCAGCGGCAGCTTGTCGAACAGGCTCTGGATGCTGTCCTGCTCGAGGGCGGGCGTACCACCCACCGATACCGTCACCCCCGGGGTCGGGGAGATGGACCGCAGCTCTTCGAGTTTCTGGGCGGCGTCGTTGC
Organism: Mycobacterium sp. MS1601; assembly: GCF_001984215.1. NCBI lineage: Bacteria > Bacillati > Actinomycetota > Actinomycetes > Mycobacteriales > Mycobacteriaceae > Mycobacterium > Mycobacterium sp. MS1601. The sequence continues at coordinate 3,126,628 of NZ_CP019420.1, forward strand.
GGTTCTCCAGACCGTTCTGGATCACCCGGACCGACGGGTCCTTCGAGGCGCCGTCGAGGTAGGGCCGTTCGGTCCACATCTTGTCCGGATCGTTGTCCGGGTCGATGAAGCCGGGGACTTCCATGGCCTTGCTGCGCACCGCGGCGATCTGGTCGTCGGTGACCGGCTTGCCGTCGGTGCTCTGGATGACCATGGTCAGGGGCTCGGTGCGGAAGCCGGGGAAAGTGCGGTCGAACTCCTCCTGCGCCTGGCGCACGGAGTTGTCCGGCGGCAGGTACTTCTCGCTGATGCCGCCGAGAGCCAGCTGACCCAGCGGAATGATCAGCACCACCATCACGATGATGATCGGGATGGCGAACACGGCGGGCCGCTTCATCACGCGGTTGACCAGCTTGCCCCAGAAACCCTTCTCGACCTCTTGGCGGGTCTTGGTCTTCTGGGTCTTCTCGGCCAGCCAGTTGAGCCACCATTCAAACGGCTTGCGGAACCCTGGGACGTACCGCGCAATCGAGAGCAACGCGACGGCGCCGAAGATGAACACGGCGATACCGACCAGGATCCACACGATGACCGAGCTGGCGGAGCCTGAACGGTACAGCTCGTAGAGGCCGTAGCCGACCCAGGCGGCCATGCTGACGTAGCCGAGGATCAGCCCGATGAGGGCGAACTGGGCACCCTTGTCCTGGGTGCGGCGGATCTGATGGCGGGCCAGGTGGCCGGCGGCGATGCCGAGGGGCGGGAGCAGCAGGCCCAGCGGAATGGCCGCCACGGCGAAGGGGTTGGTCTTGGTGGCCGCGGGGTCCGAGTAGATGGTGTCCGGGGCGGTGAACCGCAGCAGCATCTTCACACCGAGTGCGTCGACTCGCGGACCGAGGATGGCCAATGCTGCCGCCAGGACGGTGATCGACAGGATGGCCGCCAGCATCACCGAGGCGATGATCGCGTAGGTGATGGACTTCAGGAAGCCCTGCGGGAACAGCAGCAGCGGTACCGAGGACGCCACGATGATGACTGCGGAGAACACCACCGTGCGGCCCGACGTCATCATCGTTCTTCGGATGGCCACCTCGGTGTCGTAGCCCTCGGCGATCTCCTCGCGGAACCGGCTCACGATGAACAGGCCGTAGTCGATCGCGATACCCAGACCGATCAGCGTCACCACGGGCTGGGCGAAGAAGTGCACCGGGATGAAGTCGGCGGCAAAGCGCATGATGCCCAAGGCCCCGAGGATGGTCAGGCCGCCGATGAACGCCGGCAGGAACGCGGCGACCACGGTGCCGAACACGAAGAACAGCACGACGGACACCAAGGGGATGGCTGCCACCTCGGCGCGCTGCTGGTCCTCGCCGATGGTGCCCGTGAGTTCGTTGGCCAGCGGCTGCAGGCCGGCGTACTGGACGTCGACGCCCTCGTCGCGCAACTTCAGCAGATCCGGCTGGACCAACTTGTAGTTGTTCAGGATGGTGTCGTCGTTGTCGCCCTTGAGCTGGATCGACATGAACGCGTGCTTCTTGTCCGCGTCGGACATGTTGTCCAGCAGCTCGGGGCTGCGGAAGTAACCGATCGACCGCAACACCTCGTCGGGGTGGTCTTCCTGGAGCTTGTCGAGGCTGTCGACGATCTTCTTCTGGAAGGCCGGATCCTCGACCGTCTTGCCCTCCGGCGCGGTGTAGACACCGATGATGTGTGACGAGGTGTCACGTCCATACGCCTCGTCGGCCACCACCGACGCGTGGACCGAGTCACTGCCCTCGTCGTAGAAACCGCTCTGCGTGACGTGCTGTCCCAGGCTGAATCCGTAGATGCCGCTGCCGACGCACAGTGCGACCATCACCCCGATAACCAGATACCGGAAGCGGTACACCATCCGACCCCACCAGGCGAACACGTGAGCTCCTAACCTTCACTGCAAGTTTTGGCGCGATCTCGCGCGCATGTGGCTCTGAAGTTTTAAGCCCGGGACGCCAACAACGACGACAACGGCCGGAACGGTTGCAGCCACGCTCCCTCGTCCGGAAGCGAATCCAGCCCGATTCGCGGCAACGGTTCCCGGAAAACGCCGGGAATGTCCTCCAGGTCGACGAACTCCAAGGTATCCGACGCTAGCGCCCAGCTCGCATGTTCGCGAAATCCGAGCACATGAACCGGTGTCCCGTCATCGCGGGCGATCTCCTCCAACGGCTGGCGAAAGGCCTGACCGTCGGCGGAGGCCACGATCAGCGCTGCCAGGCCCTCGCTGCGCCGCAGCGAGATGTGGTTGAGCATGTCGACGTCGACGTCACTGTCTTCGTCGACCTTGGGTTTCGCAAAAACCGCGAAGCCCACGTTGCGTAGTGCTTCCACCCAGGGCCGGACCACATCGGCGCTGCCAGGGGCGATATTGGTGAAGACGGTGGCTTCGGGTTCCAGTGTGGCGGTACCCGTGCCCGCGGAGATGTCGGCGGTGCGGCTGAGCAGCCACCGGCCCAGGGCGTCGAAACGGGGTCGGTGTGCGGCGGTTGGCCTGCCGCCGAGGATGGCGCCGAGGCCCATGTCCAGGTTGGGGGCATCCCACACCAGCAGCACCCGCTCACGGGCGGCAGCAACGGGGTTCTGGTCGAGCTGGGCCAGGTCCTCGATCTCGATGCTCACCGGCGCTCCCAGATGAGTTCGGTCACGGCGCTGCCTGCATGCTGCGCTTTGCCCTCGTATTTGGTGACGGGCCGCATGACGGAGATGGGCAATGTTGTTAGCCGGTCTGCGGGTACGCGGCGCAACAGCGGTTCGGCATCGCCGACCTCGGCGATCTGTTCTGCGTAGCCGGCGTGGTCGGTGGCGGCGTGTAGAACCCCGCCCGGGCGCAGCCGATCGGCGATCATCGCGACATTCGACGGCTGCAGGAACCGGCGTTTGTGGTGTCGTGACTTGGGCCAGGGATCCGGGAAGAAGACCCGGACACCGGTGAGCATGCCCGGGACCAGCAGATATTCCAGTACGTCAACGGCGTCGCCGCGGATCAACCGGATGTTCGGCACGTTCTCGCGGTCGATGGCCGACAGCAGCTGCGCCAGGCCGCGCTTGTAGACCTCGACGGCGATCACGTCGATGTCCGTCTCGACCCGGGCCATGGCCAGTGTCGAGGTGCCGGTACCGCAGCCGATTTCCAGTACCAGCGGTGCGGTGCGGCCGAACCAGGCTCCGGCGTCCACGAGTGGTGCAGGTTTGTCACCGAGGCGGGCCTGGGTCCCGATCTGCGGCCACAACCGGTCCCAAGCCTCTTGTTGGGATTCGGTGAGGGTGGAGCGGCGGGAGCGAAAACTGGTGATCCGAGGGTGCGGATGCCCTGGTTCCGGGCCGGTGGGTCGGGTGAACTCGTCCACCGACTCGGCTCCGCGTTGGGCACACATCGGTCCATGGTCTCTCATCTGACCGGGTGAACCTGCATCGTGGTGCGATTTGATACCCAACAGTTGCCTGAAGAGGTCACGTCACAGGAGTGTGTGGCTCTCCACAGGCCGGTCGGCAGTGGCTCGCGCCACCAGGGCCCGGATGCCACGATGGGTTCACATGAACGAAGCGGAGCAGTTCAGGGCCGCGGCCCGGCAGCGGGTGGCGGTACACGGCCGACCGGGGGTGGGCACCGGCGCGGTACTGGCGGCGCTGCGGGCGCTGGACCGGTTCGATGTCAGTGACGTCGACGTCGACGTCACCGTCCGGGTGGTGGCAGAAACCGTCAAGCCCGAGGACGTGCAGGCTGTGATGGCGGCCGCCGGGCCGGTGCTGGTGGTGCTCACCAAGGCGGACACACACCCTCTGGGGCGGGGTGGTCCCGTCGAGACCGCCCGCAGGCGGTGCGACGCGTTGGCGGAGGTCGCCGGGGCGCCGGTGGTGCCGATGGTCGGTCTGCTGGCCGTGGCCGCGCTGGATCCGTCGGTGCTCGATGACGAACTGATGCGGGCCGTGCGGACGTTGGCCGTCGAACCTGCGGATCTGAGGACGGCGGACGCTTTCCTCTCCTGTGCCCACGGGCTGCCGGTCGGTGTCCGGCGGCAGCTGATCGAGAAGCTGGATCTGTTCGGGATCGCGCATGCGGTGGTCGCGGTGCGCAACCACCCCGCGGCGACGGTCGATGACGTGCGGGCGGCGTTGCGCCGAGCCGGCGACCTGGATGTGGTGATCGACCTCATCACCGATCTGGGGGCCGAGGGCCGGTACCGCCGACTCCGGGCCGCCCTGGCCACGCTGGAACTGGCGGCCATCACCGACCGATCGGTGGCCGGTCTACTGCACTCCGATGAGGTGATACTGACCCGGATGGCGGCGGCAACGCAGGTGCTGTGTGCCGCGGGCGCACCGATCGGTCCGGTGGAGCACGTGGAACGGGCGCGGCATTGGCAGCGATATGGGCAGGGCCCGGTGTCGGCGGTGCATCGGGCCTGCGCGGCAGACCTCACCGCGGGGTCGTTGTTGCTGTGGAGCAGCCGGTGACCGACGTCGACCAGCTGATCGGCGCCCTTGCACCGGAGGTCGAGCGGCCCGCCGCCGCGCCGCGGGCCGACACCGTGCTGGTCACCGGTCCGTGGCTGGCCGGATGCACCAGTGTGGTTGCGGCCCTTCGTGATCAGCTGCCGGACAACATCGTGGTGGAGTCCGGTGAGCTCGCCGGTGAGACGCCTGCGGTGATCGTCTTCGTGGTGTCGGCCGCCGCGCCGCTCGCCGAGTCGGACTGCGCGCTGTTGGACGCTGCGGCGTCGGGGACCGACGCCGTGATCGGTGCGGTTTCCAAGGTGGACGTCCATCACCGGTGGCGCGACGTGCTCGAGCGCAACCGCGAACTGTTGGGTGGCCATCGCCGGTATCGGCGGATGCCCTGGGTGGGCGTGGCCGCCGCCCCGCAGCTCGGCGAACCGCAACTCGACGATCTGGTGACCCAGGTGCGCGGCCAGCTGGCCGACCCGACGCTGGAGCGGCGGAACAGGTTGCGGCAGTGGGAAAATGCGTTGGAAGCAGCGCGGCTGGCGCACGATGACGCTGCCGACGACCACGAGGAGGTCGCCAACCGGATCCGCGCCAAGCGTGCCGACGTGCTGAGCGAGCGTCGGGTGGATCGCTCACAACGGTCCATCGTCTTGCGCAACGCGCTGCAGCAGGCCCGCGTGCAGCTGTCCTACTTCAGTCGGAGCCGGTGTGCCTCGGTGCTCACCGAACTGCAAGAGGATGCTGCGGGGCTGCGCCGGCGGGGTATGCCGGAGTTCCCCGCCTATGTCCAACGGCGGGTCGATGAGGTGATCGGCGAGGTCGACGACGGCATCACAGCGCACTTCGCCGATGTCGCCGCAGAGCTGGAGTTGCCGGCGGTGTCGGTGCCGGCCTCCGGTTGTGCACTCGAGGTGGGTGGCCCGCCACTGCGGTCACGCACCTTGGAGACACGATTGGTGATGCTGCTCGGCGCGGGTTTCGGGCTGGGTGTCGCGGTGACGTCGAGCCGGTTGGTGGCCGATCTGGCGCCCGGGCTGACGCTGGCAGGCGCCGTCCTGGGGGCGGTGGTGGGTGTGCTGGTGACGTTGTGGGTGGTGGGCACCCGCGGCGTGCTGCAGGACAGGGCAGTGCTGGACCGTTGGGTGAGCGAGGTGATGGCCCGGGTCCGTGCGACCACCGATCAACTGGTGGCCACCCGGGTGCTGACGGCGGAGGCGGAGTTGACCGGCGCGCTGGCCGACCAGGAGGAGGCCGCCACTCGGCGGACGGCGGACCGGATCTCCGAACTCGACGCCCGACTGCGCGAGCACGCATTGGCCCGCGCTCGTGCCGCCGCGGTCCGTGATCGCACTGTGCCGGAACTGGCCCGCGCGCTCGCAGTGGTGCGGTCGGAACTCGACGCTTGTCCTACCGGTGAGTAAAGAGTGGAAAAACCAGACGAATTCGTACTGAATCGTTTCAACGAATTGGATGTCGGGCGAACTGAATCGATGAATAGCGCAGATAAGGCCAATCTGAATCGTTCCTGTGAGTCAATGGACATACTCTCGGTTTACGCCGGGTATGTCACCGGGGTTAACCTCTAGAACCAGGGACGTTCGTGTTCGCCGTCGGGGCATCCGCGCAGCGGAATGGGCATTACGTTCTGGCGGTAAAACCTATCCAGGAGAAATTGATGACCTCAGCGACCATTCCAGGTCTGGACGCAGCACCGACCAAACACCAGGGCCTGCTGGCCTGGGTGCAAGAGGTCGCCGAACTGACACAGCCAGACCGGGTGGTGTTTGCTGATGGCTCGGAAGAAGAGTTCGAGCGCCTGGCCGCGCAGCTCGTCGAAGCCGGCACATTCGAGAAGCTGAACAACGAGAAGCAGCCCAACTCCTACCTGGCCCTGTCCGATCCGTCCGATGTCGCGCGCGTCGAATCGCGCACCTTCATCTGTTCGGAGAAAGAGATCGACGCGGGTCCCACCAACAACTGGATGGATCCCGACGAGATGCGGTCCATCATGAAGGACCTCTACCGCGGCTCGATGCGTGGACGCACCATGTATGTGGTGCCGTTCTGCATGGGGCCCCTGGGTGCCGAGGATCCCAAGCTGGGTGTCGAACTCACCGACTCCGAGTACGTGGTGGTCTCCATGCGCACCATGACCCGCATGGGGCAGGACGCGCTCGACAAGATCGGCGAGGACGGCTTTTTCGTGAAGGCGCTGCACTCCCTGGGTGCGCCGCTGGAGGAGGGCCAGGCGGACGTCCCGTGGCCGTGTAACGACACCAAGTACATCACCCACTTCCCCGAGACCCGTGAAATCTGGAGTTACGGTTCGGGTTACGGCGGCAATGCCCTGCTGGGCAAGAAGTGCTACTCGCTGCGTATCGCCTCGGCCATGGCGCACGACGAGGGCTGGCTGGCCGAGCACATGCTGATCCTCAAGCTCATCTCGCCGGAGAACAAGGCCTACTTCATCGCGGCGGCCTTCCCCTCGGCGTGTGGCAAGACCAACCTCGCGATGCTGCAGCCCACCGTCCCCGGCTGGCGCGCCGAAACCGTGGGTGACGACATCGCGTGGATGCGGTTCGGCAAGGACGGCAGGCTGTACGCCACCAACCCCGAGTTCGGCTTCTTCGGGGTTGCCCCCGGTACCAACTGGTCCTCGAACCCCAACGCCATGAAGACGATCGCGGCCGGCAACACCGTCTTCACCAACGTCGCCAAGACCGACGACGGTGACGTGTGGTGGGAGGGCCTGGAGGGCGAACCCGACCATCTGATCGACTGGAAGGGCCAGGACTGGATCCTCCGCGAGACGGAAACCAAGGCCGCACACCCGAACTCGCGTTACTGCACCCCGATGTCGCAGTGCCCCACCCTGGCTCCGGAATGGGACGACCCCCAGGGCGTGCCCATCTCGGCCATCCTGTTCGGTGGCCGCCGCAAGACCACGGTGCCGCTGGTGACGCAGGCCCGCGACTGGCAGCACGGCGTGTTCATCGGTGCCACGCTGGGCTCCGAGCAGACCGCCGCTGCCGAGGGCAAGGTCGGCACCGTGCGCCGCGATCCCATGGCCATGCTGCCGTTCATCGGCTACAACGTCGGCGACTACATGCAGCACTGGATCGACACCGGCAAGAACTCCGACGAATCGAAGCTGCCGAAGGTGTTCTTCGTCAACTGGTTCCGTCGCGGTGACGATGGTCGGTTCCTGTGGCCCGGATTCGGTGAGAACAGCCGCGTGATGAAGTGGATCATCGAGCGCGTCGAGGGCAAGGCCAACGGCGTCTCGACGCCCATCGGCATCGTGCCCAGTGCCGCTGATCTCGATCTGTCCGGTCTGAACGTCGACTCCGCCGACGTGGACGCCGCCCTGGCGGTCAACGTCGATGAGTGGCGCGCCGAGCTGCCGCTGATCGAAGAGTGGTTCGAATTCGTCGGCGAGAAGCTGCCCACCGGCATCAAGGACGAGTTCGATGCACTGAAAACTCGTCTGGCAGAGGCTGACTGACACCCACATATCGCAGCGCTCGGTACGGCCCCCGGTCTTTTGGACCGGGGGCCGTACCGCGTCTTGCCGCTCTTTCTTCTGCTACGTTGGTAAGTACGTACTTAATACGTAGATAGGTGGCGGGATGTCGATCGGCGAACGGCTCATGGGTTCACGGCCCGGCGAGAGCGTCATCCACCACCCGCGGACCTACGAGCTGATGGCCGACCTGCACTTCCTGGGTTCCCGTCGTCGTCGCCGTGTCTGGGCGGATCTCGTGGCGGCCTCCGGGGCGCGCCCCGGCGATCGGGTTATCGATATTGGCTGCGGCACCGGGTATTTCGCTTCCGCCCTGAGTTCAGCAGTGTCGCCCGGCGGAGCGGTGGTGGGTATCGACCCGTCGCCGACGCTGGTCGACTACGCAGGTCGTGCCAATCCCGGGGGCTGCACTTTTGCTGTGGCCGGGGCCGAGGATCTGCCCTTCGCGGACTCCTCTTTCGATGTCGCGGTGTCCAGCCTGGCGTTCCATCACATTCCCCAGCGACTCTGGTTGTGGTCGATGTGCGAGATCCATCGGGTGCTGCGTCCGGGCGGGCTGCTGTTCCTCGCGGACTTCCGCCCGCCGCGGTTGCCCCTGGGGGTGCGCAAGGTGCTGGCCCGCACCGGCGCCGAGCAGATGATCACCGACGCACGTGTCGATCTGCGGGACGCCATCACCGGGGCCGGTCTGTCGATCGTCCGGGCCCGCGAACACCCCCGCATGCACAGCATCGCCGCCGTCAAGCCGGTCTGACATATCGAGCTCTGATCGTCAGGTCGGAGCTTTCCGCGAAAACCGGTCTTGACACCTGTCAACTGAGGCGCAGTAAAGTCGGCACATGCAGATCCGCGAAACCGCCCAGTCCACTCCGGACAAGCCGGCCATCATCATGCACCCGTCCGGGACCGTGGTGACGTTCGGCGAACTCGAGGCCGGGGCCAATCAGCTGGCGCACCACTTCCGGCAGGCCGGCCTGGTCGAAGGTGATGTCGTCGCGATACTGATGGAGAACAACGCCCACATGCATGCGGTGATGTGGGCAGCACGTCGGGCGGGGCTGTACTACGTGCCCATCAACACCCACCTCGCGCCGGCAGAAGCCGCGTACATCGTCGACAACAGCAGCGCCAAGGCCATAGTGGGGTCTGCTGCGCAGGTCAAGACGCTGACCGACCTCGCTGAGCACCTGCCCCGCGGGCTCCCGGAGCTGCTGCTCATCGCCGACGGCGACTTGGACGGCTGGCAGCGCTACCCCGAAGCGGTTGCCCACCAACCTGTTACGCCCATCGCCGACGAGATCGAAGGCGATCTGCTGCAGTACTCCTCGGGTACCACCGGCCGGCCCAAGGGCATCAAACGCGCACTGCCGCATGTCCCGCCGTCGGAATCGCCCGGCCTGATGGCCGCGCTGGTGTCATTCTGGATGCACCCCGATGCCGTGTATCTGAGCCCCGCGCCGCTCTACCACACGGCGCCGTCCGTATGGTCCATGCAGACGCAGGCGGCCGGTATCACCACCGTCGTCCTCGAGAAGTTCGACGCCGAGGGATGTCTGGAGGCCATCGCGCAGCACCGGATCACGCACGGCCAGTTCGTCCCGGTGATGTTCACCCGGATGCTGAAGCTGCCCGAGGAGGTGCGCAGCTCCTACGACGTGTCCAGCCTGGAGCGGGTGATGCATGCCGCCGCACCGTGTCCGGTGGATATCAAGAAACAGATGATCGACTGGTGGGGCCCCATCGTCGACGAGTACTACGCCTCCTCGGAAGCACACGGCTCCACGCTGATCTCGGCAGAGGAATGGCTGACCCACCCCGGCTCGGTGGGTCGCCCCCTGGCCGGCGTCCTGCACATCGTCGGTGAGGACGGCAACGAACTGCCCGCGGGCGAGGCCGGCGAGATCTACTTCGAGGGCGGCTTCGATTTCGAGTACCTCAACGACGCCGAGAAGACCGCCAAGTCACGTCACCCGCAGGGCTGGAAGACGGTGGGCGACATCGGTTATGTCGACGACGATGGTTACCTGTATCTGACCGATCGCCGTCACCACATGATCATCTCCGGTGGGGTGAACATCTACCCCCAGGAAGCGGAGAACTTGCTCGTCACCCACCCCAAGGTGATGGACGCCGCGGTGTTCGGTATCCCCGATGACGAGATGGGCCAGAGTGTCAAGGGAGTGGTGCAGACCGTCGACCCCGCCGACGCCACCGACGAAGTCGCCGCCGAGCTCATCGGGTGGCTGCGCGAGAGGTTGACCCACTACAAGTGCCCGCGGTCCATCTCCTTCGAGGCCCAACTGCCGCGCACGGACACCGGCAAGCTGTACAAGCAGTCCCTGGTGCAGAAGTACTCGGTCTCCTAGTTGCGCAGGCCGAGGTAGGTTGCCGCGCAACGGAGTTCACGAGCAGATGCTGGGCCTGCCCACCAGGTAGTTGCAGGTGTCCGGGAAGCGGTGCACCATCGGAGGATCCTTGACCTCGCGAAGGCTCAGCGTGAACGGCACCTTTGTCATGCCCGGCGGGGTGCCGCACTCGTCGCCCCACAACGTCGTGCGCATTCCGGTGAGTGCCCTGGAGTCATAGGCGAAGGTGTCGGTCACCGGCACCTTCCTGCCGTCCGGGCAGATCCGGCCCGAGCTCCAGATGTTGCTGAAGGTCCACAGTCCGCCGGTCAGCCGGGCGTCACCCGCGGTGTTGAGCAGCTGCTCGTCCTGGGTGACCTTGTTGTCTGTGCGGCTGGTGACACGACTGAGGCAACCCATGCTCTGGATGGTGATGTCGCTGTAGTCCTGTTGCGCACGGGTGCCGTTGGCCTGGATGCAGACGGTGCTGATCTCCCACACCGCCGCAGGCTTGCCTGGCTCGCTGTAGCTGTAGTTGCCGTCGACAATGGGGACCAGGACGTCGGCCTGTGCGGGTGCCGCGGCACACACCGCAGCCACCAGGACACCTACTGCGCCCGCATAGCGCAATTGCATGCTCGCTCCCCTTCGAACGGTGCTTCTGTGTCTATCACCGCAGCACGGTCGTCACGGCGTTTCGGGGAAGATCCATCGTTTCTCCGCGCTTGTTGTGGCAACGCGGATACGATCCGGTGTTCGCCGCATCCTGTGCACCCGTGACCCAACCGGCGGGACATACTGGCAGGGTGGGCGACGAGTTCGATACTTCCGAAGTGTGCCACCGCGATGACCTGCGCAGCCTGTTCCTCTTCGAGTCACTGTCGGACAGTCAGCTCGAGACGCTGTGCCGCGACGGCAAAGTGGTGCATGTCGAGCCGGGTCCACTGATCGCCGAGGGTGAGCCCGCCGCCAGCCTGTTCGTGCTGTTGGACGGTGAAATAGTGCTCACCAAACGCTCCGGTGAGACGGATATCGAAACGCTCAGGAGCTCTCAGCGTGGGTCGTACTTCGGTGCCTGGTCGGCGTTTCTCGAAGAGGAGCAGCGCTACGAGACCTCTGCCCGCGCGTCTGCGCCGTCGCGGATGTTCGTCATCGACGCCGCTGCGCTGGGGCGATTTCTGCGCACCGAGTTCCCGATGGCGTGCCACTTCCTGGTGGGGTCGACGGTGGGCCGGTCCAACCAGAACCGGATCGTCGGGCCGCACGACAGGATGGTGCAGTTGGGGCAGCTGACCGCCGGGCTCACCCATGAGCTGAACAATCCGGCGTCCGCGGCGGTACGTGCCACCTCGACCCTGCGCGATCGCATCGCCGGAATGCGGCGCACCTTGGCCGTGCTCACCGCCACGTTCGACCAGGCCGCCATCCATGCCCTCGTCGAACTGCAGGATCGGGTGGCCGAAAGGGTGGCGAAATCGCGCGATCTCACGCCGCTGCAGAAATCCGACACCGAGGAAGCCATCGGTGACTGGCTCGAAGACCACGACGTTGCCACCCCCTGGGAGCTGGCGTCCTGCTTTTCCGAGGCAGGGCTGGATGTCGACTGGCTCGACACCGTGGAGGCCACGGTGGCCGACGCGAACGCGTCGGTGGGGCGGGTGCTGGAGTGGTTGCACTACACCGTCGAGACCGAGCTGTTGATGAACGAGATCACCGATTCCGCAGTCCGGGTGTCGTCGTTGGTGTCGCAGGCCAAGCAGTATTCGCAGTTGGACCGGGCACCGTTCGACATCGTCGATGTGCATGTGCTGCTGCGCAATACGGTGGCCATGCTGTCGCACACCCTGACGCCGGACATCGAGGTCGTCGAGGACTTCGACCTCACTCTCGCGCCGCTGGCGTGCTGGCCGGCCGAGCTGAATCAGGTGTGGACCAATCTGATCGACAATGCCGTCACCGCAATGCATTCCAATGCCGATCGGGGCACGCTGACGTTGCGCACCCGGCCGCAGGGTGACAGTGTGCGAGTCGAGGTCCGTGACACCGGCCCCGGCGTTCCGGAGGAGCTGCATCAGCGGATCTTCGATCCGTTCTTCACCACCAAGCCGGTGGGTGAGGGCACCGGGCTGGGACTCGATCTGGCGGCCAGGATCATCGACAAACACCGCGGGAACATGTGGGTGGAGTCGCAACCCGGCGACACGCGCTTTGTCGTGATGCTACCGATGGATCCTGCGATTCGGGCGTGATACCAACCGCTCAGCGACCGGAACCACGCCCAAATCGGCTCCGGCTCAGCTGGCTAACGCTGCTCGCAGATGCGACACCTGCTTGGCGAAGAACTCCTGTGAAACCTGCGATTTGGCCACGATCTGGTCGAACCCGTGGAAGGCGCCCTCCACCACTTCGAGCTCGCACGGCACACCCCGGCTGCCCGCAGCCGCTCGGCGTAGGCGATGTCTTCGTCGTGGAACAGGTCCAGGGTGCCCACCCCGATCCACGCGGGCGGCAGCCCGGCCAGGTCGGTACGTCGGGCAGGCACTGCCACACCCGGGTCTGCGTTACCCAGATAGGACGCCCAGCCGAACTGGTTGGAGCGCCGGGTCCACAGCCGGGCTTCGATGGCGTCGAGATGTGAGTGATGGGCGCTGCGGTCATCGAGCATCGGATACACCAGAAGCTGTGCGACGGGCGTGATCTCGCCCCGGTCGCGGGTCAAGAACGCGAGGGCGGCCGCCAGTCCGCCACCGGCACTGGCCCCACCGATTGCGATGCGCGACGGATCCACCGCGGGCAGGCGTGTCAGCCACTGCAGCGCTGCGTAGCAGTCCTCGAGCCCGGCGGGGTAGGGATGTTCGGGCGCCAGCCGGTACTCGGTGGCGGCGACGGTGACACCGAGTTCGCGGGCCAGCTTGCGGCACAACCGGTCATCCTGGCGTGCGGTCCCGATGATGTAGCCACCGCCGTGGATCCACAGCAGCGCCGGACCGGGCTCGCTGCCACTGGGCGGGCGGTGCAGCCGTATGTTGATGCCGTCGGAGGTGGTCAGCTCCTCGACGCCCGGAGAAGGGCGGTATCGCTGTAGCTGCTCCAGGCGCCGTACGAGGGGAAGAAGCGACGGGCGGATGGATGCGCGGGGAAGCCGACGGGCGGCGTTGCGGAGTTCGGGATGGAAGTCGGTGAGCGCCACGAGCCCGAGACTACAAGTCCCGGGCTCGTGGCGGCCGGTCAGACGGCGGCGAGCACCTCGGTGGTCAGCAGTGCCTGACCCACGCCGGCGACGATGGACGCCAGGCGGATGGCCTCGAAGATCGCCGTACGGGAGACGTCGTCGTCACGCAGGGTGGCCTCGTGTGCGGCCAAGCAGTGTCCGCAGCCGTTGATCGCCGATACGGCCAGCGACCACAGTTCGAAATCCGCTTTGGGCACACCGGGATTGCCGATGATGTTCATCCGCAGCCCGGCGCGCAGGTCGTCGTAGCGGCCGTCGAGCTGACCACGTGTGCGGTAGAAGACGTTGTTCATCCCCATGATGGAGGCGGCGCCGAGGGCGGCGTGGTAGGCCTCCTCGCTGAGCACGTCGAGGGCGTCCTCGGAGATCTCCTTGAGCAGGCGCGACGACTTGGTGGCCGCCGCGGTGGCCACCAAGGCGCCCCACAGCTGCTGCTCGGTGAGCTCGGTGGTCTTGACGATGCTGCTCAGGTTGAGCTTGAGATCCTTCGCGAAATCCGGAAGCGCTTCCTTGATGTTGTCGATGCTCATGCTCAGACCGCCTCGGCCAGCAGCTCGCCGGCGTTGATGGTGGGGTCGCCCTTCTTCCAGTTGCAGGCGCACAGTTCGTCGGACTGCAGTGCGTCGAGCACGCGCAGCACTTCGTCGACGTTGCGGCCGACGGAACCGGCCGTCACCGAGACGAACTGGATCTCGTTGTTGGGGTCGACGATGAACGTGGCGCGGTCGGCCACCCCTTCGGCGTTGAGGACGCCGGTGGCTGCGGACAGCTCGCGGCGCAGGTCCGACAGCATCGGGAATGGCAGCGTCTTGAGGTCTTCGTGCTGCGCGCGCCACTGGAAGTGCACGAACTCGTTGTCCACGGAGACGCCGAGCACGCGGGTGTCGCGGTCCTCGAAGTCCTCGTTCAGCTTGCCGAAGGCAGCGATCTCGGTGGGGCAGACGAAGGTGAAGTCCTTGGGCCAGAAGAACACGACGCGCCAGAGTCCGGCGTGGTCGTTGGAGGTGACTCGGGTGAAGTAGTCGTCGGGCTGCTTGGCGTCGACCTTTGACAGGTCGCCGCCGATGACGGCCTGCAAGTCATAAGTGGGGAACTGGTCGCCGATCGAGAGCAATGGCACGGGTGTACACCTTTCTGGAACATGTTCAGTTAATTGGACTCAGTCCAGTCTTAATCGACATGTTCAGTCTGTGCCCGACGGCGGCTTTTGGGAAGGGTGATGGCAAACACATCGAGGCTGACGAAAGACGTTCAGTACCACGGACTGTCGCAAGCATCAACAGCTGGGGTGCGGCGTCGGTCACACTGTGGTAGACAGATTTGCAATGTTGTTTCTCGGCGGGGTGGTTCCGTTGGGTAGCTAGGGGGAGCCCGCGTGGCATCGACACAACCCGAGGTCCGGTACCCCGGACCGACGATGTGGACGCGGGTCCGTTGGCTGGCCAAAGCCCGACCCTCGGACTACCTGTTGGCACTGAGCGTGGGCTCGGCCTCCCTGCCGGTCGTGGGGAAGTACTTCGAACCACTCGGCGGTATGACCGCCATGAGTATCTGGGGCGTCAGGCACGCGCCCGAATTCCTGGAAGCCAGCGCCAAGTCCTGGTTCACCCCGGGCATCGGTGAGATCAAGAAGCTGGAACGCGACCAGACCCACGCCGTGTCCGACGCCGCACTGCGCGGTGTGGTGCCCGCCGCCGACCTCGCCATCGACTGGCCCGCCCCTGAGCGGACGCCTCCGCTGTGGAAGGCGCTGCAGCACCGCAAACGCATCTACCGGTCGTCGGTGCAGTACGGCAGCAGTCCGTCGCAACTCCTCGACGTCTGGCGGCCCACGGATCTGCCCACCGAGCCCGCTCCGGTGCTGCTGTTCGTTCCCGGTGGCGCGTGGGTGCACGGCAGTCGGATCCTGCAGGGCTACGCACTCATGGACCACATGGCCGAGCAGGGCTGGGTGTGTCTGTCCATCGACTACCGCGTGTCACCCAATCACCGCTGGCCACAACACATCACGGACGTCAAGGCTGCCATCGCCTGGGCCCGGGCCAATGTCGACAGGTTCGGCGGCAACCGCAACTTCATCGCGATCGCGGGCTGCTCGGCGGGTGGCCATCTGGCTGCGCTGTCGGGGTTGACGCCCAACGACCCGTCCTTCCAGGCTGATCTGCCCGACGGTTCGGACACCTCGGTGGATGCCGTGGTGGGCATCTATGGCAGGTACTGCTGGGAAGACCGCTCGACTGTCGAGCGCGCCAGATTTGTCGACTTCCTCGAGCGAGTGGTGGTCAAACGCAAGATCGACCGCCATCCGGAGCTGTTCCGGCGGGCCTCGCCCCTGGCGGCGGTGCACGCGGATGCCCCGCCGTTCCTGGTCATCCACGGCAGTGGCGACTCGGTGATCCCGGTGGCGCAGGCCCGCAGCTTCGTCGAACGTCTGCGCGCGGTGTCGCGGTCGGTGGTCAGTTACATGGAACTTCCGGGCGCCGGGCATGCATTCGACATGACCGACGGTGCCCGCACCGGCGCCATGGCAACGGCAATAGGTCTGTTCCTGAACCACATTCATCGAACCCACACGACCATCCCTGCCAAAGAGGTCATCTGACGCCCATCAATGCTTGTATCGTCCCTCTACATGAAGCGACTGAGCGGCTGGGACGCGATGCTGCTGTACGGGGAGACGCCCACCGTGCACATGCACACGCTCAAGATCGCGATCATCGAACTCGGTGACCTCGGCGGTCGCAGATTCGGGGTCGAAGAGTTCCGTGATGTCATCGGAAGTCGCCTCCACAAGCTCGCCCCCTTCGCCTACCAATTGATCGACATTCCCTGGAAGTTCCACCGCCCCATGTGGCGTGAGAACTGCGAGGTGGACCTGGCCTACCACGTCCGGCCCCTGACGCTGCCCGCTCCCGGCGGTCGACGCGAGCTCGATGAGGCCATCGGCGAGATCGCCAGCACCCCACTGGACCGAGGCCACCCGCTGTGGGAGATGTACTTCATCGACGGTCTGGCCGACGGTCGCATAGCCGTGGTCGGCAAGATCCACCACGCGTTGGCCGACGGAGTGGCCTCGGCCAATCTGATGGCCCAGGGCATGGACCTGCAACCCGCTCCCGAAGCGGATGGCACCACCTACATCGCGGACCCACCGCCATCGCGAGGAGAACTGGCGCGCAGCGCATTTCGTGATCATCTCCGCCAGCTGGCCAGGGTCCCCGCGACAGTGCGTTACACGGCCCAGGGAGTCAACCGGGTGCGCAAGAGCACCCGCAAGCTGTCTCCGGAGCTCACCCGGCCCTTCACTCCGCCGCCCAGCTTCATCAATCACCCGTTGACGGCCGAGCGCAGGTTCGCCACTGCGTCCTTGGCGTTGGCCGACGTCAAGCAGGCCAGCAAGCACCTCGGTGTCTCGATCAACGATCTGGTGCTGGCCATCTCGGCCGGTGCACTGCGAAAACTGTTGCTGCAATACGACGGAGTGGCCGACCACCCCCTGCTGGCCTCGGTGCCCATGAGCTTCGACTTCTCCAAGGAGCGGATCTCGGGCAACTACTTCACCGGCGTGCTGATGACCATTCCGGTGGAGAGCGCCGACCCGCTGGAAAGGGTGAGGCTGGCGCACGAGGCCGCGGTGACCGCCAAGGAGAGCAGCAACCTGATCGGTCCGGAGTTGATCAGCCGGTGGTCCAACTACATGCCGCCGGTGGCCGCCGAGGCTCTGTTCAAATGGCTCGACGACAACGACGGCCTGAGCAAGATGTTCAACCTCAACATCTCCAATGTGCCCGGCCCCCGCGAGCACGGACGGGTGGGCGGCGCGCTGGTCACCGAGATCTACAGCGTGGGTCCGCTGACCTCCGGCAGTGGCGTCAACATCACGGTCTGGAGCTACGTCGACGAGTTCAACATCTCGGTGATCACCGACGGCGCCACCGTCGACGACCCTCACGAGATCACCCAGGCCATGCTCGAGGAATTTGTCGAGATCCGGCGCGTAGCAGGACTTTCCACAGACCTATCGGTTGTCGACAAGGCGATGGCACAAGCCTAGGTCAGCTCTTGGCGTGCACCCACGACAAGAATCGCTCGATGGCCTCGGCGGTGTAGTGGCCGCGCGGTGAGCCGAAGAAGTCGAACGCGTGCTGCGCATGCGGCACCTCGCAGTAGGCCACCGTGGACCCCGAGACCTTGCGCAGCTCGTCGACGAACTCGCGACCCTCGGTCACGGGGATGATCGAGTCGTCGGTGCCGTGCAGAATGAAAAACGGTGGGGCATCGGAACGCAACCGGTTGATGGGGGAGGCGTCGACGTAGACGTCGTGGTGGTCCCGGAATGACGTCTTGGTGACGAATTTCTGCAGGAACTTGATGAACTGCGGACGCCCCTCTCCGCGGGTGCTGTGCCAGTCGTAGCGTCCGTACACCGGGACCGCGGCCACCACCGAGGTGTCGGCGTCCTCGAAACCTGGCTGCCACTGCGGATCTCCCGGTGTCAGCGCAGCCAGTGCGGTCAGGTGCCCACCGGCCGAACCGCCGCTGATCGCGACAAAATCGGGGTCACCGCCGTAGTCGGCAATGTTCTCCTTGATCCATGCCAGAGCCCGTTTGACGTCGACGATGTGATCCGGCCAGGAGTTCCTGGGGCTCACCCGGTAGGCCATCGACACGCAGATCCAACCGCGTTCGGCCAGGTGGCTCAGCAGCGGATACGCCTGCGGGCGGCGCATTCCGATGGACCACGCACCACCGGGCACCTGGAGCAGCACCGGCGCCTTGCCGTCGAGTGGCAGATCGGAGCGGTGCCAGATGTCGGCCAGGTTGGCCCGGCCGTGCGGGCCGTAGCGCACGGTGTCGAGCTTCTTCACGTAGCGCCGCCGGGACCACCCGGTGGCGAACACTCCTGCGTGCTTACGCGCGGGTTGTGACGCCGACGCCACCGAGTGGTAGTCGTCGCCCAGCGAGTCGCGCAGGGCCGCCTCGAAAATTGGCTCGGATCTCACGTTGCGGCGCTGGATCAGCACCAGCAGTACCCAGGCCGCTGCCGTCACACCCAACGCGATGCGGCCCTGGGCGCCGCGGAAGTCGCCTCGGGTTCCGCGGCGCACCGCGTCGAGCACCGAACCGGTCAGGTACAGCGGCGCCATCTCGCTGGTGGGCCAGCCCAGGAAGAACACCGGAATGGTGACGTAGCCCTTGCGCGCCAGCGGTCGAACACCGTTGGCGGCATTGGCCAGTTCGACGGCCGCCCGGAGCAGTGTGAGTCTAGCCACGGGCTGCTCGCTCTTGCAGTTCGCGCCGCAGCACCTTGCCGGTGTTGTTGCGCGGCAACTCGTCGAGAACCGTGATCTCCCGCGGCACTTTGTAATTCGCCAGGTTGTCACGGACATGCTGCTTCAGCTCGTCGGTGGACGCCTCACCGGAGAGCACCACGAACGCGACCAGACGCTGGCCGTAGGATTCGTCGTCGACGCCGATCACGCCGGCCTCGGCCACCGCGGAATGGCTCATCAGGGTTTTCTCCACTTCGATCGGGTACACGTTCTCACCCCCGGAGACGATCATCTCGTCGTCGCGGCCCACCACGAACAGGCGGCCATCGGCGTCGAGTCGCCCCAGATCTCCGGATGCCATGAAGCCCTCGTGGAAGGTCCGTCCTTTTCCGGTGGATTCGCCGGTGTACCCATCGAACTGGCTGGTGTTGCGGACGAAGATCTGCCCCACCTCACCTGGGGGCACCTCGGCGAGAGTGTCGTCCAGAATCTTGATCTGCGTGCCCACCACCGGCCGGCCCGCGGTGTCGGGGGCGGCACGCAGGTCCGCGGGCGTGGCGGTGGCGATCATGCCGGCCTCGGTGGCGTTGTAGTTGTTGTAGATGACGTCGCCGAACCTGTCCATGAACTTGATCACCACGTCCGGGCGCATCCGCGACCCGGACGCCGTCGCAAACCGCAGGGAGCGACCGCTGTAGCGGTCCAGCACCTCATCGGGCAGATCCATCATCCGGTCGAACATCACTGGCACCACGCACAATCCCTCGGCGCGATGCTTGTCGACCAATTCCAGGGTGGCTTCGGGGTCGAACTTGCGCCGGGTCACCACCGTGCAGGCCATGGATGCGGCGAACACCAACTGAGAGAACCCCCACGCGTGGAACATCGGTGCTGCCACCACGACGGTGCGGTCGGTGTGCCACGGCACCCGTTCCAGGATGGCCTTCAACTCGTTGACGCCACCTCCGGTGCGGGCCGCGCCCTTGGGGGTACCGGTGGTGCCGGAGGTCAACAAGATCAGTTTGCCCTTGCCGGAGGGCTTTACGGGATGCTGCCCGGCGTACTCGCCGATCAACCCGGCGACGGTGGGTAACTCGCCGGGATCGGTGTCCGTCCACCCCAGGACACGTACGGTGTCGTCGAGGCCGGTCAGCGCAGTGTCCACGCTGGGGGCGAACTCCTGGTCGTAGATGACCACGTCCACGCTTTCGCGGGCCACCACCTCGGCCAGAGCGGGCCCGGCAAACGACGTGTTGAGCAGCAGCACGTCGGCTCCCACCCGGTTGGCCGCGATCAACGACTCGACGAACCCGCGGTGGTTGCGGCACATGATCGCAACGGTGAAGGTCGAACAGTGAGCTCTCCTTGGCAGCGCAGCCAGCGCCGCAGCCAGCGCGTCACCACGTTGATCGAGCTCCCGGAACGTACAGGTGCCCAGTTCGTCGATCAGGGCGGCACGGTCCGGACTGCGTTGTGCCGACATCGCGAAACCGCTTGTCACGGAAAGCCCGTCGCGTTGTGCGGCGGCCATGATCCGCAAGTACTTGTCCGGGCGCATGGCCGTGATGACACCGGCGCGCACCATCGTCGACACCAACCCGACACTCGCTGCCAGATCAACCACCGGGTCAGCCGATCACCGGGAGTCGGCGCTGCGAGGCGAGTTCGTCGAGGGCCCGCTGCATGACGAGGCGGACATGCGCGTCCACCTCGTCGATATCGGGGTCTTCCCCGAATTCGGCGGTGATGTCGATGGGATCGAGAACCTGCATGACGATCTTGGTGGGCAGTGGTGCATTGAGGGGAACCACCGCGCTCAGGCCGAAGGGGAAGCCGATGCTGACGGGCAGGATCTTGGCCCGTAGCAGCTTGTCGAGCCGCAGCGCCTTGGCCAGCCAGGTGCCGCGGGTCAGATAGATCTGGCTTTCCTGCCCGCCGATCGCCACCGACGGCACGATGGGCACCCCGGCGTTGATCGCCGCCCGTACGTATCCGGTGCGGCCGTCGAAGTCGATCTTGTTGCGTTCCGTGGTGGGGCGATAGACGTCGTAGTCGCCGCCGGGGAACACCTGCACCACGCCGCCGGAGCGCAGCGCCTCCTCGGCGTTCTCGTGGTTGGCCCGGATGAACCCGATGCGTCGGAAGAAATCGGCGGTGGGGCCGGTGAAGATCAGATCGAAGCTCAGCGTGAAGACCGGCCGCTCATAGCCGAAGTGGTCGTAGAACCCGGTGGCGAACACCGGCATGTCCATGGCGAACAGTCCGCCGGAGTGGTTGCCCACCACCAGCGCGCCGCCCGCAGCGGGAAAGGACTCCAACCCACGGATCTCAGCGCGGTGATAACCCTTGATGAGCGGGCGTAACAGGCCGATGACCCGTTCGGTGAAAGCGGGATCCCATTTGGCGACGTCGGTCTTCACTGGCACCCCTCGGCGAAGTGGAACGTGTTCTAGTTTTGTGATCGTACCCGGTCATTCGGACGGACTGATCTGCAACGCCACCCGCGGCTTGCGACCGCCGGCCAACAGCGCCTCGAGCAAGGTGATGACGCGGAACTGCAGCCCGTATTTGTTCTTGATCAGCGCTGCGGCCCGCGATACGTATCCCGGCTCGTCGATCACCGCGGCGGTGCCCTTCAGCACCGGCGCACCCGCCGCGAATTTGCCCGTTCGGCTGCACGGGCGCATCTCCACCCGCGGGTCCCGGCGCACCCGCTTGACCTTCCACGAGTCAGCCGGCGTCCACACCACCAGGCGGTCGTCATCCCGGGCGATCCACATCGGCACCGACACCGCTGAACCGTCCCGCTTGAACGTCGTCAGCGCCACGAAGTTCTCGGCGCCCATCCGTGTCATCAACTCATCCGTCACGGTGGCGGTGTACCCGCAGTTGTGCCGTCGGATTCACCAGGAAGGGACCGGCACATGAATCCCTTGACCTCAACCATGGTTGAGGCACCATCATGGTCGGCATGTCTCACGGCTTCGACGTTCCGGCCTACCTGAAACGCATCGGGTACGACGGCACCCTGGTGCCGTCTCTCGACACTCTCGACGCACTTGCCGCCGCTCACCTGCGCAGCATCGCCTTCGAGAACCTGACCCCGTTGATGGGCCGGCCCGTGTACGACCTCGGCGCCGACACTCTGTTCGACAAGATGGTGCACCACGCCCGCGGCGGCTACTGCTACGAACAGAACGGCCTGTTCGGCTCTGTGCTGGCCGAACTCGGCTTCGAAGTCGCGGCCCGCAGTGCCAGGGTGGTGTGGATGAGCCCCGACGGTCTCGACGGCCCCCCGTCGGCGAAAACCCATCAACTGCTGGCTGTAAGAATTCCCGGCGACCAGCACCGGTACCTCGTGGACGTGGGATTCGGCGGCCAGACCCCGACTTCGGCGCTGCGCTTCGTCCACGACGAGGTGCAGCAGACGCGTCACGAGCCCTACCGGTTGCGTGGGCATGGTGGCGAGCACGTACTCGAGACGCTGATCGCAGACCAGTGGCGGCCCATCTACGTCTTCGCCGACCGGCCGGTCCCGCTGATCGATCTGCAGGTCGGGAGTTGGTATGTGTCAACACATCCCGAGTCGCATTTTGTCACCGGGCTGTCGGTGGCCATGGCCACCGACGAGGCGCGGTGGAACCTCGGTGGCCGCCATCTGAGCGTCCATCACCGCGACGGGCGTACCGACAAGACGGAACTGCGCAACGCCAGTGAGGTACTGGGTGTCCTGATGAACACCTTCGGTCTGGACGTCGGTGGCCTGGGTGATGTCCACAAGCGCATCACCGAAGTCATCTGAAGGTATCGAGACCGGGTGTCCTACGACCAGGCTCGCAGGTCGACGCCGGTGAGCACATCCCAGAGGGCGCCGTCATCAGCTGAGCTGGTGAGTGCCACCCGCCCGAGGCGGCGCGCGAACGACTGGGTACTGCCGAACTCACCCGCCCAGGAGTAGGAGCGGCTGGTCGCCGACCACAGCCGGTGCTCGACGGTGACGCCGATGGCACCGTGGAGCTGGTGTGCAACGGTGTTCACCACGGGTACCACTCGGCCAGTGACGATCTTTGCCAGTGTCACCGCGTAATCGGTTGCCGGGTCGGCAAAACCGTGCTCGGCGGCGGCCTCGACAGCCAGGCTCACCGAGGCCCGTGCGCGTTCGATCTCCCCGGCCATCCCCGCCAGTGCATGCTGCACCGACTGGAACCTGCTCAACGGCTTGCCGAACTGAACCCGGTCCCGGGTGTGGGCCACCGACATCTCGGCGGCCGCGTCCAGTGCGCCGATGATCTGCACACACCGGGCCCAGGCCCCGCGTCGTTTCAGCTCGGTCACCACCTCGGCGTCCACCTCGGTGCCCGCCACGTCAAATGCGACGGTGTCCCTGGGCTCACCGGCCAGGTTGTGGCCGTCAGTGATGTCCAGATCACCCGGTTCCACGCTCGCGGCGTGCCACCGTCCACCGGCACACAGCACCAGCACCACCCGCGCCGCTGCCCTGGTCCACGGCACCTCGTACGCGGTGCCGGTCAACCGAGTGCCCTCGGCGTCGGCGTCGGCGATCGCCACGGTCAGCGGGCCGTCGGCAGGCACGTCCAAACCGGTTGCGGAGGCCAACCACGCTGCCAGCAGATCGGTTTCGGCCACTGGTGCGGCCACCGCGTGACGCGCCAGCTCGCGCAAAACCACCGCGGATTCGACGGGGCCGGCGCCCTCGCCGGTGGTGATCCGGCTCAGGCCCGTCTCCTCGAGATGAGCCCAGACGCCGGTATCGAAGTTCTCGGGCAAGCGGTGTCCGGCGGCCTGCCTGCCGATGTCGTCGACCAGCCCGCGAAGCTCAGCCAGTTCGTCGTCGGACGATGCGGCGAACACGCCGCCTGCCAGCACACTCATCGCAATCCCATCCCCCGCGCGACCACTCCGCGCAGCACCTCATTGGTTCCGCCCCGCAACGTGAACATCGGGGCGTGCAGCCGCGAAGCTCGAAGCAGCACAGCCAGCTCCGGGTAGTTCGGATCGCTGTGGTGGACGAACTCGAACAACTCGGCAGCCAGATCCACCGACTCCTGTTCGAAGCGGGTGCCCAGGTCCTTGACCAGGGCGGCCTGGTTGGCTGCGGCTTCGCCGGCGGCCAGGGCGCGGGCCACCGACACCGACAGCTGCCGCAACGACACCAGCCTGGCCACCAGGTGCCCGATGGCGGCGGCGTTGCCGTCGTCGATGTCTGCCCGGCCGGACAGCGCCCGCAACAGCGGCAGCAGTAGTGGGGCGGTGCTCAGAATCCGTTCGGGGCCGCTGCGTTCGAAGGACAGTTCCGAGGTCACCTGGTGCCAGCCGTTGCCCACCTCGCCCAGTACGGCGTCGTCGTCCACAAACGCGTCCTCGAAGACGAGCTCGTTGAAATGGTGCTCGTCGTCCATGGTGATGATCGGGTCGACAGTCAGGCCCTCGATGCCCGTCGGCACCAGGAACTGGCTGAACCCGGCGTGGCGGTGTTCGGGATCGGCGGGGCTGGTGCGGGCCAGCACCACGATCTGGTGTGCCAGGTGCGCACTGCTGGTCCACACCTTGCGACCGTTGAGTATCCAGCCGCCGTCGGTGCGGGTGGCCCGCGTGGAGGCGGCGGCCAGATCCGAGCCGGCCTGCGGTTCGCTCATGCCGATGCCCGAATAGAACTCACCTCTGGCGATGCGGGGGAGGATGCGCTGACGCTGCTCCTCGGTGCCGTAGGTCAGCAAGCCCGGCGCCACCTGTCGGTCGGCGAACCAGTGCGCCGCCACCGGGGCGCCCGAGATCAACAGCTCTTCGGTCACGACATAGCGGTGCAGATGCCCGAGACCGTGCCCCCCGTACTGCTCAGGGATGGTCAGACCGAGGAAGCCGGCGGCACCCAGCCGGGCGCTGAACGCCGGGTCCGCGCCGCACAGCCAGGCGTCCACCTCGGGCCGCCAACCGTATTCGGTGCGGTCGGCGGCGACGAATTCGCGCACCCGGGTGCGCAGTTCGTTCAGTTCGGTCATCAAAGCCCTCGCGGATCGGCGGCGACGCGGCCGGTCAGGGCCACCTTCCCGTCGTCGCCCATGGCTTCGGCGTCACCGACCGCGGTCCGGTGGCCCACCCGCATCGGAGTGCCAACATAGCGCGAGGTGGCACCGGCGAAGAACGGTCGCAGGAAATTCAGGCGGTGGCACCCTCACCGCCTGGCGGCGACTGCGTCGAACTGCGGCGCGGTGATGCGGCATGGGACTTGCCCGGCTGAATCACCCCAGCAGGAAACGTCATGTTCAAGCGGGCGGCCGGTGACCATACTCGGTGGTCGTGACCGCTGAACCTTCACCGCAGGGCCGGGACCGATTACGGGAACTGCTCGACGCCATCGTCGAAGGCGAGAACTCCAGCGTCGAAGGCATGGCACGCAGCACATTCGTCTCGGAGTTCCACTTCTCCCGCGAAGTCCGCAGGCTCACCGGTGAACCTCCGGCCGCGCTGCGCCGCCGCATCATGCTCGAACGCGCGGCATGGCGGCTCCAGCGCGGCGAAGCAGTGGCTGCCGTCGCCGCCGATGAGGGGTGGTCGTCGGCGGAGGTGTTCTCCCGCGCGTTCCGCCGCAGTTTCGGTACCCCGCCGTCACAGGTGGGCGCCCAGTTCCGGCTGCCCGCCCCCAACGGTCTGCACTTCCATCCGCCGCAGTCGTTGTGGCTGGACGCCGAGGCCCCCGCAACCACCGATGTCAGCGCTCTGATGATGTCTCACGACATCGCCGACACCGGTTATCTGCTCGGCCGAGCCGCTGAGCTGACCGAACAGCAATGGCTACAGGAGGTTTCACCGGGGCAGACGGTGCTGGACTGGGACGGGCCGGAACCCAGCGTCGGCGCGGTGTTGTGCGCTGTGGTGTGGGCCAAGGAGGTCTGGCTGGCCAGTATCGAGGGCCGCGACTTCCCGTCCCGCGACGCCACCGACCCCGCCAGAACGGGACCGCACGAGCTGGCCACCCACCACGACGACATCGCTGCGCATTGGATCGCGACCATCACCCGACTGGGCGCCGACGGCCGGATGGGCGACACCGTGATCGACGCGCTCTGTGATCCGCCGGAGTCGTTCCAGCTCTACGGCATCGTCGCCCATGTCTTGACCTACTCGGCGCACCGCAGGCACCTGGCGCGCGCCATGCTGGCGCGCCTCGGCGTCGAGACCCATCGCGGTGACCCCCTGGAATGGATGAGAGGAAGCTAGATGAGCACGATCTACTACACCGCCTCGAGCCTCGACGGCTTCATCGTCGACCCCGACGGCAGCCTCGACTGGCTGATGTCCCGGGCCATCGACCAGGAGGGCCCGTTCGGGATGGATGAGTTCATGGCGGGCGTGGGAGCCCTGGTCATGGGGTCGGCCACCTATCTATGGCTGCTGGACAACCAGCCCGGTGACTGGATGTACCACCAGCCCAGCTGGGTGATGACACACCGCCCGGAGATCATCGCCGCCGGCCACCCGGTGCGGGTGTATGCGGGAAGCGCCGCCGAGCTGCATCCGATGCTGGTCGAGGCGGCCGCGGGCAAGAACGTCTGGGTGATGGGCGGCGGGGACATGGCGGCACAGTTCGTCGCCGACGGTCTGGTCGACCAGATGATCGTCAGCTATGCGCCGTGCACGCTGGGTGCCGGATCCCGGGTGCTGCCGCTGCGCTCGGAGTGGCGACTGGCCGAGTCCGCCGTCAACGGTGATTTTGTGGTTGCTCGATGGGAGCGCCCCTGAGCATGCACTCAGCCCGTCGAGACAGAAGTCAGACAACAGAAGTCGACAAGATCGTCGTCTGAGTTCTGCCTCAAACGGCTGCAGAGACTGTCACTCACTCGGGTGTGTAGCCGAAGGGGAGCAGTACACTCTTCGACTCCGTGTACGAGGCGATGCCCTCCGGTCCGTTCTCGCGGCCGATACCCGAGTTCTTGTACCCGCCGAACGGGGCACCTGGATCAAATGCGTACATGTTCACCGCATAGGTACCGGTGCGAATCTTCTTGGCCACCTTGATCGCTCGCGCGAAATCGGTGGTGTACACGCTGCCGGCCAGGCCGTAGGCGGAATCGTTGGCGATGCGGATCGCGTCGTCTTCGGTGTCGTAGGGGATGACCGCCAGCACCGGTCCGAAAATCTCCTCCTGCGCGATGGTCATGGAGTTGTCGACATCGGCGAACACCGTGGGCTGCACGTACCAACCCGAGTCCAGTCCTTCCGGCCGGCCGCCGCCCACCACCACGCGGGCACCTTCCTCGATGCCCTTCTTGATGTAACCCTCCACCCGGTCGCGCTGCTTCTCCGAGATCAGCGGGCCGATCATCGCGGCGGGGTTGTCGGGCAGACCAGCCAGCATCCCGGAGACGCCTGCGGCCAGCTTCTCCACCACCTCGTCGTAGCGAGACCGCGGCGCCAGGATGCGGGTCTGCCCCACACATGCCTGCCCGGAGTTCATCAGCCCGGAGAACACCAGCATCGGCAGGGTGGAATCCAGGTCGGCATCCTCGAGGATGATCGCCGCCGACTTGCCACCCAGCTCGAGTGTGCAGGGCTTGAGCTTCTCGGCGGCCACCTTGCCGATCTCCTTGCCGACGGCCGAGCTGCCGGTGAACGTCAGCTTGTCCAACTCGGGGTTGGTCACCAGCGCACGGCCGGTGTCCACGCCGCCGGGCACGATCGACAACACCCCCTCGGGCAGGCCGGCCTCGGCGAACGCCTCGGCCATCGCATTGACCGACAGCGGGGTCTCGGCCGCGGGCTTGAGCACGATGGTGCAGCCGGCCAGCAGCGCCGGGCCCAGTTTGTTGCACGCCAGGAAAAACGGCACATTCCACGCGATCACCGCGCCCACCACACCCACCGGCTCCTTGAGCACCAGCGTCTGGCCGTAGATGCCGTCGCGGATGTCCTGCCAGGTGAACTTGTCGGCCGCCCCCGCGTAGTACTGCAGCGTGGACATCCCGGCGCCGTACTGCATCATGTCGACGATCGTCGCGGGCTGCCCGGTTTCCAGCGTGAGCAGGTGCTTGAACAGATCGGCCCGCTCCTCGATCAGCTTGGTGGCGCGCTCGATCACCGCGGCGCGTTCGGCCGGTGCCATGGTGGGCCACGGCCCCTCGTCGAAGGCTGTGCGCGCGGCGGCGCAGGCGGCATTGACGTCGGCCTCGGTGGCCAACGGCACCTGACCCACCTTCTCGCCGGTGGCGGGGGAGAAGACCTCGATCACCTCGCCGGTGGCAGGTTCGGTCCACTGGCCGCCGATGAACAGCTTGTCGTACTCGGTCTTGTACGCGGCATCAACGCTCTGTGTCATGAACATCACAGTACCGAGAATCCGGACAAACGAGAACCTGTTCCAGTTCCGGATCTCAGGGCTTGTGCAGCACCAGCACCAGATTGCTCACCAGAAACTCCCGGACGCCGGGGATCGACGTCAACCACCAAGCCCATCGTGGGTGGTAGCGGGGAAATGCCGCCACCAGAGTGCCGGTGCTGGCGGCCCACTCCAGCCCGTCGGCCGCCGACACCGCAAAAAGCGACGATCCGTAGTTGTTCTTCGGTGGGTGGCCGTGTTTGCGGGTGTAGCGGGCCGCGGCCCGTGCCCCACCCAGGTAGTGCGTCAGGCCCATCTCGTGGCCGCCGAAGGGGCCCAGCCAGACCGTGTAGGACAGGATCGCCACACCGCCGGGCCGTACCACCCGCAGCATCTCCGCACCCAGCTGCCACGGCGCCGCGACGTGCTCTGCGACGTTGGACGACAGGCAGACGTCCACGCTGTCGTCGGCGAACGGCAGCGCCATCCCCGACGCCCGGATGAACAGCCCGGAGCCGCCGAGACGGCCGGGCGCGGCGTGCATCTCGCGCGGGTCGGGCTCGACGCCGATGTAGGTGACGCCGTGGGAGGCGAATGCGTCGGCGAAATACCCGGGCCCGCCGCCCACGTCGACGACCGTGCGTCCGGCCAGGGTGGTCCCGGTGACGCCGCGCCACAGGTCGTCGACCATCAGGGCGGTGTCCTGCGCCAGCGCTCCGTAGAACCGGGCGGGATCGGTCTGCTCGAACCGGAACTGTGACAGCAGCCGCACTGACCGTGCCAGCGTCGCCCTCGTCGCGAACAGGTCCGTGGCCGTCATCGGAGGCGAGGTTACCGAACCAGCCCATTACGCTGGCTGGCGATGACACTCACCGGCGACCAGCAGCGCGGAGTCCGCTCCGTGCTGCTGCTGTGCTGGCGTGACAGCGGCCACCCGCAGGGCGGCGGCAGCGAGGCCTATCTGCAGCGCATCGGCGCGCAGCTGGCTGCCACCGGGGTGCGCGTCACCTTGCGCACCGCCCGCTACGCCGGTGCTCCGCGCCGAGAGACCGTCGACGGGGTCCGGATCAGCCGCGGCGGTAGCCCCTACACGCTCTACATCTGGGCGGGCCTGGCCATGGTGTTGGCCCGCCTCGGGCTGGGGCCGCTACGAACGGCGCGCCCCGATGTGGTGATCGACACCCAGAACGGCATCCCGTTCCTGGCCCGGCTGGCCTACGGACGCAAGGTCGTCCTGCTGGTGCACCACTGCCACCGCGAGCAGTGGCCGGTGGCGGGGCCGGTGCTCGGCCGGATCGGCTGGTTCATCGAGTCGCGGCTGTCGCCGTGGATGCATCGCCGCCACCAGTACGTCACGGTCTCGCTGCCCTCGGCGCGCGACCTCACCGCACTCGGAGTGGCGCAGGAGCGGATAGCGGTGGTGCGCAACGGTCTCGACGAGGTGCCGCCGATCACGGCGCAGCGCTCTGCGACACCCAGGGTGGCGGTGTTGTCGCGGCTGGTGCCCCACAAGCAGATCGAGGATGCGCTCGACGCGGTGGCGGCGCTACGCGCGCGCATCCCGGATCTGCACCTGGATGTGGTCGGCGGCGGGTGGTGGCACCAACCGCTGGTGGACTACGCCGAACTGCTGGGCATCACCGACGCCGTGACCTTCCACGGCCACGTCGACGACGCCACCAAACACGATGTGGTGCAACGGGCCTGGGTGCATGTGCTGCCGTCCCGCAAAGAGGGCTGGGGGCTGGCGGTGGTGGAAGCCGCCCAACACGGCGTGCCCACCATCGGTTATGCCTCCTCGGGTGGCCTCGCGGATTCCATCGTCGACGGGGTGACGGGCATCCTGGTGGCCGACCGTGAGGAACTGGTGCAGCGGCTCGAGGAACTGTTGGGTGACGCCGAACTGCGCACCGGCCTCGGCGACAAGGCCCAGGCCCGCAGCGGCGATTTCTCCTGGCCGCAGAGCGCCGCTGCGATGCGGACGGTGCTCGACGCGGTCCACCGCGGACAGCGAGTCAGCGGCGTCGTGTGACGCGGGGCCGGAACCCGGCCAACCCCACCAGCAGCAGTGCGAGCCACCCGCAGTGTGCGGCCAGCACCATCGTGCGCTGCGCGGACCCGGCGCCGGGAGCATCGCCGCCGACGCGGTAAAGCGTCATCTGCTCATTTTGGTAGGTCACCGGGAGGTGCTCCAGAGTGCTTGCCGCCGAACCGAACTCGCCGGCCGAGCCGGTCTCCGAGACCACCCATCCCACACCCGCGTCGGAGAGCCGGTGCGGGTCGGCGCCCTCGAGCAGCAGATTCTGCACCGCCCGCGCATGCCCGCCTTCACCCAGCACTGTGTCGCCGGAGATGGACAGATCTCCGGTGGTCAGCACGTCGGCCCGCACCCACCGGGGTAGCGGATCGAGCACCGGCGCGGGCCCGGACCACTCGAACAGCCGCATGGAGTCGGCGGGCAGCACCGCCACCGGCCGCGGGTCGGCGTTGATCTGCGCAGCCACCTCGGCCCAGCCGTCGGGGTAGCGCACCGGCGACACCTTGCCCCAGACACCCCACGCCAGGTCGGGTAGCACGGCGATCACCGCCACGCAGCAGACCACCGCGGCGACGGCCGGTTTCAGCCGGATCCGGACCAGCGTCTGCACCGCCCCGGCAGCGGCCAGCGTGTATCCCGGCATGGCCAGCGCAACCCACTTCTGCGCATCCCGCAGCACCCCGAGTCCGGGCAGGGTCTCCACCACCGCGCGCGTCAGCGCCAGACCGGGCGGGGTGGCCATCAACGCCGGCACCACCACCGCCACCGCCGCCAGGACCAGCAGGGGCACCGCGGCCCGCACCCGGGCCGCCACCGGCAGCCCAAGGCCCAGCACCACCAACAGCACAGCCGTCGCCGCCAAGGCGAACAGCGTCGACCGCGATCCCGGAACCGCTTCGGCGTTCCAGATGCCACCCAGCCCGGCAAGGCTGCCCAGAGTCCCGAGCCCCGGTTCAGCGCGCGCGGCGAACGCCTCCACCCCGGGCACGCCGGCCGCCCGATATGTCGACAGCGACGAGGCGACTGCCGCCGCCACCAGCCACGGCAGCGCCGCAAGCGTCGACAGCCCTGTCACCACCGCGCCCAACCGCAGCCGCCCGGCCGAGCCCGGCACCGTCACGCAAACCGCCGCAACCACCGCCGCCAACAGCAGACCTGTCGGCGTCAGCCCGGCCAGCGCCAGCCAGAACGCCAACTTCAGATACCCGGGTTGACCGGCCCGCAGCCGCAGCACGGTCACCGCCACCCACGGCAGTGCGCCGTAGCCCACCAGCAGACTCCAGTGGCCCTGCAACAGACGCTCGGCGACGTAGGGATTCCAGACGGCGACGGTGGCAGCGACGAACTGCCCGGGAAGACCCGCGCCCAGCACGTGCGCGGCCAGCCGAGCAGCGCCCCAACCTGCGGCCCACAACCCGGCGATCAGCAGGATCTTGGTCACCAGCCCGCCGTCGATCAGCGTCGACGCCCATGCCATGGCGAAGTCCTGCGGCAGCGCCCGTGGAGCGGCTTCGCTGAGTCCCAGCGCGGCGTCGGACAGATAGGACCGCGGTGTGGACACCGCATCGCGCAACAGTAGATAGCCGGGCCCCAATAGTGGCGCGGTGATCAGCAGGCTCAGTGCCAGGGCGTACCCCGGCACCACCCGGTTACCGACGGTCGGGCGGACCCGGATCGGGGTGCAGGTCCGGTCGCTGTGCCGGCAGCTTCTCGGTCTCGGCTTCGGCGGCGGGCATGGGGCCGGTGTCGTCGGCACGCCTGCCACCGAGGCCGGCGAAGAAACCACCGCTTTCGCCGTCGCCCGGGTCGATCAGGGCGGCCTCGGCGCGCAGGCTGAACGATCCCAGCAGCGCCCCGCCCACCAGAGCGATGAGCCCGGCGGCGGTGAAGGTGATGGGGAGCACGCTCGACCACAGACCGATCCGGTCACGTTCATCGCGGGCGGCGGCCACCTGTGATTCGACGGTCTCCTCGGTGGACGTCACCGTGTAGTCGGCGAGGGTGACCTCGGGCCGTAGCTCGTCACGCGAATAGTAGTGATTGGCATGATCTTCGGACTTGACGATCACGCCCGACACCGGATCCACCCAGAAGGTCTTCTGAGCCGCGTAATACCGCGTCATGGTGATCGGCTCTTCGGGATCACCTTCCAGCCCCCACTGCTGAGCGCGGGCGGTGGTTTCGCTGTCCTCGTTGTTGTCGTAGAGCGACGTGTACTTGATGGGCTCGACCAGCTGGCCGTCGGCGTCGTAGCCGATGTTCTGGGTGAAGCGGTAGGTGGTCAGCCCGTTGACGTCCTCTTCACCTTCGTAGTTGGTGTCGAATGCGCGCTGGGCGATCGGATCGAAGAGGGGGTAGGTCTTCTTCTCGGTGTTGAACGGGAAGCGGTAGGACAATCCGTCGTGCGGCAGCGCGATGTTGGTCGGCGGCTTGGTGTCCTCGATGGTGCGCGGCTTCTGCACGGAACCACCCGGGTGGGTGTCGTCGGAGATGGCCATCGCGGTCTCGCGGTTCATGGTCACCGTGTCGACCATGGCCAGCAGTAGACCGTTGTCCTGCTGCTGATCGGTTCGCCGCACCGTGGTGCCGACCTGCAGTGTCACCACGTCGGCGTTGGACGGCGATTCGACGGAGACCTGCTGCTGGGAGACCAGCGGGACGTCCTCGTTGGAGACGAAGCGCTCCCCGAGCAGCGATGCCGGATCCAAAGCGGTGCCGGTGCCTTCACTGACCAGTGAGGCGTCGATGGTCAGCGGGATCCGCTCGATCTTGCCCGCGGTGTAGGTGGACAGCAGCAGCGCGGCTATCAGCAGGGCTGCGCCCAGACCCAAAATGCCGCACGCCGCGATACGCAACATGACTGCTCGGTTCACGTTGTGCGTGCCTTCCTTCCGTATCACCGCTGGCGGGGCAAACCTCGTTGACCCTAACAGCAGACTCTAAGGCGCTGACTTACCCGAGTTCTGTACCCATTGGCACACTGGACCCGATGTCTGACGATCAAGTAGGCGGCACTCGCAGCTTCCTGCCCGCCGTCGAGGGTATGCGTGCGTGTGCGGCGATCGGTGTCGTCGTCACCCACGTAGCCTTCCAGACCGGTCATTCCGCCGGGGTGGACGGCCGCCTGCTCGGCCGGTTCGACCTCGCCGTGGCCGTGTTCTTCGCGCTGTCGGGTTTCCTGTTGTGGCGTGGTCATGCCGCCGCGGTGCGCGGGCTGCGGCATACACCGCCGACAGGCCGCTATCTGCGGTCTCGGCTGGTGCGGATCATGCCGGGATACCTGGTTGCCGTCGTCGTGATCCTGTTGCTCATGCCCGACGCCACCGGTGCCAGCTGGACGGTGTGGTGGGCCAACCTGACGCTGACCCAGATCTATGTGCCGTTGACGCTGACTGCCGGGCTGACGCAGATGTGGAGCCTGTCGGTCGAGGTCAGCTTCTATCTGGCGCTGCCGCTGTTGGCGCTCTGCGCGCGGTGGCTGCCGGTGCGGGCACGCATCCCGGTGATCGCCTTCGTCGCGGTCGCCAGCTGGGGTTGGGCGTGGGCGGTGTCGGCTCTTGACCTGGCTCCCGAGGGTCTCAACCCGTTGAACTGGCCGCCTGCGTTCGCCTCCTGGTTCGCGGCGGGCATGTTGGTCGCCGAGCTGACCGTCAGCCGGGTGGGTTTCTTTCATCGACTGGCGCGACGACGGGTGCTGATGGCCCTGGTTGCGGTGGTTGCGTTCCTGGTGGCGGCGTCACCGGTGGCGGGTCCCGAGGGTTTGGTGCCCGGCACCGCGTCCCAATTCGCCGTCAAGACCGCCATGGGCGCCGTGCTGGCGGCCGCACTGCTGGCGCCCCTGGTACTGGACGAGCCTGGGACGCCGCACCGAATCCTCGGCAGCCGGGTCATGGTGACGCTCGGTCGCTGGTCCTACGGGCTGTTCGTCTGGCACCTCGCGGCGTTGGCCATGGTGTTCCCGATCATCGGCGAGTTCGCGTTCAACGGTCACATGCCGACCGTGCTGGTGCTGACGCTGATACTCGGGTTCGCGCTTGCTGCTGTGTCCTACGCGCTGGTGGAACAGCCCTGCCGACAGGCGCTGCGGCGCTGGGAGTACCGCTCTAAACCACCGGCTCTGGACAGCTCGGTCACCGATACCCCTGAACCCGCGGAGGCACGATGAAACCCGTCATCGCGATCCTGAACGACTACCAGGGTGTCGCACTGTCGTTCGGTGACTTCGATTCTCTGCGTGCGTTTTTCGAGATCCGGGTCTATCGGCATGCTTTTGCCTCCGATGCGGAGGCGGTGGCCGGGCTGGCCGATGCCCAGGTGCTGGTGGCCATGCGGGAACGTACTTCCCTGGGCCGTGGCGTGATCGAGGCGCTGCCGCAGCTGAAATTGATCGTCACGACGGGAACGCGCAATGCGGCCATCGATCTGGCCGCCGCCGCCGAACGTGGGGTGGTGGTCAGCGGCACCGGCATGTCCCGCCATGCCGCCGGCGAGCACACCTGGGCACTGCTGATGGCGGCGGCCCGCCACATCCCCGCCGAGGTGGCGGACGTACGTGCCGGCGGCTGGCAGACGTCGGTCGGGACCGAACTGCACGGACGGACGTTGGGCATCGTCGGCCTCGGGCACATCGGCAGTCAGATGGCGCGGTATGCGCAGGCGTTCGGGATGAGGGTACTGGCGTGGAGCACCAACCTCGATCCCGCCCGCGCCCGTGAGCTGGGAGTCGAGCCGGTCGCCAAGGAGCGGCTGTTTGCCGAATCCGACATCGTGACACTGCATCTGGTGCTCAGCGAACGCTCACGTGGGGTGGTGGGTTCTTCCGAGTTGGAGGCGCTGGGTCCGCGTGGGTTGTTGGTGAACACATCGCGCGGCCCGCTGGTGGACGAGGCTGCACTGGTGGCGGCGCTGTCCTCGGGGACTCTGGGTGCCGCCGCGCTGGACGTGTTCAATGTCGAGCCGCTGCCTGTCGATCATCCGCTGCGGACACTGCCCAATGTTGTTGCGACGCCACACATCGGGTTCGTCACCGATGCCGCCTACAGCACGGCCTACTCGCAGGCAGTGGAGGACATCCACGCCTGGTTGCAGGGCGCGCCGATCCGGTTGCTCTAAAACGGCGGCGGGCCGTTGTCCAGTGTGTTACGGGCGCGCTCGGCGTTGATGCGATAGGTGCGCTGTTTGGCGCGGTTGCGTTTCCGGTATCCCTGGATGTGGTCGACTTTGTCCGGCGGGGTAGGTGTCGGTGGTGGGGTGTCGATCGGGGCTGACGTGGTGCAGATCTTTGGGAAGTAGAGGGTGCTGGCGGGCTTGCTGGTGTAGGTCTGTCCGGTGGGCGTGGTGATGGTGATGGTGCCATCGGCAGCTTGGCTGTCGGTCCATCCGGCCCAGAACGTTTTGCCGAAATGATGGAGTTTGCAGTACATCTTGCCGCCGGAAGCATGGGTCTTGCCCTGAGGCCAGGGGGTCGTGTGGTCGAACTCGCAGAACTGCGCGGGCCGGTCGCAGTGCGGGAACCGGCATGTCAGATCGCGGGCTCGGGTCCACTCATCGAGGGCGGTTGATGGGCGGTAGCGGCTTTCGGGGCCGGTCCCGGGTGGTTTGAGGTGGCGGACTTTCGCGCCCTTGGCGATGAGTGCGGCGATCAGCGGCGCCGGCATGGCGCCGAAGCCGACGAGGATGCCCGGCGGTGGGTTGGGCGGTGGCGCCTCCGCTGTTTCGCTCTTGCCCTCGGGCCCTGCCGCGCTCTCGGGCCCGGCAGGCCAATCCTGTTCCACGCCAGAGACTTCACTGTCCGGTGTTGGCCGGCATTCGGCAGGTGAGCTGTCGATGATGGCCTGCGGTTCGCGGGTGCCGTCGGGGTGCACGCGGGTGCCGTCAGGGTAGACCAGGGTGGCGTTCATCGGTCGCTGATGCGGATCCGCCGGTAGCGGGGCGTCGCCGTCCATCAACGAATCAGGGGCAGCGTCCAGAGTCTCGGGTTCGGAGTAGATGTGCACCACCACATGCGAGGCGCGGCCATCATCAGTGGCGGCCGAGCACTCCGGCGACCCGCACTGGCAGGCCAAATGAAAGAACCCCGCCCCCAACGCGCCATGGGCATCGGCGCGACGCTGGTCCAACGTCCGGGGATCGTCTTTGCAGACCCCCTTGGCCATCCCGGTAATCCGCTGCCAGAACAGCGCGGCATCGGCACCGGTCAGGCGCGCCAAGACCTCGGTCACCCCGTCTTTGGTTTCCAGGATGTCCACACCGCGGTCGCGGACCCGCACCCGCACCTGGCGCACCGCGGCCGGGTCGTAGCGGTTGACCCACACATCGATGGCGTCGTCGAGCTTCTTCACCGACAGGGCACCCCAGGTGGTCGCGGCCTCCGCGATGTGTGCCTCCACGGTGGCCAGCACCGCGGGGTCGACGATGTTGAAGGTGCGGTGCACGATGCGCCGGGCGATGTACTCCGAAATCTGCCCGCTCAAGAGCAGGTCAGCGATCTTCGGCAGCTTGTTGGACAGCGCCAACCCGATTTCCATGTCCCCCGCCGCGCGGCCGTGGCTGCCCCCACTGGCCAACGACACCTCGGCGGCGGCGGATTTCCAGGCCGCTTCGGTGTCGTCGACACTGTCGGAGTCGTCGCTGTAGGTGCGGCTGGTCTTTTCGGCGATGAACAGCAGCCGGTGGGCGGCGACGGTGGCGGCCAGGGCGGTGTAGGTGGTGATCGCATCGTCGAGTTCGGCGTCGGTCATCTGCGACCGCGCTGTCGAATCCGGAATTCCTGCGAACATGCCTTCACGATAAACAAGGGGTCCGACAAAACTCAGCCATCGAAAACGGAAGTGACGGATGAGATTAACCCCTCGCGAGTGTGGGGTTGTTCCGCGCCGCACCGCTCCAGAGGAGGCACAACTCCACACTCGGCGGGGAACAGAACTACAACCTAGCCAGGATCTCGTCACGCACCGCGGAGCGCCGCGCCTTGCCGGCGTCGTCCCGCAACGGGCGATCGACGAACTCGATGATTCGCGGCACCTTGTAACTCTCCAGCCGCGACCCGACGAATTCCAGCAGCTCGTCGGCGCTCAGCGGGCCCAGCGGCTGCACCAGTGCGTACGGTACTTGGCCCAGATCGTCGTGGGGAACGCCGACGACCAGGCAGGACAACACATCTGGATGAGCAGACAGTGTGTTCTCGATCTCGGCGGGGTAGGTGTTGCGGCCGCCGACGGTGAACATGTCGACCCGCCGATCGCTGAGATAGAGGAAACCCTCGGTGTCGAACCAGCCCAGATCACCCAGTGAATCCCAGCCGTCGCGGGACTTCGCCGAGGCGCCCACATACCGGTAGGTCGGCGAACTTCCCGGGGCCGGTCGCATGTAGATCTCGCCGACCTCACCCGGCGCGCACACCCTGCCGTCGTCGTCGAGCACGGTCATCTCCCCGGCCACCACCACACCCACCGAACCTCGATGGGTCAGCCACTGCGTTCCGGAGATGAACGTCAGTGCCTGTAACTCCGTGCCGCCGTATAACTCCCACACCGCGTCGGGACCCACCAGCTCGATCCACGCCTCTTTGACCGCCGGTGGACACGGGGCGGCCAGATGCCAGAAGCGCCGGATCGACGACAGATCGTAGGCCGACGGCGAGGACCGGTACACCGGCAGCAGTCGCTGCATGATGGTCGGTACGGTCGCCAGGAACGTCACCCGGTGCTCGGTCACCAACCGGAGGAACTCGGCCGGCTCGAAACGGGGCATCAGCACCAGATGGTGTCCCAGCAGCAGGCCCATCACGGCGGTGGTGAATCCGGTGTTGTGGCTCAACGGAACCGAGACAAGGTTCACGTCGCCGGGTTCGGCGCCCAGGGGATAACCGATCGCCGCCGGAACCCGGCTACCGCCACCGGCTTCGATCAGCTTCGGCCGCCCGGTGCTGCCGCCGGAGGCCATCGCCTTCCACACCGGTGATTCCACTTCGGGCAGCGGGTCGCAGGACTCCGCCGACTCGTGGCCCGCGGGAACGTACATCGCCAGCCCCCGCGGATCGGGCCGCCCCACCACCAGGGCCCGCGGCACCAGGTCCAACAGCGCCGCGTACTCGGCGTCGGGCAAGCGCGGCGACAGCGGCTGGGGCACCGCGCCCAACTTCCAGCAGGCGATCACCGACTGCAGCCACTCGATCGAATTATCCACCGCCACAGTCACATAGGATCCTTGCTCAACGCCCAACGAAGAGTAGGCGCGCGCCAGCTGGTTGGTGGACCGCTCCAACTCGATGCGGCTCAGGGTGCGGCCACCGCAGGTGACCGCCGGGGCGTCGGGAGCCGCGGCGGCCAGGGCAGCCAGTTGCACCGGGATGGTGTCGGTCATCTCAGTAGCCGCCGCTGCGCTCGAAGATGGTGCGCGGGTTGGTGATCAGCATGGTGTCGATCTGCTCCTGGGTGACACCGCGCTCCAGCAGGGCCGGGATGACGTCGGTGTGGATGTGCAGGTAGTGCCAGTTGGGCAGCGCGACGGGAATGGTCTCCTCGGGCAGGGCGTCGAAGTAGCAGGCCGCGTCGTGCGAGAGCACCATCTTGTCGGCGTGCCCGCGCGCACACATCTGCGCGACGGTGTTCACCCGGTCTTCGAACGGCAGGTAGACGTCGATGCCGAAGCGATCCATGCCGATGTAGGAGCCGGCGGCGATGAGCTCCTCGAGGTAGTCCAGATCGGTGGTGTCGCCGCAGTGCCCGATCACCACCCGCGACAGGTCCACTCCCTCCTCGGCGAAGATCTTCTGCTGTTCGAGACCGCGACGGGTCTCGGCGTGGGTGTGCGTGGAGATCGGCACCCCGGTGCGCCGGTGTGCGGCGGCCACCGCCCGCAGCACTCGCTCGACGCCGGGAGTGACGCCGGGTTTGTCCGTGGCACTTCAGGATTGCGGCCTTGATCCCGGTGCCGGCAATGCCCTCTTCGATATCACGGACGAACATGTCGGTCATGATCTCGGGACCACCGAGTTCGGCGCCGGGTCCGAGATAGTGGAAGTACATCGGGACGTCGTTGAAGGTGTACAACCCGGTGGCGACGACGATGTTCAGCTCGGTCTGCGCGGCGATGCGGGCGATGCGAGGGATGTAGCGACCCAGCCCGATCACCGTGAGGTCCACGATGGTGTCCACCCCGCGGGACTTCAGTTCGTTCAGCCGGGCCACGGCGTCGGCTTCGCGTCGGGCTTCGTCGCCGAACGCGTCGGGGTAGTTCTGGGTGATCTCCGTGGTCATCATGAACACGTGCTCGTGCATCAGGGTCACGCCGAGGTCGCTGGTGTTGATGGCTCCTCGCGCGGTGTTCAGCTCAGCCACCGTGCCGATGCTAGAAGCCCGATCGCCCTTCGTGGGCAGAATCCTCGCCGAACCTCACCACCGACGCGGCCAGTAGGCCCACCGCGATCAATGCCAGCAGCTGCACGCCGCCGGAGAATCCCACATAACCGTCCACTGATCGCCAGGGATTTCGGGACAGCACGGCTCCAGCCAGGATCAGCCCGCCGCTGACTCCGGCGAGTGTCACCCGCTTCCAGTAGACCGGACGCAACCGCAATGACCACAACAGTCCGGCCGCGCAGGCGAACACCAGCAGCCCGGCGATTCCCCCAGCAGGAAGCCCACGCCCAGCACCGCAGCCGTCATCCACGGTCCCGGATGCCACGCCCTGGCACCACCGGAGCTCACCCGTCGCGCCGGCCACAGCGCCAACAGCACCAGCAGCGGTAACAACGCCAGACCCGTCGCCAGCCCGGCGCGGTACACACCGTTGGCTCCGAACTCCAGCGTCACCGGCCCCTGCACCCCGGCAGGGATCACGAACCCCTGCTGCCAGCCGTTCACGGTCACTTCTCGCAGAGCACTGCCGTCGGCCGCGCGCGCGGTCCAGCCGGGATTG
Organism: Mycobacterium sp. MS1601; assembly: GCF_001984215.1. Taxonomy (NCBI): domain Bacteria; kingdom Bacillati; phylum Actinomycetota; class Actinomycetes; order Mycobacteriales; family Mycobacteriaceae; genus Mycobacterium; species Mycobacterium sp. MS1601. Next base: position 3,166,752 of record NZ_CP019420.1, read on the forward strand.
ACGCTCTCGGGAACCACCAGCACCCGCTCGGTGTCGGAGGCATCAACGTCGACTTCTCGATGGTCGGCTCCCCAGGCGCCTGTGCGGGCAGTCTCGGTGCGTGGGCTGGGCAGCGTGGCGAAGGCGGGTCCCGTCAGCTGGATGCCGTCGACGAAGAATGCCTTGCCGGGGCTGACCAGCACCTCCTGCTGTCCGGCGGGCAGCGTCAGCGGCGTGCGGTCGCACACCTGCGCGGCGATCGGCCCGCCGTCGAGCAGCGCCCCGACAGTGGTGGACACCGAGGTCTGCAGGAACCGGCCCGCCGCGCCGATCACCGGGCCCTCGCCGCACGGAATCGTCACCGAGCGCATCCGGTTCGTGTCGGCGTCGGCCGCGGCGATGGGGCTACCGTCGGGCCGCAGCGCCACCACCTCGGCCAGGCCTGGTGGTTTCACCTGATCGAATCCCAGTGCGGTGCGGTCGATCACGTCGGCCCAGTCCAGCAGGCTGATCCTGATGGTGTTGGTGACGGCTGGACTCAGCTCCAGCGTCTGGGCTCCGTCGGGTTCCATGCTGCGTACCTGCGGGCCGTTGCCCAGATCGACGGCCACCAACGACGGGTGGGTGGGCAGCGGTGAAGCGCTGGGGGTGAGTTCGACGGCACTCACCAGCGTCGGCTCGGGCAGCGTCAACGTCAGCGTCGGGGAAGTCCGCTGTTGCACCACCCCCTGGGGTGCCGTCCACGAGGTGCGGGGATCGCCGTCCGCGGCGGCATACGCCGTCCCCAGCACGTCGAACGAGTCGGCGTCTCCGTCGGCGCGGGCAGTGCCTGGCTGGCGGATCAGATTGGCCAGTTCAGGTCCCTGACGCGGCCGCACCCACACCTGCGGAGTGAGTGAAATCTCTTCTGGCACAGTCAGTGTCCTGCTGAGGCTGCCCAGCTCCTCGGGTGACAACGACAGCGGGGACGCGCAGTGCACCCCGTCGGGGGTGTCTACGCAGCCGGGGCGGCCCAACAACTCCGAACCCAGGTCCCACATCGCCACCTCTGCACCGTCGGGTGGGCCCGGCACCAGCGCGGTGTGCCGCAGATTCACCGGATGTGCGAAGCCGGATGCGTCGTACTGCGTGACGGCCAGATCGGTGATGCCGAACTGCACTCCACCGGATCCGTCGACGGTGCTGATGGCAGTGACGCGAACCCAGGGCGTCTCGCCGTAGGGCAGGGCCACGGTCACCGGGGTTCCCGGTTCGTCGACGCCGACGCTGGTGGTGCCGTTGGCGGTGGACACCTGGAGTCGGTTCACCTGCGCCCCCAGCGTCGAGGCGCTGGGGGTCAGGGTCATGGTGGCGTTGGTGACCGGATGATCGAAGTCCACTTGCAGCCATTGGCCCACCGCAGCCTGCAGGGCATTGGACACCCAGCTGGTGGCGGAGTCGGAGTCGATGGCGGCGGGCGGACCGGAGGCGGGCGCCACGTCGGGCAGGGCGGTGGAGTCCGCGGCTGAGCTGGACACGCTGATACGGCCACCGTCCCAGCCGCCGTAGACCAGCTCCTGACCAGGGGAGGGGTAGTCGCGGACCCGGTTGTGGGTATGCCGCGGATCGCCGTCAGCCAGGATCGCCGACGAGTGGTCGTCGACGCGGCCGTAGTCGGTCTCCCGCGCCACCGGGGTGTCGGTGACCGTCACCACCGGAGCCGTCAACCCGGCGGCCAGGGCGTCGCCGGTCAGCAGCGTCGGGCCCAGTGGCTGCTGGCCCAGCAGACGGCGGCGCTCGTCGAGACGCAGTAGCGACTCTGGGCCTCCGTCCACCCGGGCCATCGTGTCAGCGTCGGCCAGATAAGGAGCGCTGGAACCGCCGGACACCCGGTAGATCTCCACTGCCGGGTATCGCAGCCGCAGGCCGCTGTCACTGATGAAACCCTCCAGCGTGCCGGGCCCCACCGGGTCACCGAACTGCGCCACCTTCTCCAGTCCCGGTGAGTTGTCCATGACGCGATGCACCAGGATCGGGCGGGCCGACCGTGACGTGTCCGGGTCCAGATCGTTACGGACGACGACGTACGAGATACCTTGGCGGGCAAGGGTATCGGCCAGACCTGCCGACGGCCGGCCCGCCGCGAACAATCGCTGCACCGAATCCAGGGCGCGGATGGTCTGCGGCGGGGTCAGCGGTATGGAGTCGCGCACACCCCAGGGGCTGTCGCCCAGGACCTGCAGCGGTTCGTCGTGGCTGCTGCCCCACACCTGGGTGGCGAACGGTGAACCGGGTGCCACCAGCACCCGTCCGCGCTCGGTGTTGTTGGTGTCCAGCCAATCTGCGGTTTCGTGCCAGTAGGACGGAATCGCGGTGAAGGTTCCCGGCGGGGTCAGCCGTCCCGTCCACGCCAACGACGTCGCCACCGCCACCGCGGTCAGCACCACGATGCCCACCGCCACCCGCTTGTTCTTCTCGGGGTGGGCAAAGGACCGCACGCTCATCGGCACCCGGCCCAGCAGATGCGCCAGGCCCAGGGCGATCGGCAGCCGCAGCAGGGGTTCGAACTTGTGTACGTTGCGCAGCGGGGCGCCGGCGTCGTCGAGGAACAGCTGGACCTGGTTTGCGATCGGGGACCCCAGGCCGCCCGCATAACCCAGCCCCATCAGCACCAGACCGACCAGAAGCACCGTCACCACCCGGCCGCGGGCAGGCATGCTCCGCAGCGCCAGACCTGCCAGGCCCGCCGCCGCCACCAATGTGGTGGCCAGCACCGCCACCGGCCCGGTCACCAGCGAGGTGCCCGCGGTGGCGCCCGGCGCCACGAACGGCGTCCACGCCGCGGTGCCGCGCAGCATCTCCGTCAGCGAGGTCCACTGCGTCGTGACACCCGAGGATTCGATGTAGTCCAGGAAAGGTGGGCTGATCCGGCCCAGCGACAGCAGCGCCACCACCCACCACGCCACGGCCAGCGCGCTGCACAGCAGCCACCAGCCGCTGAAGCGCAGCCAGACGCGGTTGGGCCGGTGGCAGGCCCACCACACGACTGCGGGCAGACAGGCGGTGAAGGTGGCGACGGCGTTCACCGCACCCATCAAGGCCAGCGCGATCCCGGCGCGGGCGGCCAGCACCCGCAGTGAACGCCCCGAGTCGCCGCGCAATGCCAGGATCACCGGTAGCAGCACCCACGGGGCCAGCATCATCGGCAAGGTTTCCGAGGAGATCGAGCCCAGGGTGGTGAGCACGCGCGGGGACAGCGCGAACGCCGCTGCCGCCACCACCCGTGAGGCCGTCGTACCGATGCGCAGCGCCTCGGCCACCCGTAACAAACCCCAGAACCCGGCGGCCAGCAGCAGCGCCCACCACAGCCGTTGGATCACCCAGGCGGGCAGCCCGACAACATCGCCGGCCAGGAAGAACGCGCCGTGGGGGAACAGGTAGCCGTAGGCCTGGTTCTGCGCCTGCCCGAACGGCAGGTCGCTGTTCCACAGGTTGGCCGCACGGGCCAGGAACCGCAGGGGATTGGCGGTGAGATCGAGTTTGGTGTCCGGGGAGATCAGGCCAGGGGCTTGGGCGAACGACAGCGCCAGTGAGACGGCGCCGACGAGGCAGAGCCAACGCCGGGAAAGTCCTCCCGGTAGGACCCCTGCTTGAGTGCTCAGGTCAGCCGCGGTCGCCGTACTCGACGCGGTTGAGCACCGAGGACGCCGGATCGCCTGCCACCAGTGGCGGCTTGGTGTCCTGCTGCACCATCAGCGTCACGCCGAACACCGCGGCCGCACCGAGCAGCAGACCGACCACGATGCTGGCTGCAGCTGGCACCACGAACCGGGTCATGCGGGGCTCTCCTCAGCGGCTGGTCGGACGGTCGGACACACAAATCCAAGAACGCCCGCCAACCTAGCATGGCCGGGTCACTGCCCCGGTGGGACGATCAGCACCGGACGGCCGCCGTGGCGCAGTACGCGGTCGGCGACACTGGACTGGATCAGCGAACGCACACCGGTGGTACCGCGGGTTCCGGTGACGATGAGATCGGCGTCCAGTTTGTCGGCGGCGTCGATGATGGTGCGCCACACCGTCCCCGATATCGCCACCACCAGTGTCTCTGCATTCAAGCCGGCCTCGCGGGCCAGCTCGGCTCCTTCGTCATTGGTGCGCTGCGCGTCGGCGAAGGCGATGTCCAGATCGTCCTCGTCCAGCAGGTCAGGAGGGCCGTCGAGGTCGATGCTCACGGAGTCGGTGCTGCCGCGCATCGGCTCCCAGACAGTCAGCACCACGGCTCGATCTGCGGCACTGCCGCGCGAGAGAAATCGGCCCGCGTAGAGGACTGCGCGGCGCGCATTGTGGGTGCCGTCATAGGCGATCATCAAGACCGTCATGCCTCATGATCGCAGGTCCGTTGACCAGGCGTGGGGGCAACAGCTTTCAGACGTGGTGGCCCGCATGCAACAGTGAGGGCATGGTTCTGACCCGGACACTGCTGTCCCTGGCCGCGCTTCCCGTGCTGTTGGGGGCCTGTTCACCTGCGGCGCAAGCACCCACCGAGGTCGCGGCGCCCGTACAGGAACAGGTGACCACCCCACAGTCCACCCCGCTGTCCAACCCGGTTCCGGCGGCGCCCGTACCGGCGGCCTGCGGTGATCCGGTCGCGACCATGTCGACCCGCGACAAGCTGGCCCAGCTGCTGATGGTGGGGGTTGCCGGCGGCGCCGACGCCCGGGCGGTGGTCGCCGACCATCATGTCGGCGGCATCTTCGTGGGCAGTTGGACCGACAAGTCGATGCTCACCGACGGCACCGCGGCTGCCCTGAACGACATCTCCGGACCGATGCCGGTGGCGGTCAGCGTCGACGAGGAGGGGGGCCGGGTCTCGCGCTTGTCCGGGCTGATCGGGTCCCAGCCGTCGGCGCGGTCACTGGCGGCGAGCAACACGCCCGAGCAGGTCTACCAGATTGCGCTCGAGCGGGGCCGGGCGATGCGAGGGCTGGGCATCACCATCGACTTCGCGCCGGTGGTGGACGTGACCGGCGCCGGTGCCGACACCGTCATCGGGGACCGCTCCTTCGGGTCAGATGCCGCCGTGGTGACCGAGTTCGCCGGCGCCTATGCGCGCGGGCTGCGCGACGCCGGGGTGTTGCCGGTACTCAAGCACTTCCCCGGGCACGGCAACGGTTCTGGTGATTCGCACACCGGCGCGGTGACGACGCCGCCGCTGGAGGCGCTGTTGGCCTCCGACTTGGTGCCCTACCGCACGTTGACCACACAGGCGCCGGTGGCGGTCATGGTCGGCCATCTGGAGGTGCCGGGGCTGACGGGTGCCACGCCGGCCAGCCTCAGCCCGGCGGCCTACCAACTGCTGCGCAGCGGGGGCTACGGCGGACCGCCGTTCAACGGGCCCGTCTTCACCGACGACCTGTCCGGCATGCAGGCCATCAGTGACCGCGTCGGCGTGCCCGACGCCGTGCTGGGTGCGCTGCAGGCCGGCGCCGACACCGCCCTGTGGTTGTCGACCTCGGAGGTGCCTGCGGTGCTGGACCGACTGGAGCAGGCAGTGGCCTCCGGCGAACTGTCGATGGCCGCGGTGGACGCCTCGGTGGCGCGCATGGCTCAGTTGAAGGGACCCAATGCCCGCTGCGGCGGCTGAGCTCTTGCCGCCTCGGCGACCGGACTGAGCTCTTTGTAGTCCGGCCCGCCTTCCCCGGCTCTTTACCTTGCTTCGCTGGGGGAGTCCGGCTGCCGCCTCGGCGACCGGACTAGCCTGATCCCATGGCTGGTGGGACGAAGCGGCTGCCGCGGGCGGTCCGTGAGCAACAGATGCTTGACGCGGCCGTGCAGGTGTTCTCCGTCAACGGCTATCACGAGACGTCCATGGACGCCATCGCTGCCAAGGCGGAGATCTCCAAGCCGATGCTGTATCTCTACTACGGCTCCAAAGAGGAACTCTTCGGGGCCTGCCTGACGCGGGAGTTGAGCCGTTTCGTGGAGGCGGTGCGTGCCGACGTCGACTTCACGCTGCCTCCGAAAGACATGCTGCGCAACACCATTCTGTCGTTCCTGCGCTACATCGACGCCAACCGGGCCTCGTGGATCGTGCTGTACACCCAGGCCACCAGTTCCACGGCGTTCGCCCACACCGTGCGTGAGGGCCGTGAGCGGATCATCGACCTGGTGGCGCGGCTGCTCAGTGCGGGCACTCGAAACCCGGAGCCGGACACCGACTTCCAGATGATGGCCATCGCTCTGGTGGGTGCGGGCGAGGCGGTGGCGGCGCGGGTGAGCACCGGTGACGTGGACGTCGATGACGCTTCGGAATTGATGATCAACCTGTTCTGGCGCGGCCTCAAGGGCAAGCCGAATGCTCAGTGAGCTGGTCGCGCTGCCTGGGGGCACTTACCAGATGGGCGCGACGCGGTTCTATCCCGAAGAGGGGCCCGTGCACGCTGTGACGGTGGCCGCCTTCAGCATCGAGCGGCATCCCGTCACCAACGCCCAGTTCGCCGACTTCGTTGACGACACCGGTTATGTCACGGTTGCCGAGCGGCCGCTTGACCCGGCGCTGTACCCCGGTGTGGCACAAGCTGATCTGCTTCCAGGTGCGCTGGTGTTCCACCAGACATCGGGCCCGGTGAACCTGCGCGACTGGCGACAGTGGTGGACGTGGGTACCCGGCGCATGCTGGAAACACCCGTTTGGTCCGGAGTCCACCGTTGCCGACCGGCAGGATCATCCGGTGGTACAGGTGGCCTACTCGGACGCGGCGGCGTACGCGGCCTGGGCGGGCCGGCGACTGCCCAGCGAAGCGGAGTGGGAGTACGCGGCCCGAGCCGGGGCGAGCACCACTTACGCGTGGGGTGACGAGGCGGCACCCGGGGGACGGTTGATGGCCAATACCTGGCAGGGCCGGTTCCCCTACGCCAACGACGGAGCCCTCGGATTTCGCGGCACCTCCCCGGTGGGAACGTTTCCGCCGAACGGTTTCGGGTTGGTCGACATGATCGGCAACGTATGGGAGTGGACCACCACCCGGTTCGACTCCCGGCACCGAGGCGGCGGCTGCTGTCCGGCGCCGCCCGATGCCGATCCGTCGGTGAACCAGGCACTCAAGGGCGGTTCACACCTGTGCGCTCCGGAGTACTGCCACCGCTACCGGCCCGCGGCGCGGTCACCGCAATCGCAGGACAGCGCCACCACCCACATCGGATTCCGCTGCGTGGCCTGACTACAGCCCGCGCACCGTTGCGGTCAGGTGTGGATAGCCCTTCTTCAGGTTCAGCAGTGAGATGTCCCAGCCACTGTCCACCCGGTCGATGTACACACCTGCGGTGGCAGGCAGGATCACCGGCTTGCCGAACTTGACGTGATAGCTCACCGCGTCCGGCAGCTGGCCCTCGATGTTCGCCAGCACGGCTGCCGCGCTGAACATTCCGTGTGCGATCACCGTCGGGAATCCGAACAGTTTGGCGGCGATGGGGCTGATGTGGATGGGGTTGTGGTCCCCGCCCGCTGATGCGTAGCGGCGGATCTGTCCCGGCGTGATCTTCAGCAGACCCTGCGGCGAAGGCAGCTTCTGCTGCTTGCGTGGCGGTGCCTTGGGTTCGTCGGACAGGCTGGTGCGCTGTTGGTGCAAGAACGTGGTGATCTGGTGCCAGGCCAGTTCGTTGCCGACGCTGACTTCGGTGACGACGTCCACCAACAGGCCCTTGCGGTGCTCGCGCAGGTTCTCCGCGTGTGTCCTGACACCAACGGTGTCGGTGACAGCGATCGGCCGGTACTGGGTGATCGTGTTCTCCACATGCACCGAACCCATTGCGGCGAAGGGGAAATCGAAAGCCGTCAGCAGCGACATCACGGACGGGAAGGTGAGCGCAAACGGGTAGGTCAGCGGCACGGTGTCGCCGTATCGCAGGCCTGTCACGGCGGCGTACCTGGCCACATGGGCTCGGTCGATTGTCAGTTCATCAAGGCTCAGGGTGCGCTCCGGCAGGCTGTCGCCGCGACGCACGAACGGCAGTGCGCCCGCCGCCGCTCGAGCCATGTTCAGCAGTCCGTTCGGCTGCTCTGACATCTCACGCTCCCAACATGGCCTGGCCGCACACCCGGATGGTGTTGCCGGTCACGGCATTGGATGCGGGGCTGGCGAAGTAGGCAATGGCCTCGGCCACGTCGACAGGTTTGCCGCCCTGAAACAGTGAGTTCAGCCTGCGACCGACCTCGCGGGTGGCCAGCGGGATGGCGTCGGTCATCTTGGTCTCGATGAAGCCGGGAGCGACGGCGTTGATGGTGATGCCCTTGTCGGCGAACGACGGCGCCAGCGCCTGGGTCATGCCGATCATTCCGGCCTTGGTGGCGGCGTAGTTGGTCTGGCCGCGGTTGCCCGCGATGCCGGCCATCGAGGACAGGCCGACGATGCGCCCGCCTTCGCCGATGCTGCCGTTGCCCACCAGCCCCTCGGCAAGTCGTTGCGGGGCAAGGAGATTCACCGCGATCACCGAGTCCCACTTGGCGTCGTCCATGTTTGCCAGCAGCTTGTCGCGGGTGATGCCCGCGTTGTTGACCAGAATGTGAGCCCGGCCGCCCGAAAAATCCTCGTAGTGCTCGGTCAGGTGTTCGGTGATGCGCTGCACGGCATCCTCGGCGGTGACGTCCAGCGCCAGTGCGGTGCCGTCCACCTTGGCGGCGGTCTCGGCGAGGGCATCGGCGGCGTTCTCGACGTCCACGGCAACCACCTTCGCGCCGTCACGGGCGAACACCTCGGCGATGGTGGCGCCGATACCGCGGGCGGCGCCGGTCACGATGGCGACCTTGCCGGCCAGAGGCTTGTCCCAGTCGGCCGGCGGCGTGGAGTCCGCGCTGCCGACGTAGAAGACCTGCCCGTCGACATAGGCCGACTTCGCCGACAGCAGGAATCGCAGTGTGGATTCCAGACCGGTGACCCCGGGCTTGGCATCGGGGGACAGATACACCAGGCCGATGGTGGCGCCGCGCTGCAGTTCCTTGCCCAGCGAGCGGGTGAAGCCTTCGAGCGCGCGCTGGGCGATCCGTTCGTCGACGGAGGTGATGGAGTCAGGGGTGGTGCCGACCACGACGATGCGCCCGGATCGGCCCACATTGCGCAGCAGGGGTGTGAAGAACTGGTGTAGCGCCTTGAGTCCGACCGGGGTGGTGATGCCGGTGGCGTCGAACAGCAGCCCCCCGAACTGGTCGGCCCAGCGACCTCCCAGGTTGTCGCCCACGAGGTCGTAATCCTGCGCCAGCGCCGTACGCATGGGCTCGGCAATGCGTCCTTCGCCGCCGATCAGCAGCGGGCCGGCCAGTGCGGGTTCGCCGGGTTTGTACCGGCGTAGCGTCTCCGGCTGCGGCACGCCGAGTTGTTTGGCGAGGATGGAGCCGGGTGCCGAGTTGACGATTTGTGAGAACAGATCGGAAGCCACAGGCCTGCCTCTCGTGTCTTGTCCAGGTGATGTCCACAACGAACTTACTCCAGAGTAATATAGCTCGGTAGTATGAGGGTAAACACCACACGTGACGTCTAGACGGAGGTTCCCGTGACCAGTTCGAACAGCCAGACCCGCCGCAGGGTGGCCGTCCTCGGTGGCAACCGGATCCCGTTCGCGCGGTCCGACGGCGCATATGCCGAGGCATCCAACCAGGACATGTTCACCGCAACCCTGGACGGGCTGGTGGACCGTTTCGGTCTCGCCGGTGAACGTCTGGGTGCGGTTGTCGGCGGTGCGGTGCTCAAGCACTCGCGCGACTTCAACCTGATGCGCGAATGTGTGTTGGGTTCCAAGCTGTCGCCCTACACGCCGGCCTACGACCTTCAGCAGGCCTGTGGCACCGGTCTGCAGGCCGCGATCGCCGTCGCCAACGCCATCGCGCTGGGGCAGTACGAGTCGGGAGCTGCGGGTGGGGTGGACACCACCTCCGATGCGCCCATCGCCTTCGGCGACAACCTGCGTCAGGTGCTGCTGGGGCTGCGCCGGGCGAAGTCGAACGTCGACCGCCTCAAATTGGTTGGCAAGCTGCCCGCGGCGCTGGGGGTGGAGATCCCCACCAACGGCGAACCTCGCACCGGGATGTCCATGGGCGAGCACGCCGCCGTCACCGCCAAGCAGATGGGCATCAAGCGCGTAGACCAGGATGCGCTGGCCGCTGCCAGCCACCAGAACATGGCTGCCGCTTACGACCGCGGGTTCTTCGACGACCTGGTGACGCCGTTCCTCGGCCTTTACCGCGACAACAACCTGCGGGCCGACTCCACCGCGGAAAAGCTGGCCAAGCTGCGCCCGGTGTTCGGCGTGCGTAATGGCGACGCGACCATGACCGCAGGCAACTCCACCCCGCTGACCGACGGTGCGTCGGTGGCCCTGTTGTCCAGTGAAGAGTGGGCCGCCGAGCATGGGCACGAGCCGTTGGCGTACTTCGTCGACGCCGAAACTGCCGCCGTGGACTACGTGAGCGGCGCCGACGGCCTGCTGATGGCGCCCACGTATGCGGTACCGCGGTTGCTGGCGCGCAACGGCCTCACCCTGCAGGATTTCGACTTCTACGAGATCCACGAAGCCTTCGCCTCGGTGGTGCTGGCCACGCTGGCGGCCTGGGAGTCCGACGAGTACTGCAAGGAGCGCCTGGGGCTGGATCAGGCGCTGGGCTCCATCGACCGCAGCAAGCTGAACGTCAACGGCTCGTCGTTGGCGGCCGGGCACCCGTTCGCCGCGACCGGCGGTCGGATCGTCGCTCAGTTGGCCAAGCAGTTGGCCGAGCGCAAGAAAGCGACGGGCCAGCCGGTGCGCGGCCTCATCTCCATCTGCGCCGCCGGCGGGCAGGGCGTTACTGCGATCCTCGAAGCCTGATGTCAGGAGCATTCGGGAATTTGCTGAAAAAAGTTGAAAAAACCTTCGGGAGTTTGTAACGCACCGCTTCGGGTAAGCGATGTACCGGATAGCTCCGTGTTGCCGTCTGACCCCCCGACCCGACGGCAACACGGGGCATCCTCTTTCCTCACCACATTCGGTTTTGTGGTTGGAAGGTGCCGCCGCTGGAGCCGAGGGGATTCCGGCGGCGGTTTCCGCCGGCCTGGTCAGCCACCGCTCTAGCGGAACAAACGTCCCCCGAAACACAAAAACCCCCGCCGAGGCGGGGGTTTTCGCGTACCAGCCGAATCAGAACGCGGCTTCGTCGAGCTCCATGATGTCGTTGTCGATGTTCTCGATCACGGCCCGGGTGCTGGTCAGCAGCGGCAGGAAGTTCTTCGCGAAGAACGACGCCACCGCGACCTTGCCGTCGTAGAAGGACTTGTCCGCGCCCGTGGCCCCGGCGTCGAGAGCCGCAATGGCCACGGCGGCCTGGCGGGCCAGCAGCCAGCCGATCATCAGGTCGCCGACGGCCATCAGGAAGCGCACCGAACCGGTGCCCACCTTGTAGATGCTGGCGGCGTCTTCCTGAGCTGCCATCAGGTACCCGGTGAGTGAGGCGGCCATGCCCTGGACGTCGGTCAAGGCGGTGGCCAGCAGTTCACGCTCGGTCTTGAGCCGGCCGTTGCCCGACTCGTTCTTGATGAACTGTTCGATCTGGCCTGCGACGTGAGCCAGTGCCACACCCTTGTCGCGGACGATCTTGCGGAAGAAGAAGTCCTGCGCCTGGATGGCCGTGGTGCCCTCGTACAGCGAGTCGATCTTGGCGTCGCGGATGTACTGCTCGATTGGGTAGTCCTGCAGGAAGCCGGACCCGCCGAAGGTCTGCAGGGACTCGGTGAGCTTGGCGTAAGCCTGCTCGGAGCCCACGCCTTTGACGATGGGCAGCATCAGGTCGTTGACCTTGGCGGCGAGCTCGGGCTCGATACCGTGCAGGGCCTTGGCCACTTCGGCGTTCTGGTGGGTGGCGGTGAACAGGTACAGCGCCCGCAGACCCTCGGCGTATGCCTTCTGCGTCATCAGCGAACGTCGCACATCGGGGTGGTGTGTGATGGTGACGCGCGGCGCGGTCTTGTCGGTCATCTGGGTCAGGTCGGCACCCTGGACGCGATCCTTGGCGTAGGCCAGAGCGTTCAGGTAGCCGGTGGACAGCGTGGCAATAGCCTTGGTGCCCACCATCATTCGGGCCTGCTCGATGACGTCGAACATCTGCGCAATGCCGTCGTGCACCTCGCCGACCAGCCAGCCCTTGGCCGGCACCCCGTGCTGACCGAACGTCAGCTCGCAGGTGGTGGAGACCTTGAGACCCATCTTGTGTTCGACGTTGGTGACGAAGACGCCGTTGCGCTCACCGGGCTCGCCGGTCTCGTGGTCGAAGTGGAACTTCGGCACGAAGAACAGCGACAGGCCCTTGGTGCCGGGGCCCGCGCCCTCGGGGCGGGCCAGCACCAGATGCATGATGTTCTCGAACAGGTCGTCGGAGTCCGCCGAGGTGATGAAACGCTTCACGCCGTCGATGTGCCAGGAGCCGTCTTCCTGCTTGACGGCCTTGGTGCGGCCGGCGCCCACGTCGGAGCCGGCATCGGGCTCGGTGAGCACCATGGTGGCGCCCCAGCCGCGCTCGGCGCCGAGCACTGCCCACTTCTTCTGCTCGTCGGTGCCGTTGTTGTAGAAGATCTCGCACATGCCCGAGCCCATGGCGTACATGTAGGCCGCCGGGTTGGCGCCGAGGACATGCTCGATCAGGGCCCACTGCAAGGCATTCGGCATGGGCATGCCGCCGAGTTCCTCGGCCAGGCCGACCTTGTCCCAGCCGCCCTCGAGCAGCGTGCGCATCGACTTCTTGAATGCGTCGGGCAGCTTGACGGTGTGGGTCTCCGGGTCGAACACCGGGGGATTGCGGTCGCCGTCGACGAAGGACTCGGCGATGGGGCCTTCGGCCAGACGCGCCATCTCGTGCAGCATCTCGCGCGCGGTGTCGACGTCCAGATCGGCGTAGGGGCCGTCACCAAGGGTCTTGTCGACCCCGAGTACCTCGAAGAGGTTGAATTCCTGGTCGCGAACATTGGACTTGTAGTGGCTCACGTGCTTCCTCCTCGATGAGAATCCACTCAGGCTGGGCAAGCTTTCCGGTTGGGTACTGGGCGTAAGTTACCCACCAGTAACTCCTCCAACTATACCCACCGGTAACCCAAACGCAAGTCTGTGTGAGCTAGTTCAGTCCACTAATCAACCCACTGGTTGGCCTGGCGCGCTGTTGACGACCGTCAAAAGAGAGATTTCGCAGGCCAGAGTGGGTTACCGTGAGCCGCATGCAGCTACGTGTCGCAGTGTGGGGAACCGGCAATATGGGCTCCACGGCCATCCGTTCGCTACTCGCGTTCCCCGGATTGGCACTGTCCGGAGTGATCACGTCGTCGCACGACAAAGTGGGTACCGACGCGGCGACGTTCGCCGGTCTGGACGACGTCACCGGCATCCTCGCCACGACCGATGCAGGCCCGGTTCTGGCGGAGTGTGACGCGGTGGCCTACATGGCCTCCGGGGACATCCGCCCCGACGACGCGGCCGCCGACATCGAGCGGTGCCTGCGCGCGGGTGTGCATGTCGTCACCCCGGCGCTGTACTCGCTCTACGACCCCACCTCGGCGCCCGCCGAACTGCGGGACCGGCTCAGCCAGGCGGCCGAGGCCGGTGGTGTGTCGCTGTTCGTCAGCGGCGTCGACCCGGGCTGGGGCAATGACGCGCTGGCGGTCATCGCGGCCGGGCTGTGCACCCGAATCGACACCATCCACTGTCAGGAGATCTTCGACTACTCCACCTATGACCAGCCGTACTCGGTGCGCGAGTTGTGTGGTTTCGGTAAGTCGCTGAACGACACGCCGATGATGCTGCTGCCGTCCATCCCGACCATGGTCTGGGGCGGCAACGTCCGCCTGATCGGGCGTGGGTTGGGCCTCGACATCGACGAGATCACCGAAGAGTTGGAACGACGGCCGCTGGAGACCGCCGTCGACAACGTGATGGGGCACTTCGAAGCAGGAACGCAGGGAGCGTTTTGGTTGAAGGTGATAGGCAAGGCGGCCGGCCGGCCGCGCATCGTCATCGACCACATCACTCGCATCGACGCGTCCTGTGCGCCGGACTGGCCCCAGCCCGACCAGGGCGCCGGTGATCACCGGGTGGTCGTGCACGGCGACCCCGACTTGACGATCACGGTCCGTGCCGATGTCCCCGGCGGTACCAGGGCTGACGGTGGCAACACCACCGCTGCCAACCGCCTGCTGGGGGCGCTGCCGTGGCTGGCGCAGCAGAAACCCGCCATCTATGACGGTCTGGACGTACCCATGCGGTCGGACAACCCGCCGGCGGTGGAAACCGGCCGGTGGTCGCCTCGGTGAGGGTTCCGATCACGGGGATTTTTGCTGATGCCACTGGCACCGGGATCGCGTAGGTTCAGAAGCGATGAGTGCACGCAGCGACCTGTCTCCAACCAACCTGCGGGAGGCCTTCGGCCACTTCCCGTCAGGGGTCATCGCCATCGCCGCCGAGGTGGACGGCACCCGGATAGGGCTGGCGGCCAGCACGTTCGTGCCGGTGTCGCTGGACCCGCCGCTGGTGTCGTTCTGCGTCCAGAACAACTCGACCACCTGGCCCAAGCTCAAGGACCTGCCACTGCTGGGCATCAGTGTGCTCGGCGAGGCGCATGACGCCGCCGCGCGCACGCTGGCTGCCAAGACCGGAGACCGGTTCGCCGGCTTGACCACGGTGTCGACCGACGGGGGTGCAGTCTTCATCGACGGCACCAGCGTGTGGCTGGAGAGCGCCATCGAGCAACTGGTGCCCGCCGGTGACCACACCATCGTGGTGCTGCGGGTCAGCTCACTGACCGTCCACGAAGAAGTGGCACCGATCGTGTTTCACCGCAGCACGTTCCGTCGGCTCGGCAGCTAGGGCCGCGCTGCGAGCTGCTCGCGGTAGCCCTGGACCCGTTGCTCCAATTCCTTGGCGTCTGCCTCGCGGCCTTCTTTGCGCGCGAGGTCTGCACGAGCACCGAGCTCACGGATGGCTGTGCGAATGTTGTTGACGCTGGTGGTTTCTCGCATCATTGTGGCTGCCTCTCATCGTTGACTGGCCGCTACTGCGAGGGTACCCGCGATCGCTGACAAAACCAGGGCACCGACCTATCGCCGGCTTCAGGGTCTGCTTCCGCTCTTCACCTTCGCAAGCTCAGGTTCATCGCCGGCTTCAGGGTCTGCTTCCGCTCTTCACCTTCGCAAGCTCAGGTTCATCGCCGGAAGAGTTTGTTCCCCAGCCACACGATCGGGTCGTATTTGCGGTCGGCCACCCGTTCCTTCATCGGGATCAGCGCGTTGTCGGTGATCTTGATGTGCTCGGGGCAAACCTCGGTGCAGCACTTGGTGATGTTGCAGTAGCCGAGCCCGAAATCGTCTTGCGCCATGTCTTTGCGGTCCACGGTGTCCAACGGATGCATGTCCAACTCGGCGATGCGCATGTGGAAACGCGGACCTGCGAAATTCTCCTTGTTCTCCTCGTGATCACGCACCACGTGACACACGTTCTGGCACAGGAAGCACTCGATGCACTTGCGGAACTCCTGCGAGCGGTTCACATCCTCCTGCTGCATCCGATACTCTCCGGGCTGCAGGTCCTTGGGCGGCGTGAACGACGGGATCTGGCGCGCCTTTTCGTAATTGAACGACACGTCGGTCACCAGGTCGCGCATCACCGGAAACGTGCGCATCGGCGTGATGGTCACCGTCTCGGCGGGGTCGAACGTCGACATTCGGGTCATGCACATCAGGCGGGGGCGGCCGTTGATCTCTGCCGAGCACGACCCGCACTTACCGGCCTTGCAGTTCCACCGCACGGCGAGGTCGCCGGCTTGGGTGGCTTGCAGCCGGTGGATGATGTCGAGCACCACCTCGCCGTCATTCACCTCAACGGTGTAGTCCCGCAGCTCGCCGCCGCCTGCGTCGCCACGCCACACCCGCAGGTTCACTTCGTTCTTCTCGGATATGTCAGCCATGACTCAGGCCTTCCGGTCAGGGTGTTCGGCCAATTGATCGTCGGTGTAGTACTTCTCGAGTTCGGACAGCTCGAACGTGGCCAACAGATCGGGCCGCATCACCGGCTGCTGCTCGGGTATCACTTCCACGTCCGGAACCACGCCGCCACCGGCGGTTCGGCATACCAGCAGCTTGTTGCGCCAGTGGCTGTCCATCTTGGGGTGATCGTCGCGGGTGTGGCCGCCTCGGCTCTCGGTGCGCAGCAGCGCCGCCTTGGCCACACACTCACTGACCAACAGCATGTTGCGCATGTCGATGGCCAGGTGCCAGCCCGGGTTGAACACCCGACCACCCTCCACCGTGACGTTCTCGTAGCGCTTCTTGAGCTCGTCGATCTTGACCAGAACCTCTTCGAGTTCGGCTTCCTTGCGGATGATGCCGGCCAGGTCGTTCATCGACTGCTGCAACTCGGAGTGCAGGGTGTACGGATTCTCTGGATTGGGCTTGGGTTTGAAGGGATCCAAGGCCAACGTGGTGGCCGCCTCGATGGCCTCAGTGCTGACCTTGGGTCGAACATTCAGTGCCCGAACATAATCCGCTGCGCCCAGCCCGGCTCGGCGGCCGAACACCAGCAGGTCGCTGAGCGAGTTGCCGCCAAGGCGGTTCGAACCGTGCATGCCGCCCGAGCACTCACCGGCGGCGAACAGGCCCGGCGTCGCGGCTCCACCACTGTCCGGGTCGACCTCGATGCCGCCCATCACGTAGTGGCAGGTGGGGCCGACTTCCATCTCGTCTTTGGTGATGTCGACCTCGGCCAGTTCGATGAACTGGTGGTACATCGACGGCAGCCTTCGTTTGATCTCCTCGGGGGGCATGCGGGACGCGATGTCGAGATAGACGCCGCCGTGCGGAGTTCCGCGGCCGGCCTTGACCTCTTCGTTGATGGCGCGGGCCACCTCGTCGCGGGGCAGCAGGTCAGGGGTGCGGCGGGCGGAGTCGTTGTCCTTGAGCCACTGGTCGGCTTCTTCCTCGGTTTCGGCGTACTGCCCTTGAACACATCGGGGATGTAGTCGAACATGAACCGCTTGCCCTCGGAGTTCTTCAGCACGCCACCGTCACCGCGCACACCCTCGGTGACCAGGATGCCCTTCACTGACAGCGGCCAGACCATACCGGTGGGGTGGAACTGGATGAACTCCATGTTGATCAGCCCGGAGCCGGCCCGCAGCGCCAGGGCGTGACCGTCGCCGGTGTACTCCCACGAGTTCGACGACACCTTGAAGCTCTTGCCGATGCCGCCGGTGGCCAGCACGATGGCCGGCGCCTCGAACAGGACGAACTTCCCGGTCTCCCGGTAGTAGCCGAACGCCCCCGCGATCCTCCCGTTGTCGAGGATCAGGTCGGTGATCGACGTCTCGTGGAACACCCGGATCCGGGCGTCGTAGTCGCCGAGCTCGCGCTTGTCCTCCTGCTGCAGGCTGACGATCTTCTGTTGCAGGGTGCGGATGATCTCCAGCCCGGTGCGGTCACCGACGTGCGCCAGCCGCGGATAGGTGTGCCCGCCGAAGTTGCGCTGGCTGATCTTGCCGTCTTTGGTGCGGTCGAACAGCGCGCCGTAGGTCTCCAGTTCCCATACCCGGTCCGGGGCCTCCTGGGCGTGCAGCTCGGCCATCCGCCAGTTGTTGAGGAACTTGCCGCCGCGCATGGTGTCACCGAAGTGCACTTGCCAGCTGTCCTTGGTGTTGACGTTGCGCATCGCCGCGGCGCAGCCACCCTCGGCCATCACGGTGTGGGCCTTGCCGAACAACGACTTGGTCACCACGGCCACCCGCAGGCCTCGTTCCCTGGCCTCGATAACCGCTCGCAAACCCGCCCCGCCGGCGCCGATCACGACCACGTCGTAAACGTGTCGTTCCAGGTCACTCATCGAAGATCCTCACTCCTCTATTGAGTTGTCAGCCAACGAATCTCAGGTCGGAGAACCAGCCGGCGGCCAGTGCCATGACGTAGAAGTCGGTGAACATCAGGGTGCCCAGCGTCACCCAGGCATAGAGCTTGTGCCTGGTGTTCAACTTGCTGATCTGGGTCCAGAGCCAGTACCGCACAGGGTGTTTGGAGAAGTGCTTGAGCCGGCCGCCTGCGACGTGCCGACAAGAATGACAACTGATGGTGTAGGTCCACAGCAGTATCACGTTGACCAGGAGGATGACGTTGCCGAGCCCGAATCCGAATCCGCCGTCGGGCTTGTGGAAGGCGATGACGGCGTCATAGGTGTTGATCACGGAGATGATCGCCGCGATGTAGAAGAAGTACCGGTGGGTGTTCTGGATGATCAGCGGCAGTCGCGTCTCGCCGGTGTACTTCGCGTGGGGTTCGGCCACCGCGCAGGCCGTGGGGGCCTGCCACACCGAACGGTAGTAGGCGCCTCGGTAGTAGTAGCAGGTCAACCGGAACAGCAGCAGAAACGGCAGGGACAGCGCCGCGTAGGGCAGTATCGGCCAGTCGGGGAGGAACTGCCCGAAATGGCTTGCTTCCGGAACACATCCGACGCTGATGCAGGGGGAGTAGAACGGTGTCAGGTAGCCGTACTCCGGCACGTAATACCAGGTCTGCATGAAGGCCCGCACCGTCGCGTAGATGATGAAGGCGGCGAAGCCGAGGTCGGTGACGATCGGCGATTTGAGCCAGTTGTCGGTGCGCAGTGTGCGCTGTGAGATCTGAGCGCGCCCGGGTGAGAAGACTCCGGTGGCACGGCGGTCTGACGTGGGCGCGCTCATCTCATGGCTCCTGCATCTGTGAAGGGACGCGCGATGAGCTGAGCACTCATCGTGTTCGGTTGTGGCCGCCCACGCCTTCGTCGTCGACGTCGCGCCAGAAGTCGCTGTCGTACTGGGTGTCCGGGATGCCGATCTTCTCGGCCGAATGCTGGACCACGCAGCGGGTCAGATCGAGGTCATGAGCGTCGAGATCGAGCATCTCGACGTCGTTGAGGATGCGCTCGGCGTCCAAGACGATGCGCCTCATTGCCGGGCTGTCGCCATACCTCGATCGCAGCGAGGTGACACATCGCCGGAGTCCGCTGATCAGTTCGTGCAGTTCGGTGAGTTCGGTGGTGGTGGACAAGTGACCTCCTTGGGCTGAAGGGTGTCGTGAATCACATTACGACACCCAATGCTAGCCACTTCACAAACAGAACGTGACCCGCGTCACGTATCGGAATGCCATCGATGCGGCTGCGATTGGCTAGGAGCGACACCTATGACACCCGAGGAGGGTTCCCTTGAGCGACATCTCCACTGCGGCTCTGGCGGCGAAGGCCGACGCGCTGCTTGCATTGCATCAGCCTGGAAATCCCGTGGTGTTGCCGACCGTGTGGGACGCGTGGTCGGCGGCGCTGGCGGTGGACGCCGGATTCGTGGCACTCACCGTGGGCAGCCACCCGGTGGCCGATTCGATCGGTAAGCCCGACAACGAGGGCATGGCGTTCGAGGACCTGCTGACGCGGGTCGCGCAGATCACCGCCAAGGTCGATGTGCCGATCTCGGTGGACATCGAGTCGGGTTACGGGCTGCCCGCCGAAGAGTTGGTGTCGGGCCTGCTGCGGGTGGGTGCGGTGGGGCTCAACATCGAGGACACAGTGCACGGTGAAGGCGGGCGGTTGCGCTCGTCGAGCGAGCATGCCGCTCTGGTGGGTGGCCTGCGCGCTGCTGCCGACGGCGCCGGCGTGCACGTGGTGGTCAACGCCCGTACCGATTACATCCTCAACCAGCACGGTGACGAGGCCGACCGCGTGGACACCGCGATTGCGCGGATGAAGGACGCCGCCGAGGCCGGCGCCGACAGTCTGTACCCGGTGGGTCGCCACACCGATGAGGTGCAGCGTCGTCTCACCTCCGAGCTGCCGCTGCCGGTGAACGCCATTGCACTGCCGGATCAGGACGATCCGGCGTCGTTCGGGTCGCTGGGGGTGGGTCGGATCAGCTTCGGTCCGTTCTTCCAGATGGCGTTGGCCGCCCGGGCCAAGGAAATTCTCGGGCGCTGGAGCTGAGAGCAGTCAGGGTCGCAGATCGGTGCTGATCTGCGACCCTGACGGTTTGTCTCGCTACTTGCTTTCGATGGCGATGCGCCGGGCGCCCGGAACCTCGGGCTTGCGGTGCGCGCCGGCCACCCGGATGTTCAGCACCCCGGCGTCATAGGACGCGGTGACGTCCTCACCGGTGATGTGCTCCGGGAGGGCGAAGGAGCGGCGGAAGCTGCCGTAGCGAACCTCGCGCACCGTGCGCTCGGCACTCTGCTCGGCGCGCTCGTCGCGACGCTCCCCGTGAATGACGAGACGGCCGTTCTCCAGCTCCACGGTGACGTCCTTGTCGGCGTCGACGCCGGGGATCTCGAGGCGGACCACGGCGTCATCGCCGTCCTTGACCACCTCGGCCGCCGGGCTGAACCCGCCGGGTGCCGGCGCGAACCACTCCTGGCTGGTTGCCGGGCCGAAGAACTCGCGCACCCACCGGTCAGCGTTCCATGCGGGACGGGACCAGAGCGTTACCTGACTCATGACGCACTCCTCATCTATGTTCCGGCCGGCGCGTTCCGGCCTCTCGATGAGTGAAACGTGAGCGTACCACGCTCAAGTTCCAGCTGGGCGTTCGCCGTCAGCGAACCGTCTCACACGGGCGCCTCGGCCAAAGTGAGCACAGTGTGATTGCCGGTTCACACACAGCGACATCGCGGCAATATGGCCTTTCTAGCCTGACGCCATGCAGTCCAAGCGGGAACTCGTGGTTGTGGGCCACGGCATGGTGGCACACCGTCTGGTGGAGGCGGTGCGCGCACGCGACGAGTCGGGGCAGTGGCGAATCACCGTGCTGTCGGAGGAAGCCGACGCGGCCTATGACAGGGTGGGGCTGACGGCCTACACCGAGCACTGGGACCGTGCCCGGCTGGCACTGCCGGGTAGCAGCTACGACGGCGACGCCGCCGTGCAGCTGCGCCTCGGTGCCACCGTCGTCGAGATCGACCGGCAGGACAAAGTAGCCGTGACCGCTGAGGGAGAGCGGTTCGGCTACGACGCCCTGGTGCTGGCGACGGGCTCCTATGCATGGGTGCCCCCGGTTCCCGGCCACGATCTGCCCGGGTGTCACGTCTACCGCACGCTCGACGACCTGGATGCCATCAGGTCCGACGTGCAGGCTGCGCTGCAGGCCGGGCACACCAGCGCCGGTGTGGTGATCGGCGGCGGGCTGCTCGGTCTGGAGGCGGCGAATGCGTTGCGCAGCTTCGGTATCGATGCCCACGTGGTGGAGCGCGCACCCCGCCTGATGGCCCAACAGCTCGACCCGGCGGGCGGGGCTCTGCTCAGTCGGATGATCTCCGGCCTGGGCATCTCGGTGCACGTCGACGTCGGCACCGACTCCATCGAGCGCACCGATCACGAGACGCTGGCTGTTTCCCTGTCTGACGGCACCCTGATCGATGCCGGACTGGTGATCTTCGCCGCCGGAGTGCGACCGCGTGACGAGCTGGCCCGAGCAGCAGATCTGGAAGTCGCCGATCGCGGTGGCGTCATCACCGACTTGTCCTGCACTACAAGGGATCCCAACATATTTGCGGTCGGCGAGGTGGCGGCCATCGAAGGCCGGTGTTATGGCCTGGTGGCCCCGGGTTATGCCGGTGCCGAGGTGGTGGCCGACCGGCTGCTCGGCGGCGGAGCCGAGTTCCCCGGGGCCGACATGTCGACCAAGCTCAAGCTCCTCGGCGTCGACGTGGCCAGCTTCGGCGATGCCATGGGTGCCACTCCGAACTGCCTGGAGGTGGTGGTCAACGACGCGGTGAATCACACCTACGCCAAACTGGTGCTCTCCGACGACGCCACGACACTGCTCGGCGGTGTTCTTGTCGGCGATGCGTCCGCCTATGGTGTGCTGCGACCCATGGTCGGGGGGCAGCTGCCAGGTGATCCGATGTCCCTCATAGCACCTCAGTCCGCCAGTGGCACACCAGCTCTCGGTGTGGGAGCCCTGCCTGACAGCGCGCAGGTATGCTCATGCAACAACGTCACCAAGCATGATCTGAAGTGCGCGATCGCCGACGGCTGCGCCGATGTGCCCGCGCTGAAGAAGTGCACCGCCGCGGGCACGTCGTGCGGATCGTGTGTGCCGCTGCTCAAGCAGCTCCTCGAGGCCGAAGGCGTCATCCAGTCCAAGGCATTGTGTGAGCACTTCCCGCACTCGCGCGCCGAGATGTACGAGATCATCACCGCGACCGAGGTGCGTACCTTCTCCGGGCTGCTGGAACGCCACGGCCGTGGAAGCGGTTGTGACATCTGCAAACCCGTGGTCGCGTCCATTCTGGCATCCACCAGCTCCGATCACATCCTCTCCGGCGAGCAGGCTTCGCTGCAAGATTCCAATGACCACTTCCTGGCCAACATCCAACGAAACGGCAGTTACTCGGTGGTGCCACGGGTGCCCGGCGGTGACATCACACCTGAGCATCTGATCCTGATAGGCCAGATCGCCAAGGATTTCGGGCTGTACACCAAGATCACCGGTGGTCAGCGCATCGACATGTTCGGCGCGCGGGTCGATCAACTGCCGCAGATCTGGGCTCGCCTCGTCGAGGGGGGAATGGAGTCCGGACATGCCTACGGCAAGTCGCTGCGCACGGTGAAGAGCTGTGTCGGCAGCGACTGGTGCCGCTACGGGCAACAGGATTCGGTGCAGATGGCCATCGATCTGGAGCTGCGCTATCGCGGCCTGCGGGCCCCGCACAAGATCAAGATGGGCGTGTCGGGCTGCGCTCGTGAGTGCGCAGAGGCGCGCGGCAAGGACGTCGGCGTGATCGCCACCGAGAACGGCTGGAATCTCTACGTCGGCGGCAACGGTGGGATGACACCGCGCCACGCCGAGCTGCTGGCCGGTGACCTGGATGCCGAAACCCTGGTCCGCTATATCGACCGGTTCCTGATGTTCTACATCCGCACCGCTGACCGATTGCAGCGCACCGCGCCCTGGGTCGAGTCGTTGGACGGTGGCCTGGAGCATCTCAAAGACGTTGTGTGCAATGACTCCCTGGGCTTGGCCGCCGAATTCGAGGCCGCGATGGCGCGGCACGTCGAGGGTTATGCCTGTGAGTGGAAAGGCGTGTTGGAGGACCCCGACAAGCTGTCCCGGTTTGTCTCGTTCGTCAACGCCCCAGGTGCCCCTGACCCCACGGTGACGTTCGAAAAGCGTTCCGGTCGAATGGTTCCGGTTGGTATGCCGGCCATGCCCGCCAAGGAGAAGAGCTCATGACACTACTCGGTGACATCAAGAACGACGTTCAGATCTGGACCGCGGCCTGCGCCTACGATTTTCTGATCCCCGGCCGCGGGGTGGGCGTGCTGCTCGACGACGGCTCGCAGGCCGCGCTGTTCCGGCTCGATGACGGCAGTGTGGTCGCGGTGGGCAACATCGATCCGTTTTCGGGGGCGGCGGTGTTGTCCCGCGGTATCGTCGGAGACCGCGGCGGACGCGCCTGTGTGCAGTCGCCGATCAAGAAGCAGGCCTTCGCCTTCGAAGACGGCACCTGTCTCGACGACCCGTCGGTGTCGGTGCCGGTTTATGCGGCGCGGGTCGACGACGACGGCACCGTGCACGTCGGTCGCTGACGTGTGATGTGTGGAGTCTCAGCGGTGGTGGGCGCCGCTGAGGCTCCACACATCACCGGAAACCTGGGCCCGCCGAAAGCGATTGGCGATCAAGCGCACCGTGCCCAGATGCAGGCCCAATGGCTCGCTGACCACATCGGCACCGGAGTCTCGCAGCCGATCCTGGAACAGGCCGTCGGCCAACAGGTAGGAGGCCACCACCACCCGCCGCGCACCACGCTCACGCAATGTGGCCACCGCATCCGCCACGCGGGGTTCCCCGGTGGCCGCGTAAGCCAGTTCCACCCGGCTACCGAGGGCGGCCGACAGCAGTGTCGCCGTCACTCGAAGGTCGTGCTGGGCATGCGGATCGGATGTGCCCGCAGCGGCCATGATCACCGAATCTCCATGGCGCCAGCCTGATTCGACCAGGCGATCGGTCACCACTCGCACCATCTGGGGGCACGGCCCCAGCGCCTTTGTCACCCTCACGTCGGAATGACCGCTGGCCTCGACATGCTCAGGAATGTCGCGGCGGACGTGATAGCCCGCAGACAGGAACGCCGGAACCAGGATTGCCGGGCCGTCGACGGTGCGCAGCACCTCGGCGGGCGTGGGGCCCAGTACGTCGACAAAGGCCACCCGAACTCGCTGCCCCAGCTGGGAGGAGACCCGGTCGGCCAGTTCGCCGATCATGTCCACGCCCGCCGCTTTCCGGGTGCCGTGTGCCACCAGTATCGGGTTCACAGCTGGTCAACCGCCAGCCGGTAACCGCGTTTGACGACGGTGGCGACGATGTTCTTGTCGCCCAGTGCCGTTCGCAGCCGCAGCACGGCCGTTTCGACGGCGTGGGTGTCGGTGCCCGCTCCCGGCAGTGCGGCCAGCAGGTCGTGGCGGGAGACTACGGTGCCCGGCCGCAGTGCCAGTGCCCGCATGGTGACCATCGCGGCGGGTGACAGTGACTTCACCACGCCGTCCACCAGCACGCAGGTCCCGCGGATCTCCACCAGGTGACCGGCGGCGGTCAGCACCCGCGACTGCAGCACGGGCAGCTCGTCGGTGATGTGACGGGCCAAGGCGCCCAACCGCATTCGCTCCGGGGCTGATGTCGGCACGCCCAGCCGCACCAGCGGGCGAGCCGTCACCGGACCGACACACATCGCGTGCACGTTGGTACGCAGGGCCATGATCACGGCGTCCTCGATGCCCATCTCCCTGGCCCTCATCAACGTCGCGGCCACCGCAGGAGCCGAGGTGAAGCTCACGGCGTCGAACTGTTGCTCGGCGATGCCCGTCACCAACTGGTCGAACGCGCCTCCGGTGGGCGCCGGCGTCCAGCGGTACACCCGGATGGGCACCACATGAGCGCCGGCGTTACGCAGCTCGTCGAGGAACTCGGGGAACGGATCCCACTCGTCGGTGGCTCCGTGCAGCTGCACCGCGATGCGCTGGCCGCCGACGCCCTTCTCCAGCAGGTAGCGCAGTACCTCGCGGGAGGACTCGGATTCCGGCGACCACTCCTCGGGCAGTGATGCCGCGCGCAGCGCGCCGGTGGCCTTCGGGCCCCGGGACACCACGCGAGCCTGCGACAGTGCGGCGATCAACTCGGCCGCCAGGCCCCAGCCGTCGGCGGCGGCCACCCACCCGCGGAAACCGATTCCGGTGGTGGCCACCACGATGTCCGGCGGCGTCTCGATGAGTTCCTCGGTGTACTGGTGCAGTTCGACATCGTCGGGCAGCGGCACCATCGCGATGGCGGCGGCACTGGTCACTGTGGCACCCCGGCGCCGCAGCAATGCGCTCAGCTCCTCGGAACGGCGGGCCGATGTCACGGCAACGCGATATCCGGTGAGCGGGGCCCAGTCCACCTCACTCATTTGACCTGTGTATTCAGTGATTGTTTCCACGAGATTATCCGCGTATTGCGCACGCGTGTCGCATCAGATGGCGGGTCTGTTCCTGGGGGCTGTCAGGATTCATCTACTCACCGTAGGGGTGTTGTATTTCCCGAAGTCGCCCGCCGGTGACCCGGTCGTGAAATTGCCCTCACCCGGCGGCGGAACCGCCTGTGAGGTCTACCAGACGTCCCCGTCCCGCCAGTCACACGTCAGCTCAGCGGAGGTGTCGACGTCGACCGACACCGGAAACACGAACACCGCGCCGTCATCGTCGGGGGTGCGGGTCAGGCCGTCGGGAGCCAGCACGGAGGTGGCGCCGCGCCACGGCAACCAACCACGCTGTTCGTACACGGGTCGGCCCAGTTCGGAGGCGGACAGTGCACCGATCTGATGTGCCCCGCGGATCACCTGCTCGGCGGCGTCCATCAGGGCGGTCGCCAAACCCTGGCCCCTGTGGTCCTCGCGCACCGCAAGCGCTTCGACGTACCCACAGCGCAGAGCCTTGTTCTGATAGAGAAGGTGGCGCTGTACCACCGCAGCATGGGCCAACAGGGCGCCGCGATGGCAGATCAGTGCATGCATGCCGCCCAGTGCGTGTTCCCAGTCGGCCTCGCTGAACTCGCCGGCAAACGCCTCGAGGACCATCGTTCGCGCGTTCTCGTGGGTCTCGGCACCGAGATCCGAGGTATGGACCAGGCGGGCGGTGAGGACCTGGGTGTGCACACCCGCAGGTCTACCAGGAATCTGGTTTCTAAGCAGCCGTTCGTGGTCGTGACCAGTGCAGCCGCACCGGCTGCCCGGGGCGGATCTGTGCCACCTTGTCGATGTCGGCGTCGATGATCACCCCGGCGACGGGATAGCCGCCGGTAACCGGGTGGTCGGGGCCCAGGATGACGGGCTGGCCGTTGGGCGGCACCTGGATGGCGCCGCGGGTGGCTCCTTCCGACGGCAGCTGTCGGTCCGGCCAGCGGTGCTGCATCGGGGTGCCGGACAGGCGCATGCCCACCCGGTCACTGCGCTCGGACGCCACCCACACTGTGTGCACCAGGGCATCGGGGTCGGCGAACCAGTCGTCGCGGGGGCCGGGAGCCACCCGCAGATCGAGCATCCGGCCTTCGATGGGTGCGACGGGAGCCTGATCGAGTTCGGGGTAGTCGTCGCTGTGTCTGCCCACCGGCAGGGTGGCGCCGGCTTGCAGAGGCAACGGTCCGATCGCCGACATCACGTCGTAGCTGCGCGACCCCAGGACAGGATCGACGGCGATACCACCGCGGACGGCGAGATAGCTGCGCATTCCGGTGGCGGGAACTCCCAGTTCGATCAGCTGACCGTCGCGGACATGCTGAATGCTGTTGGTGCCGAAAGGAACTCCATTGACCGACGGGTCGGTGTCGGCGCCGGTGACGGCGATGTCGAGGTCGCCGCCGGACACCCGGGCGGCGAACCCGCCGAAGGTGATCTCGACGGTGGCCCAGTCATCGGGGTTGGCCACAAGTCGGTTGGCCAGCCGATGGGCACGCCGGTCCGCCGCACCGGAGCGCCCCACGCCCATGTGCGACAGCCCGGCGCGGCCCAGGTCCTGGATCAACGCCAGCGGCCCGGTGCGGAGTACCTCCAACGTCGGTGCGCGTCCGGTGTTCGTCCCTCGTGCACTCGCTTCTCGCTGGAAAGTGCTCATGAGACGGCCTTGAACTGCACCCACATGCCCGGCGTCAGTAGGGCGGGGTTCGGGCGGTCGATGTCCCACAGCACCGCGTCGGTATGCCCGATCAATTGCCACCCGCCGGGAGATTCCCGCGGGTAGACGCCACTGAACGGGCCGGCCAGGCCCACTGCGCCCGCGGGCACCTTGGTGCGCGGCTCGGACCGCCGTGGTACTTCGAGCCGGGGATCGCCACCGATGAGGTAGGCGAAACCCGGTGCGAAGCCGCCGAATCCGACGCGCCACAAGGTGCCGGTGTGTGCGGCGACGACGGCCGCGGTGTCGAGGCCGGTGAGGCGGGCCACCTCCTCGAGGTCGGCACCGTCGTAAGTGACGTCGATGATGACGTCGGCCTGTGCGTCGGCAGCCGTCGTCGCCGCGGCCTCCTCGATGGACAGGGCGGCCAGCCGTTGCCGGGTGGGCGCCTGGAAGGCCGGTCTGTCCAGCTTGATCAACACGGTGCGGGCCGCGGGCACGATGTCCAGGACACCGGGCAGAGCTGCCTTGGTCAGGACGTCGGTCCAGGCCAGCACCTCGTCGGTGTCTGCACATTCGAGCAGCAGCGCCTGGTCGCCGTAGTCACGAACGGCCATTCGGGTATCCACGATCGCGCTCATGCCACGAAGTTACTCGCGGGTAAGGACGGCTGCTAGGCACTTCAGAGACTCGCCAGAGATGCCTTAACCACCGCTCAGGCTCACCGCAGAGGTTGATAGCTGGGCTCACGATCTTTGACGAACGCGATCACCCGGTAGGTGACGGGCAGCAGCGCGGCCTCGACGGCGCACTTGTAGATCCAGCCCAGCGCGGCGTACACGGCGAACGACGACATGTCACCGAATCCGATGATCGGCGCGGCCACGGCGCAGAAGACCAGAGTGTCGGCGAACTGGCCGACGACGGTAGAGCCCAGCAGGCGCGCCCACAGGTGAGACTCCTTGGTGCGCTGCTTGATTCGTACCACGAGATAGGCGTTGACCAACTGGCCGACCAGGAATCCGGCGAGCCCGGCGACCGCGAGACCAGTGATGGATCCCACCATGGTCTCCAGGACCGCCTGGTTCTCGTATCCCTCGGCGGCGGGCAGTCGGACGGTGCTCCAGAGCGCGGCGACCAGTAGCGCCTGCATGAGGAAGCCGACGATGATCGCGCGTCGCGCGGCTTTGAGTCCGTAGACCTCGGATAGCACGTCGCCGATGACGTAGGTGAGGGGGAACACCAGGAATCCGCCGTCGGTCAGCAACGGGCCGAAGGCCACCCCTTTGGTGGCGGTGATGTTGGAGATCAGGACGAGGGCGGTGAACACCGCCACGAGGATGGGGTAGTACGAAGCGCCCACCGTTGCGTACCCGGTGGGCTGCCCAGAGTGTTCGATGCTCATCTGTTTGTTGCTGTTCACCCGGATATCCAAACAGATGTCGCTGGCAGTCTCAGCCGCCCAGAGCTCCGACCAGCAGGGGCGGCAGTTGGTCGGCCACCACCGGCAGCGACAGCGGGGAGGAGAATGCGATGGCTCCGGCGAGTTCCTTGGTGGTGAACACATTGCGCCTGCCGAAACCGGCGATATCGGGATGAGCCAGCAGAGCGGCCTGCTCAGCTTCGCTTTCGGTTGCCCAGATCAGCACGTCGATGTCGGCCAGAGCAGGGCGCAGCTGATCCAACGGGAGGGGATCGAGGTCGGCGACGACGAAGCCCATCTGGGTCAGGAAGTCGGTACGCCAGCCGGGCGCGGTGACCGTGATGGCGCCGTTCCATGCAGTCCCCGCCAACAGCGCCACGGTCTTGTCCTTGAACTGTGGGTGTGCCGTCCCTGCCGCCACCACCTGTTCATCGACCCCCTGGATCAGCGCTTCCATGGCCTCGCGCTGGAAGACGGCCGTGGCGATGCTGACGGCCTGGGTCTTCCACGGTTCGAAGAAGGCGTCGCGGCCCGACTGGGGAATCGTCGGGGCGATCGCCGACAGCGCCGCATAGGTATCGGCGTCCACGCCGGCGTTGGTGGCCACGATCAGGTCCGGTTGCATGGCGGCGATCTCACCGACCTGGATGCCGTTGGCCAGGCTCAGCACGCGTGGTTGTGCCGCGCCCAGCGCGGCGCGGGCCCACGGCCAGACGGCAAACGGTTCGCCGCCGAACCACTCCGTCGTCGCGATCGGCACCACCCCGAGGGCCAGCAGGCTGTCCTGCTCAGTGAAGCCCAGGCTGGCCACCCGTTGCGGAGGTGCGGGCACTGTCGTCTCGCCGAAGGCGTGGGTGACTGTGGCGGTGTTCGCTTCGACCGTGGTCTTCGTCGATGTACATCCGGCGACCAGCAGCACACCTGCGGCGCCCAGGAACGTTCTGCGAGTGCATCGCACCCGCAGAGGGTATCGGTCAGCTCACCTCGAAACCGGGAACTTGGTGGATCGCGCCGCCGCGGCCAACCCAACGTCAGTGCTTGGCCAGGCGTTTGTTGATGGCGCGGGTCAGCCAGGCCGGGGAGAACCGGGAGCCGAGCGTCATCGCCTTGGAGCGCCCGCCCACGGGGTAGTGCACCTGGTGCATCGCTTTTCGTAACCGGCTCCCGGACACCGCAGCCACGATGGCGTCGGCGACGTCCTGGGCGGTGAGGTTGATGCCGAGCGACTGGGTGGTGCCGGTGCTGATGTTGGAGGTCATCGCCGTCTGCACGTACAGCGGCCACATGGCGATGACGCGGATGTCGTGCCCGCTCCACTCGATGTCGAGCGCTTCGGTGAGACCGCGGACGAAGAACTTGGTGGCGCTGTAGGTGGCGAGTTCGGCTTGCCCGTAGATCGCCGATGCCGACGCCAGGTTCACCACCACGGCACCAGGGGTGGACCGCAGATACGGAAACGCCGCATACAGGCCGTTCACCACGCCTTTGGTATTGATGTCGATCTCGCGGTGTTGTGCGGACAGATCCAGCTTCTCGAACTGGCCCGCCAACAGGATGCCCGCATTGTTGATCAACACATCCAGCCTGCCGCCCGCTGCTCCGGCGAATTCTCTTGTCCGCAGCGTCATCTCATCGGCATCAGTGACGTCGAGGTGCCCGGTCAACGCAGTGCCGTGCAAGGCGGCGATCTCGGCGGCCAGGGATTCCAAGCCGCCGGAGTCGACGTCGTAGGCACCGACGGTGTAACCGCGGCGGGCGAAGGCCAGTGCGGTGGCCCGGCCGATCCCGGCGGCGGCGCCGGTGATGAAGACCGCTTTGGAGTGAGTCATCATCCCATTGTGACGAGGTTGCGCCACAAGGTGGTGAGGCTGTCGGTGCCGCCGAACAGGGTGGTGAAGTGTGTGGAGTCGATCAGGACGATGTCACCGGCGCGGTCACCGTGGGGCGGCAGCCAGAGCACGGCGTTGAATTCGGTGTTGCCCGCATCGGTGAAGGGATGAGGCCGTCGGGGGTCGATGCGCTGGGTGCCGAGCACTCTCACGCCGCTCTCGTTCGCGAGTTCGTAGTGCGGAAGGTGTTGGTGCAGGCTCAACGTGCTGACCCCGGCAAGGAGTCCGATGCCGTCGAGGTCCGGAAACCGGGTCAGCGGAACCGGGTCCCGGGTGCCGTCCACCACCGCGGGACACAGTCCCCACGTGTTGTGTACCGGGACGTCCAGCTGGTGCATGAGCGAGCGGGTGTACAGGCCGAAGCGCTGCTGCCGTGGGACCAGGCGATCGCCATGGTGGCGGTACTCGACCTGCCGCTGCGCCAGGTCGTCGGTGAAGCCGACGTCGTGGTGCGGCGCCAGCACCAGGCAGGTACCGTCCCGGCGTAGCCAGGCCCGGATGGCGTCGGCCTCGGCGTCGTCGGCGGTCTGTTCGGACAGCAGGTGGTCGAGTCCGAAGACCATCAGGGTGTCGGTGTCCTCGAGTATCCGTTCGTCGATGGGCAGCGGATAGCCGGCCTGGTCGGTGCGTTGGAACACCGCGACTGCGTGTCCGGTGACCTCAGCGGACAGGGCTTGGAAGCTCAGTGTCGAACGGTGGAACAACTCCAGCGTCCCTGCGACACCCTGTAGGAAGTTCGAGGCGCTGAACTCCGGGGTTTCGTAGGCCGGCCACACCGCGTTGCGCACTTCGGTGATGGTGGAGAACCGATTGTCCAGCATGGCCGGATCCCGTTGAGCCTCCCAGGGATAACTCCACGTCCAGTAGATGCTCACCCGCCTGTGCCCGTCGCGGCGACGGACGATGTGGTTCTGGTTGTAGGTGCGCGCCGCGCTCATGTCAGGCCGGCCAGGTATTGCAGGCCGCGCAGTCCCGGCAGGAAGAAGTACGCCCCTCCGGTGACGGTGGTGAAGGCGGGTATCCCTCTGTGTATCTTCCGGATCGGGCGCTTCGGCACGGTGAAGTCCAGGGTGCCGTCCTGGGTTCCACAGATCGGGTCGTGCTCGTTGCCCAGTTCGTGGAACGACGTGTCGTTGATCCAGACGTTCTGGGCGAACTCGAACTGTCGCACCAGGCTGGCGCAGATGATGAATGCCGCGATACCGCGGTCGGCGCCGTCCTCGGGTGCGTTCGGCGCCAGCGCGGGACCGTAGGTCGCCCCGCGGCGGATCATCCGGCGTCGGTTCATGTTGACGGCCGTGTCCCGGGGGTTGAGGCGACGCGCGTGGGCACCCAGTGGACAGGCGTAACCCAACGGGTCCATCGCCTTGTAGTTGAAGTCGTTGTTGCGCTGTGGATCTCCACCGAGCTCGGGGTCGTCGCGCTCCGGCGCAAGCACCAAGGGGGCGCCGCTGCGCCAGCGGCCCATGAACTTGGCGGCCAGCAGCTCCTCGCCCTCCGCGCCTTCTGCGTGTGAGCGCAGGTAATCGCGAAACAGGCCGACATGCTCGCGTAAGCGACGGTAAGCCATGAAACTGCCGTTTCGTGAGAGGGTCTCGGGCTGAGGCAGATTGACCGGAGGTCCGTTCTCATCCCGGTAGCCCAGGATGAATTCACCGGGTTCGAGCGGGTCGCCCGACCCCGGCGTCGGCTCCTCACCGCTGCCTTTCAGCACGGGCTGTGACAACCGATCCCGGAAGCCGAAGTGGTCATGCGCGTGGTCGAACGGTGGGGTGGCGTTGAGATCCAGGTGCGACAGTCTGCGTGCCCCTGGCACACGCGCCAACAGACGGTCGTGTTCATCGACACACCGGATCCTCTCGGATTCGTTGCGCGCGAACAGGATCGCTATGGCGTGCAGCTCGCTGGAGGCCAGGCCGCCGCTCCAGTGCTGCGGCGCGTTCGGGCCGGTGTCGCCGAGGATCTGGGCTCGAGCTGCCATTCCCTCCTGGAATTCTCTGGGGAAGGTGGACAACGCTTGCTCGGGCACGCCCAGTGCCCGCAGTCCAGTCCAGGTGAGCGCCACTGTCACCCACCGCGATGCGGAATCCAGGGTGTCGACGGCGTCGGCCGCGGATTGTGTCGTGGTCAGCATCTCGGACAGCCATTTTCGGCCGGCCGCCGGTGTCTCGAAGGACAGAAACTCGTAGCGGCCGGTCATTGCCGGCGTGCGCGTCAACAGGATGTGCTGGATATCGTCGAGTTCGAGCACCGCGCCGCCTACTGCATCTGATCCAGCATCGCCGAGAAGGCGTTTTTCAAGCGCAGGGCCTTCTTGATCTCCTCGGCAGTCACATACGGGTATTCGCCGTACTCGAGAAAGCTGGGGTACTGGTGTGACCGGACGAACTGGATGAAGGCGTCCGGGTTCTCCTTCCAGTCGTCCGGGAATCCTTCCAGATTGGTGAATACGGTGGTTATCCCCGTTTGGCTGAACAACGTCACGGCGTCTTCGGTGTATTTGTCGAAGTCGGTGTCGAAAATGCCCTGGTACTGGAAATGTAGCCCGGACCCGACGTCGAACAGGACCCACCGCAGATAATGCAGACGCAAGGGCGCAAGGACGTCCGGAGTGTTTGCGATGGCTTCTTCGATCTGTTTGCCGTAGGCGCGTACGGCACCCTCGCGACCCTCTTTGACCTTCGCGATGATCGAGAAGCCGTGACAGGCTGGCGTACGTGGATACACCGGGCCGTACCTGCCGCGATTGAATTCGAAGTAGCCTTCGGGTGGCAGGGCCGTCGCGGCGGGCCGCGACCATTCGGGTGTGGGCATGGGATCTGTCCCGTCTGTGGAGTTCGTCTGGACGCTACACCCGGTGAGAATTGTTTTGCCGTTGAATATGGCGGTAATTCGGTCGATCTGATTTGAATGGCAGCCCTGTAATTGAGGGTAGGCAATCCATTGTCCCGAAACGAATGCATCGTTATAACTGAGCATTAGTCCCAGAAAATGAATCTCGTCGTTTTCGCACCGTGGATGACCTGCGGACTTATTCTGGCGACGACGGGGCCAATTCCCGTCGAGCGTTGAACGGCACGCAACAGGTCGGGGGACCGGTCGACAGGTCGCCCGGAATGGTGCATGCGGAGAGGACGTGGGTTATGTATGCCCCATTAGCCACTCTGATGACTTTGGTCGCGATCTCGCCACTGCCCATAGGCACCGTCCTGGCAGCGACAGCCGCCGCGGACTGCACCAGCTCGGCAGGTGTGACCCTCTGCTCACAGGGCGACGTTCGCGGCTCGGACACCGGCGACGGACCTTCGGGTTCGGGGCCGTACGTGCCTTACCCGTGCGAATACGACTACCTGTGTGACGACGACTATGGCTGGGGGGTCGCGTTCGATCTCGATGCCGATCTCAATCCGCCCCCAATCCGCCCAGATCGTCCGGACCGGCCCAACCGTCCGCGGGGCGGTGGTCGGCGATGACAAAACCGAACAACTCAACTGAAACCTTCATAACCGAAAGGAATGACCATGTCGCTCTGGACAAGTGGGCGTCGAGCTCTCGCGATCACCATCGGTGCCGGTGGATTGGTGGTCGGTGCGGGGGCGGCGATCGCCGATGCGGAACCGCTGCCACCACCGCCGCCGCCCAACTGCACGGCGGCAGATCTTGCCGGTGTTTCCACCGGTGTCTCGGCGGCCACGTCGGCCTATCTGTTCACTCATCCGGACGTCAACTTCTTCTTCACCAGCCTCAAAGGCCTACCAAGGGAAGAGATCCGGGCCAAGGTGCTGGAGTACGCCGACGCCCACCCGCAAGTCAGGGCGGAGCTCCAGGGTATCCGCCAGCCGATGGTCGACTTCCGTAATCGCTGCGGCGGACCGGTTCTGCCCGCCGAATAGCGTGCCGTCGGCACGGTGGCACCGCAGACCGGGCCACGTGCCGCCGCATGCGGAAAGGAAGTGTGCCGTGCAGATCGTGAAACTCTCACTTGCGGCTGTGCTCACGCTGCCCGCAATGTCTTTGGGCCTCGTCACCGCCGCTCCCGCAGCAGCCGATTGTGTCAACTCCAGCGGAGTTTCGTTGTGCTACGAGGGATCCAACCAGACTGGTGCCTCGGTGGCACTGCCGGTCGTGCCGTATCCGTGCGACGACGACTGGTTGTGCAGCTCGGGCGGCCTGTCGGCGTTGGACCCGGGCCCCGGCGGGCTCAACACCAATCGGGACACCCCCGGAGGCAGCTACCTGGACTAGTCCAGCGGCAGTGCCGTTGTCAGGAATGCCAGTCCCCGTTCCACCGGCTCTTCGGGGACAGGCGTTCCGTCCGAGGCTGCCATCAGCACCCCGACGATGGCGCCGGCCAGCACCCTGCGCTCGAAATCGCCTGTGGGTTTGGCCAGCCGGAGTTCGAGGGCATCGGCGATCAGGTCGATGCAACGCATGTACTCGCCGTAGAGCAATCCGCGGGCTTCCGGGATCGCGTACATCAGCCGCTGACCGCGGAAGGCGTCATCACGGTCGTCGTCGGACATCTCGGCGAATGTCTGCCGGACGGCGTGCTGGTAAGCCGGAATGGGGGACAGTTCCGCGGGCGCGGTGACAAACGCGTCCATGATCGGTTCGATCAGGTCGTCGGAGATCAGAACCGACTCCTTGGAGGGGAAGTACCGAAAGAACGTGCTGGTGGAGACGTCGGCGGCGTCGGCGATCTGCTCGACCGTGGTGTTGGCGTAGCCCTGTGTCTCGATCAGCCGGAACGCTTCGCGGCGAATTGCTCGCCGCGTCTTGATCTTTTTTCGCTCGCGCAGCCCGAGGGAGGGGTTCATGCCCTAATTGTGCCCGTTTCGGATGCATGGGCCACCTATCGGGCGAATCTGCTCATATGAGTGTCTGGGGGTAGATCGAGGGGGTTGGGCGCCCGGGCGGCCGTGCGGAGGTCTCGGCGGCCGCGATGGCCAAGGTGTGAAACGCTTTTCCGTTCGGGACGCATCGGCGTACTGCACCGCTGTGGCTGCCAGGTTTCACCAGGCCGGTCAACCGGCAGGACTGCATCGCGCTCGCCGAACAATGACCGCCAGTCACTCTCGGGCGGGGCGAGGTTCGAATTCCCGCCCGTGAGTGACGGGCAGTAGCCGTGGTCAGGCGACGGCCAGCGCGACGCCGAGCGAGACCATGGTGGCGGCGATGATGCCGTCCAGGACCCGCCAGGTCAGCTGTGTCGCAAACAGATTCTTCAGCCGCCGTGCCCCGAAGCCCAACATGGTGAACCACACCGCACTTGCTGTGACCGCCCCCACCCCGAACAGCCAGCGGTTGTCGGCGTGGTCATTGGCCAAGGCGCCCAACAGGATCACGGTGTCGAGGTACACATGCGGGTTGAGAAACGTCAGTGCCAGGCACGTCGCCACCACGCCGGCCAGTCGGGCCGGAGTGGAGTCGGCCGGGGTCAGCGTTCCCGGATTCAACGCCCGTCGTGCTGCCATGAGTCCGTAGCCGATCAAGAAGGCGGCACCCCCGAGGGTCGCGATGGTGACCACACTCGGGTGCGCGGACACCAGAGCTCCGAAACCGGCGATGCCCGCCGTGATCAGCACCATGTCCGAGAGCGTGCACAGCGCCACCACAGCGACCACATGCTCCCCGCGGATGCCCTGACGCAACACGAACGCGTTCTGCGCGCCGATGGCCGCGATCAGTGTCAGCGAGGTCAGGAATCCGGTGGCGAGGACGAGTGTGGTGGTGCTCATGAGGCTCAACGCTAGGTGGCTGGACGTGTTCAGTACACCTAATGTTTCTTCATCCGAGTTAGCGTTTCTAATCTGGCTACAGGAGGCATCAGGCCCTCGGCGGTCATCGCGGCTTGCGGACCGCCAGATAGTGCTCGGATTCCGGCACCCCGTCGACGTACCGCTCGACGGCCTCCTCGATCAACCGATCCTGGCCGGTGAGTCGGGTGTAGTGCTGGTGCATGTGCTCACCCCATGACCGCACCACGAACGTCTCCACGAAGGTGGACTGCCGCTCGACGCTGCGGTACACCCGCCACTGGGAGGCGCCGGTGCGCTGGCGGGACCTGCCGAGGATGTCCATAGCGGCCAGGAAGCCGGCTTCGTCTTCGGGCGCGATGCGGTAGGACGTGATGACCAGCACCGGCCCGTCGAGTGGTTCGGGGTCGAAGACCAGGTTCGGTTCAGGCCAGTGCGTCGACGGGGTGAGGTCCAGGTCGCCGGTCTTGGCGTGCAGCGGCCACCACAGTGAGGACAGCCCGCACACCAGCAGCAGGGCCGCACTGATCAGCAGGCTGGTGACGGTGGACGTGGCACCGGCGACCAGGCCCCAGGCCAGCGAACCCAACGCCTGGCCGCCCATGAACACCAACTGGTAAACCGACAATCCCCTGGCGCGCACCCAGGACGGCAGGCTCAGCTGCATCGAGGCGTTGAGCGTGGACAGTGACAGCAGCCACGAGGCGCCGCCGACCAGCAACACCGCCAGCACGATGGCGAAGTTGGGCACCAGTGCCAGCACCACGGTGGCGGCGGCGAAGCCGGCTGCCGCGACGGTCAACAGCGTGTTCTGGCCGAATCGGGACCGCAACCGCGACAAGAGGAACGCACCCAGGACCGCTCCGGCCCCCAGCGCGCCGAGTAGCAGACCGTAGCCCGACGACGACAGCCCGAGTTGGTCGGCCGCGATCACCGGTAGCAACCCCCACAGTGCGCTGGCCGGTGCGACGAACAAGGCGGCACGCAGTAGGATCCGCCGCACGATCGGTGAGCTGCGGATGAACCGCCCGCCGGCACTCAGAGCTGCCAGGGCGCGCTCGGAGGGGTAGTTGTGCTCGACAGCGGGCTGACGCCACCACATCAGGACCAGGACGGTGCCCACGAAAGACAGAGCGTTGAGGGCGAACACGAGTGTCGGCCCCGACAGCGACACCAGCACCCCGGCGATCGCGGGTCCGATGGCCCTTGCCAGGTTCATGCTCATGCTGCCCAGTGCAGCTGCCGCCGGGATCTGCTGGGCTGGAACGAGATCGGGCTGGATTGCCTGCCACGCCGGCATGACGAGGGCCTGCCCGCAGCCGATCAGGAACAACAACGTCAGCAGTACCGCGGGCGTCGTCAAACCGGCACCGGTCAGCGCTGCCAACAGACCCACACCGGCGGCCATCGCCCCCATCGTCGCGATCAACAACCGGCGGCGGTCCAAGAGGTCGGCCAACACGCCGGACGGCAACGCCAGCAGCATCACCGGCAGCGTCGTGGCCGTCTGTACCAGCGGAACCAGGACATCTGCGCGGGGGTCGCCGACGAGCATCCACTGTGCGCCGACGGTCTGCATCCAGGTCCCGAGATTGGACACCAGCTGTGCGATCCACAGCATGCGATACACCGGCGATCGCAGCGGCGCCCAGGTCGAGGTCATGGGGACAACTGTAGAAGGGCGCTTCGTTCTGCTGACAGCAGCGTGAGCAGCCCGGCCGTCCGCCGCTGAGGCAGGGTCGAAGCCATGACCGACAACAAACCACGACTGTTCACTGCACAACTGCGCGACGATCTGTTCCGCAAGCGGGTGCTGGTGCTCGACGGCCCACTCGATGATGACAACGGCACCGTGCTGGTGACCCAGATGCTCTCACTGGCCGCTGATTCCGACGATGACATCGCTTTGTGGATTCACTCGCCGGGAGGTTCGGTACCGGCCATGCTGGCCATCCGCGACGTCATGCGGCTGGTGCCGTCCGACGTCAGCACACTTGCTCTCGGATTGGCCTGCAGCGCAGGACAATTCCTGCTGTCATCCGGAACCCCAGGCAAGCGGGGCGCGCTGCGGCACGCCAGAATTCTCATGCACCAGGGTTCGTCCGGTATCGCCGGTTCCGCCGTCGAGGTGGAAGTGCAGGCCGACGACCTGCGGTACACCCGCGACACAGTGCTCGGATTGATCGCGCAGGACACCGGTCAAGACATCGACCGTGTCTTCACCGATTCGCTGCACGACCGTTGGTTCACCTCGGAGCAGGCCAGGGAGTACGGGTTCGTCGACACCGTGGTGGACCGCTTCGAGCAGGTCGTGCCGAACCACAGGGCGCAGTTCGGAATCAGCGCATGAGCACCTACACCATCCCCAACGTGATCACCCGCAGCCCTGCCGGCGAACGGGTCATGGATGTGTACTCGCACCTGCTGGCCGAGCGCATCGTCTATCTGGGCACCGGTATAGATTCCGGGGTCGCCAATGCGTTGATCGCCCAACTCTTGCACCTGGAAGCCGACAATCCCGAACAGGAGATCAGCCTCTACATCAATTCCGAAGGTGGTGATCTGTCGGCGATGCTGGCGGTTTACGACACCATGCGTTTCATCAAGGCGCCGGTGGCCACCACGTGTATAGGCCAGGCCGTCGCGGCGGGTGCGGTGCTGCTGGCAGCAGGTGCGGCCGGACGTCGAGCGGTGTTGCCGCACAGTCGAATTGTGCTGCATCAGCCCGCCGCGCAGGGCAGGGGCACCATCCCGGATCTGATCCTGCAGGCGGACGAGGTGGTGCGGGTGCGCAGTCAATTGGAGGCCATCCTGGCGCGGCACACCGGACGTGGTGTCGAGCAACTGCGGCATGACACCGACCGCGACCGGGTGTTCGATGCACACGATGCGGTGGCGTATGGCCTGGCGGACGTTGTGCTGCAGGACAGAGATCGGGCCGATGGATGAGCCGGGTACCGGACCGCAGAGTTCGGACGGTCCTATGCGGCCATCAACATGGGGCCGGTGGCAGTGCCGCCGACTCGGGTGAAGTCGGCCGCGATGCTGCCCAGCACACGAACCAGATTGACGTCCAACGCTCCGCATATGGCGGCGATCATCTCGCTGGAGGGTTCTTTGCGGCCGCGCTCGATCTCGGACAGGTACTGCGGTGACACTCCCGCGCGTTCGGCGACGTCCACCAGACGGTCGCCGCGGCGCTCCCGGATGTCGCGGAGTCGACGGCCCAGGAGTTCCCGCCACAGCGGCTCGGGTGCCCGCACCGCTGCGCGGTGGCGGTGTATGCCGATGACCTCACCCATGAAGCCATCCTTGCTCAGTACGCAGCCTGCGTCGAACGGTGTTCGCCGCAGGCGAAATCAGCGGACTCGAGCGCTGACGCGAGGCGCAGGTGCGACGACGGCAGACGACCTCGCCACCGGAGCCGGCCGCCTGCGCGACGTCTGTTGACCGACGCGACGTGTCAGGGCCCGCAGATCGCGCTTGGACACTGCGTGCATCCGATTCGCCAGCAGGTCGAGCTGCTGCCAGCTCAGACCGTCGAGTTCGCCGTCGGCGTCGTGGGTGGCGATCACCACCGCCCCACGCAACAGGGGAACATTCTTGGCAGTGAATCGGGTGGTTGCCAGCAGCATTTCGGTGGCACTGTGGTTCACTCGCTGCTGACAGCGGCGAGCAGTAGGGGCGAACCAGAAGTCGAATTGCCGATCAGCACTCGTCAAGCTCTCGAGTCCGCGATCAGCTACCAGTTCGGAGATATCTGCCCTGGTGTAGGCACGTGTCTCGTAGGCGACACCATTGGGGCTGAAATACAGGACCGTGTTCATCGCGATTGTCCTATTCAGAGGTGGTGAATATCGCTGGAGTTATGCAGCGACCGGTTCGATCGCTGCATAACGATTTGCCGCATAACGATTGGGATAAACCGAAATCACAAAAAATTTCACTGATGTGATTCAGGTGTTCAGACCGCTGATGACGCGGACGGGGCCAGATGTGCCACGGCGAAGTCCGCTGCCTGGTCGGCCATGCCGTTGCTCTTGTACGAGCT
The DNA here is from genome assembly GCF_001984215.1 of Mycobacterium sp. MS1601. Taxonomy (NCBI): domain Bacteria; kingdom Bacillati; phylum Actinomycetota; class Actinomycetes; order Mycobacteriales; family Mycobacteriaceae; genus Mycobacterium; species Mycobacterium sp. MS1601. The sequence continues at coordinate 3,206,978 of NZ_CP019420.1, forward strand.
GTGGGCCGCCCTGTCGAAGCCGCCCGGGAAACACACCGGATCGCCGGGGGCGCACAGTTGCAGGGTCTTGGCGGCGTACTGCTGGCCCACAGTCACCGGAGGCGCACTGCGATCCACCAGATTCAGGAACCAGTTGTCCGGAGTGCCGAACAGCACCACGGAGGAGACGTGCTGGGCTGTCGACGCGGGCATCGGGCCAAGTCCGGCAGGCAGATTGAGCCCGGCGGGCACCGCGTCGAAGGTGGTGTATCCGGCCACGGCCGCACCTTGGGAGTAACCGCCGAGCACCACAGCGGTGGTGGGGCAGCTGGCGGCCACCGCCTCGATCTTGTTCGCGGCATCGGCCACACCGTTGGCGGCGGCCGAGAAGTCAAGGGAAGCGGGGTAGTTCACGGGGTAGACGTCGACGGACTTGCCGGGCAGCCGTGCACTCAAGGCGTTGACGAAGGCCTGTCCGGTGTCGCCCACGCCGGGGGCCTCGAAGGTGCCACGGGCGAACACGACTTCGACGTCGGGACACGCCTGGGTGGGTGCGGCCACGGCCACGCCGGTGGCGGAGGGGGCGAACAGGGCCGCCAGGGAGACGGCGACTGCGCCGAGCCCGGCGGAGATCCGCTTGGGTGAGGATGCTGATTCACGCATGGTCGTACCTTTCGCAGGGCTCAGTGAGTAAAAGAAGACTCCCGCGAACGGCGTTTCGACACATCGACGCTGGCCTCCATGTCAGGGAACCGCTAGTGGCAACGGCCTATTCCGGCTAACCGGAACCGGATTTCTGTTGGGCCGTCGCTCTGATCCCCGGTTGCAGGCGGCAGGACGACGCCGACCGGGCCCTGTCGACGTCGGCGGCGCGAATGTCATCGGCGATAATGCGTCGAATGCAGACCCGACCCTCCTGGCTCCGACGCGCGGCCATCACCCCGGCCGACGTGGCACAGGCCGCGGTGTTCGCCGCGCTGATCGCCGCGCTCGGGCTGCCGGGCACCATCACCATCGGAGCCAGCGGCGTGCCCATCACCTTGCAGACACTCGGGGTGATGTTGGCCGGGTCCATCCTAGGCGCGCGCAAGGGAGCGCTGGCCGTTGCACTGTTCGCGGTGCTGGCCATCGCCGGCCTGCCGATCCTGGCCGGCGCCCGCACCGGGCTGGTGTCCCTGGCGTCGCCCACCGCGGGGTTCTTCGTCGGCTGGCTGCCCGCGGTGATCGTCATCGGCGGCCTCACCGCGCTGATGATCCCGAAGTACCGGGTGCTCTGGGGCATCGTGATCAACATCGTCGGCGGCATGGGGGTGATCTACGCCTTCGGCACCGCGGGCCTGATGATCCGGACCGACATGTCGTGGTGGGCCGCGTTGTCCACCAACGGGATCTACATCCCCGGCGATGTCGCCAAGGCGGTGGTGGCCGCCGTGGTCGCCGCGCAGGTGCACCGGGCGCGTCCCGAACTCATCACCCCGTGGCGCCGTCGACGTGCCGGCGCCTGACACCACCGGCATCGTCTTCGATCGGGTTTCGCACTCGTTCGGGGAACGTGTTGTCCTGAAAGATGTTTCGCTGTCACTGACCGAACAGAGGATCGGGATCCTCGGTGCCAACGGAAGTGGCAAGTCCACCCTTGCGCGGATGATCAACGGACTGGTGCTGCCGGACAGCGGGACGGTACACGTTGATGGTCTTGACACCAGGAAATCGGCCCGTGCGGTGCGCCGCAGCGTCGGGTTCGTGTTCACCGACCCCGACCGTCAGATCCTGATGCCGACGGTGGCCGAGGACATCGAACTGTCCCTCTCGCGCCACAAACTGTCCCGCGCTGAACGCCGCGAACGTACGCGGCTGGTCCTGCAGCGTTTCGGTCTCGCCGGACACGCCGACCACCCCGCACATCTGCTCTCAGGCGGCCAGAAGCAACTGCTGGCGCTGGCGGCGGTGCTGGTCACCGAACCCGCGATCGTAGTGGCCGATGAACCGACGACCTTGCTGGATCTGCGTAACGCCCAGATGCTGCGCGGTGCTCTCGGCCGCCTGGAAACCCGTTTGGTCGTGGTGACCCACGATCTGGAGCTGGTGCACGATTTCGACCGGGTTCTGGTGATCGACGACGGCCAGGTCTGCGCTGACGACGTACCGTCGGCTGCGGTCGCCGCCTACCGGAAGCTGATGGCATGAACGTGCTGGGGAGCTATGTCCCGGGCGCCACGGTGCTGCACCGAATGCCGGCGGGGTTCAAGCTGCTGGGGCTGGGGGCGGCCATCACGGTGATGTCGTTGGCGGTCGATTCGCCGATACGTCTCGCGGCGGCCGCCGCGCTGGTGGCGGCGACGGTGCTCGTCGCCGGTGTGGGCGTGCGGGCGCTGGCAACGCAACTTCGCCCGGTCCTGTGGGTGGTGGCCTTCATCTTTGGTTTCCAGCTGTTGTTCACCGACTGGTCTCGCGCGGTGCAGGTGTGCGGAATCCTGCTGCTGTCAGTGACTCTCGCAGCCGTAGCCACAGCCACCACCCGCACCACGGACATGCTGGCGGCCATCACCCGTGCGTTGCAACCGTTGGGGCGCATCGGTTTTCCCGTCGAGCAGGTGGCGCTGGCCCTGGCGCTGACCATCCGCGCCATCCCGTTGATGATCGAGACGGTGCGACAGGTGGAAGAGGCTCGCCAGGCCAGGGGGCTGCGATTTTCCCCCAGGGTGGTGGTGGCGCCGGTGGTGATCGCCGCGCTGCGCACGGCGGACGGGTTCGCCGATGCTCTGGTGGCCCGCGGTCTGGATTGATTCGACGTGCATTCGACGGGTAATCACCCTGGATGTCCAGTGAATTGGAAGGCCGCAGGATCGCCATCCTGGCGGCAGACGGCGTGGAGAAGGTCGAACTCGAACAACCGCGTGCGGCGGTGCAGGAAGCCGGCGGGCGGGCCGAGGTGTTGTCGTTGAGTACCGAAGACATTCACGCATTCAGCCACGACATCGAACCGGCGGGCATGTTGTCGGTGGACCGCGCGGTCGACGACGCACGCGTCGACGATTACGACGGGCTGATCCTGCCGGGAGGGACGGTCAACCCGGACAAGCTGCGACTGGACAAGTCGGCTGTGGAGTTCGTGCGGAGTTTTGTACTTTCGGGCAAACCGGTGGCTGCCATCTGCCACGGCCCGTGGACTCTGGTCGAAGCCGATGTGCTCGGCGGCAGGACGGTGACGTCCTACCCCAGCATCCGCACCGATCTGCGTAATGCCGGCGCCACAGTGGTGGATCAGCAGGTGTGCATCGACGGCAACCTCATCACCAGTAGGTCACCAGATGACCTTCCCGCGTTCTGCCAGGCCATCGTGGACCGGTTCTCCAGAACCCCGGCCCACACCTGAGCGTCAGCTGTTCTGGTCGGCCCAGCCATCGTCGTTGTGGGCCAGGATCTGCAATTCCCGCTCCCAGGACCGGGCTCGCATCCGGTCGAGGCCGAAGCGGGCCGCGCCGGCGGCCAGTGCGGCGAACGCGACAGTGGACACCCACACCGTCCAGGCTCGGCCGGAGGCGATGGCCCTGGCCTGCTGCGGTGTTTCCGGCGCGCTGACCACGGCACCTGCAGCGTTGGTCCACACCGTCACGGTGTCCCCGGCCGTCACCGGTGTGGGGCTGCTGACCAGTGCGGTGCGCGACTGAGTGCCGTCATTCCACTGGACGCGCACGGGTCCGGGTCGGCTGTACCGACCGGCGGAGAAGCTGTTGCCGCCCAGCGCGGTAGCGTCGATCTGGTTGATGGTCCGCATCTGTTCGTCGATCACCTGCATGCGGGCGTCGTAGGCGTCGTCACCGGCCTGTGCGGCAAAAGGGATGGCGATCAACGCGACGGCGAAGACGAGCAGGATGGCCAGGGCTTCGAGTCGGTCGCTGGTACGCACCAAGGGATTGCGGCCGAGTGTCAGTGACATCCAGCGGCAGCGCAGGGCCAGCGACCGAAACATCAGCCGATCCCGTCTCGTGTTACGTGCATGTTTCCATCGTGTCACATTCAGTCGTGGCGGCCAAGATTCATCACGATCGGATGTGTGGGCTTGAACAACTGCTGACCCTGACGATGGGGGTACCCGATGCCCGTTGATTCAAAGCCGTGGGGAGGACGCCGTTGAGCAGCGAATGCCGGCAAGACGAAGGACGGCCGCCGAAAGCGCTGGAGTCGGAATGGGAATGGCAGTTGCAGGGGAGATGCCGGACGTACCCGGCTCACGTGTTCTTCCCCGACGACCATCGTGGCCAGGCGTTGCGGGAGCGTGAAGAGACGGCCAAGCGGGTGTGCCGGGGTTGCCCGGTGTTGGCCACGTGCCGCAACCACGCCCTGCAGTTGCCTGAGCGGTTCGGTGTCTGGGGGGCGATGACCGCCCGGGAGCGCTCGCGCACTCGGAAGGCCGAGGCGGACAGCCGAGGCGCCTGAGCCTGGACAGAGCAGACATGCCGCGGGTCTGACCGGAGGTCGACCCGTCGCCGCGTGAACGGCGACGGGTCGTCCGATGGCATCAGCCTGCGACGAATTCCTCGTACGCGCTGGCCAGGTACGGCGGCAGCACCGTGGTGTTGCACGCGCGCTGGGTGTCGCCGATGGGTGCCAGGATGCCGCGCAGTTCGTAGTACTCACCCGGGTTGGCGGTGAAGTAGCTGCGGATATTGGCCGAGGCCACCTCACGCGGCTGCGTGACGGCCGCAGAGACGACGCCGCCGGCGCCGGGGTGTGCGGCCAAATACTGCTGTGCCGCCACCGTCACCGAGTCGACGGTGCCGTTGATGCCGGCGGGGCTGCAATCGGGCGCCGCCGACGCCGCGGGTGCGGCGATGGTTGCTACTGCCAGTCCCCCGAAGAGGCATCCGGCAGCGGTGGCGGCGATGCGCCGGTGTGCGGAGTTGCCACTGAACATCATGATCACTTCTCTCTCGTCTGCGAATAGTCGCGAATTCCCCTTCCCGAAAAACAAAGTACCCAAGCAGATTTCGAGGTCAACCGGACCAGAGCCGCTGATTCCTCGAGATGGCTGGGCGTTACATCGTCCAGGGGTGATGTTCGCCGCAATCCGCCCAGGGGGATGTGCTGTGAGTGAACAAAGCTGCACTCCCATTGAGATTCCTCAGAGTTTGCAGAACTTCCTTAAGTTAACGTCAGTCCGATCGTGACCGAGTTGTGATGCGGAGGATTGATGGCACAGGCCCACGAAAGCCGGCTCGGCGCCGATCAACTGGCGGCGTTGGCTGCGGTGGTCGAGTTCGGCAGTTTCGATGCCGCGGCCGAACAGCTGCATGTCACACCGTCGGCGGTGAGCCAGCGGATCAAGGCGTTGGAGCAGCGGGTTGGGCAGGTGCTGATCGTCAGGGAGAAGCCGTCCCGGCCTACTGCGGCGGGCGTGCCATTGCTGCGGCTGGCCGCGCAGACCGCGCTGCTGGAGGCCGAGGCACTGGCCGAGACCACGGGCGGTTCGGCGCAGCGCACCAGGGTCGCCATCGCCGTCAACGCCGATTCGATGTCCACGTGGTTCGCCGCGGCGCTGGGGCAGCTGCCACCGGTGCTGCTCGACATCCGGATCGAGGACCAGGACCACTCGGCCCGACTGCTGCGTGAGGGCGCGGTGATGGGGGCAGTGACCACCGAACGCACGCCGGTGTCCGGCTGCCGGGTCCAGGCGCTGGGCGTCATGCGCTATGTGCCGGTGTCCGGTCCGGCATTCGTGACCAGGTACCTGCCCCACGGGTTCACCCGCGACGCGGTGTCACAAGCGCCGTCGCTGGCTTGGAACCGCGACGACGCCCTGCAGGACATGCTGGTGCGCAAGGTATTTCGTCGAACACTGACCAGGCCGGTGCATTACGTGCCGACGGCCGACGGTTTCGGTGCGGCCGTGCACGCCGGGCTGGGGTGGGGGATGTACCCCGAGCACCTGGCCGCCGCTGCCTTGGCCGACGGCTCCTTTGTCCGTATCTCCGCCGCACACCTGGACATTCCGCTGTTCTGGCAGTGCTGGAAACTCGACAGTTCGACCGTCGCCGCCATCACCGCGGCCGTCCGAGCCGCCGCGGCGGCAGTCCTGCGCTGATCAGGCGTGCTTCTTGTGCTTGCCGAAGGGCAGCACCGAGATGACGGCCACGACGATGGCACCCACCACCAGACCGATGACAGCCGAGGCGGCGGTGTTGATCAACCAGGCCAGCACACCGCCCGCGCCGGCAATGTGGTGCACCGCCTCCTCGGCGTGATGCACCAGGGCGTAGGGCGCGTGCCAGCCCAGTTCGTCGACACCCACCAGCAGGATGTGCCCGCCCACCCACAGCATGGCGGCAGTACCCACCACCGAGAGTGTGGAAAGCAGTTTGGGCATGGCCGCCACCAGGCCGCGGCCCACCTTCTGGGCGAACGACGAACTGCGTTTCGTCAGGTGCAGCCCGACGTCGTCCATCTTCACGATGCCCGCCACCACGCCGTACACCACGGCCGTGATGAACAGCGCGACCACCACCAAGATGATCAACCGGGGAAAGAAGGACTGGTTGGCCACTTCGTTGAGCGCGATCACCATGATCTCGGCGGACAGGATGAAATCGGTGCGGATGGCGCCGGTCACCATGAACTTCTCGGCATCGGGACCGGCGGCGGCGACCGGAGTCGCATGCGCGTCGTGGCCGGTGATCTTGCCCCACACCTTCTCCGCGCCCTCGTAACAGAGGTACGTCGCACCCAGCATCAGGATCGGTGTCAGCAGGAATGGCGCGAACTGGCTCAGCAGCAGCGCCGCCGGGAGGATGAACACCAGCTTGTTGCGCAGGGAACCGATGGCGATCTTCTTGATGATCGGCAGTTCACGGGACGGTTCGATGCCCTGGACGTACTGCGGGGCAACGGCCGTGTCGTCGATCACCACACCGGCGGCTTTGGCGGTGGCGCGACCCGCTGCCGCGCCGATGTCGTCGACGGACGCGGCCGCCAGACGGGCGATCGCGGCAACATCATCCAACAGCCCGAACAGACCGGCGCTCATGAAGCGCAAGGCTACCGGCTTCTGATGAACCGCGACGAAAAGTGTCGCCCCCGCCGCTACTCCGGACAGCGGGGTAGCGACGGGGGCGGGAAGCGTGCCGAGGGAAACGGCTAGTGGGCCTTGTGGGTGTCCTTGTGGCGACCCTTGATCAGGTATGCGAGCCAGCGAACGTCGATCAACATGTGTGTTCCTAACAGCTCAGGCGGTCTTGGCGAGGAAGGGCAGGAGGCGACGACGTTCGGTCATCGCGTCGGAGAAGCACTGCAGGGCATCGGGGACAGAAGATGCGGTGGGCTGGTCGCCGGTGAGCATTTCCGCGACGGCGGGGCTGGGGATCAGCATCCACTCATCGGCGGTGCGCCGGCAGGCCTCGTCCACGGCGGTCAACAGTGCGACGGCGATGGGCGCGAAGGACTCCACCTCGCTGAGATCGAGGACGAACGGCTTCTCCCGGATGATGGACCGGGTGACCTGACGGATCAGCTGGTCGACGTTGGTGGCGTCGACATCGCCCGTCACCCGCACGACGGTCGCGAGCTGCCGGCACTGCGAACGCACCTGTGCGCCAGCGATTTCGACAACCGGGTTGCCATAGTGGAATGCGGTGGGCATGTGACTGCTCCCTCGGGACGCGGTGTATCGAACTTCCGTGTCTTCGACAGTAAGGAGCGTTTGTAAGGTACTTGGGAGTAGGGACTAACGCTTCACTAAGAGAATTTCAGTGCGGACGGAACTGACCGCCCGAATAGTTCTCCCACGGCGAGTAGTCGGCGATCAGGTCCTCCTGAGGAGGGCGGGTCCCTTCGGGAACGTGCTGGAGATTGATCCGGATGCGATACCAGATGGAACTGGGCCCACGCATGCCGTCCACCAGAACGTCGACGGGCTCGAGGCGCTCGGCCACTTGCGGATATCTCTGCTTCCAGGTGTCCAGGGCGGCCATCGCCTCGTCCTTGGTCTTGGTGCGCGCGATCTCGATGAGCGGCACCTTGCGCGCGCCCTTGGGCGCCTTCTCCGGCGGACCCAGTTCGTCGGCCAGTGTCAGCAGTTCCGTGAGGTCGCCGGGGGCGTCGTCCATGCCCTCCCACGGGTCACCGATCTCGGCGTAACGGGTGGGCACGGTCTTGACCGTGAACGCCTCGGGCACACAGCCGGGCACCTCCGACCAACACAACGGCGTCGACACCCGGGCGTCTGGGCGGGAGCGCACCGAGTACGCCGAGGCCACGGTGCGGTCCTTGGCGTTCTGGTTGAAATCGACGAACACGCCCTCGCGTTCCTCTTTCCACCACCTGCTGGTCGCCAGGTCCGGCGCCCGTCGCTCCACTTCCCGGGCAACCGTCTCGGCCGCCAGACGTACTTGCTTGTAGGGCCAGCGCGGATGGATGCGGGCGTAGATGTGGAAGCCACGTGAACCCGAGGTCTTGGGCCAGGCGGTCAGCCCGTGGTCCTCGAGCACATCCTTGGCCACCTGTGCGACGTCGAGAATGTTCTGCCAGGTCACGCCGGGCATGGGATCGAGGTCGACGCGCAGTTCGTCGGGATGGTCCAGATCGCCGGAACGCACCGGGTGTGGGTTGAGATCGACGCAGCCGAGGTTGACGGCCCACACCAGTCCGGCGGGTTCACGCAGCACGGCCTCTTTGGCTGACGTGCCCGAGGCGTACTTCAGCTCGGCGACGTCGATCCACTCCGGGCGCTTCTCCGGTGCCCGCTTCTGGAACACGGCCTCTTCGGTGATGCCTTTGACGAAGCGTTTGAGGATCATCGGCCGGTCGTCGACACCGCGCAGCGCACCGTCGGCGACGGACAGGTAGTACTTGATCAGATCGAGCTTGGTGACGGCCGCTTCGGGAAACACCACCTTGTCCGGGTTGGTGACGGTGACCAGGCGGGTGCCCACTTCCATCTGCAGCGGAGCGGCCATGACGCCATGGTAATTGCGCCGCTGTTTCCGGACCGCGGTGCGACACCCGTCACATAGGCTGGGCGCCATGCCCAACCTCACTGACCTCCCGCTCGCTGCGGTGGCCAAAGCGCAGCAGCTCGCCGAACGCGGTTCAGCCGAACTGCACTACGCGCGCAAGATGTTCGAAGCCGGCGCCTTCAAGCTCGAACCGCCGCAGAACATCGTGGCGATGCTGGCCGACATCCGTCGGTGGGGTGAGTTCGGCATGATCCCGGCGCTGAATGCGCGACGTACCCCCGATCGCACGGCCATCATCGACGACGACGGCGAGATCACGTTCAAGGAGCTCAACGACTCGGCCAACGCCGTCGCCAACGCGCTGCTGGCCAAAGGCGTCAAGGGTGGCGACGGGGTGGCGCTGCTGATCCGCAACCACCGGTGGTTTCTGATCGCGCTCTACGGCGCGGCCAAGGTCGGTGCGCGGCTGATCCTTCTCAACAGTGAGTTCTCGGGCCCGCAGATCAAGGAGGTCGGCGAGCGCGAGGGTGCCAAGCTGATCATCCACGACGACGAATACTCCAAGGCTGTCGCCGCCGCTGATCCGCCGCTGGGCAAACTGCGCGCCCTGCCCACCAACCCGGATACCGACGCTCCGTCGGAGAGTGACGCCGAGACCCTCGAGCACCTGATCGCGCACACGTCGACCGCGCCGCCGCCCAAGGCCGCCAAACACTCCAAGATCATCATCCTGACCAGCGGCACCACCGGAACGCCCAAGGGCGCCAACCGGAGCACGCCACCGTCGTTGGCGCCCATCGGCGGGGTGCTCTCGCACGTGCCGTTCAAGGCCGGTGAGGTGACCTCGCTGCCCGCGCCGATGTTCCACGCACTGGGCTTCCTGCACGCCACCATCGCGATGATGCTGGGCTCCACCCTGGTGTTGCGGCGCCGCTTCAAACCGGCCACGGTGTTGGCCGACCTGGAGAAGCACAAGGTGACGGCCATGGTGGTGGTTCCGGTGATGCTCTCGCGGCTGCTCGATGAGCTGGAGAAGACCGACCCCAAGCCGGACCTGTCGAGTCTGCGCATCGTCTTCGTGTCCGGCTCACAGCTGGGGGCCGAGCTGGCCACCCGAGCGATGACGGATCTGGGGCCGGTGGTCTACAACCTCTACGGCTCCACCGAGATCGCGTTCGCGTCCATCGCCCGACCGCAGGATCTGAAGAAGAACCCCGCCACCGTGGGTCCCGTCGTCAAGGGGGTGAAGGTCAGGCTGTTCGACGAGAACGGTGTCGAAGTACCCCGCGGCGAGGTGGGCCGCATCTTCGTCGGCAACACCTTCCCCTTCGAGGGCTACACCGGCGGCGGTGGCAAGGCCATCATCGACGGCCTGATGTCCTCCGGTGACGTCGGCTACTTCGACGAGCACGGTCTGCTCTACGTCAGCGGGCGCGACGACGAGATGATTGTCTGCGGCGGTGAGAATGTGTTCCCCGCCGAGGTCGAGGATCTGATCAGCGGGCACCCCGAGGTGGTCGAGGCCACCGCCCTCGGGGTCGAGGACAAGGAGTGGGGTCACCGGCTGCGGGCGTTCGTCGTCAAGGTCGAAGGCGCCAGCGTCGACGAGGACGCCATCAAGCTGTACGTGAAGGAGAACCTGGCGCGCTACAAAGTGCCGCGAGAGGTCATCTTCCTCGACGAACTGCCGCGCAACCCCACGGGCAAGATCCTCAAGCGGGAGTTGAAGAAGCTCGCCGTCGGCGGAGCCGACAGTCCTGAGCAGGTCGAGTCCGCGTCGGAATAGTCCGTCCGCCGGCTTCGTCGTACTCACTTGTGAACATCAATCTCTCCGGCAAAACCGCACTCGTCACCGGTTCCACCCAGGGCATCGGTCTGGCCATCGCCTCCGGGCTGGCGCAGGCCGGAGCTCGTGTGGTCGTCAACGGCCGCAGTCAGCAGCGCGTCGACGAAGCCGCGGCACAGATCGGTGGTGACGTCCTGGGTGTCGCTGCCGACGTCACCACCGACGACGGCAGCGCCGCGCTGTTGGAGGCGGTGCCGGCGGTGGACGTGTTGGTCAACAACCTCGGCATCTTCGAGGCCGTCCCCGCCCGTGAGATCACCGACGACCAGTGGCGCCGCTACTTCGACGTCAACGTCCTGTCCGCTGTGCGGCTGATCCGCTCCTATCTGCCCGGTATGGCCGAAAAGGGTTGGGGCAGGGTCGTTCAGATCGCCAGTGATTCAGCGCTGGTGACGCCCGCGGAGATGATCCACTACGGCGTGTCCAAGACGGCGTTGCTGGCCGTGACACGCGGTTTCGCCAAGGATGCGGCGGGTACCGGGGTGACGGTCAACTCGGTGATCGCCGGGCCGACGCACACCGCCGGGGTCGAGGACTTCGTCTATCAATTGGTGGACAAGGCTTTACCGTGGGAAGAGGCGCAGCGGGAGTTCATGAAGCTGCATCGCCCGCAGTCACTGCTGCAGCGTCTCATCGAGCCCGAGGAGATCGCCAACATGGTGGTGTACCTGGCATCACCGCTGGCGTCGGCCACCACCGGCGGCGCATTGCGGGCCGACGGCGGCTACGTCGACTCGATCGTCCCCTGACCTGTCACTGTTTCTGCACCAGGGCCGTGGAATCGCGAATCCACCGCCCTGGTGCAGAAAAGAAGCCCGATCTACGGGTCGCGGGGCAGCCCCAGTAGCCGTTCGGCGATGATGTTCAGCTGCACCTCGGAGGTGCCGCCGTAGATGGTGGTGGCGCGGCTTCCCATCAGCCATTCGATCCATTTGCCTTGCGGCGTACCGGTATCGCCGATCACCGCGTCGGTGCCGAACGAGGACACGGCGAACTCGGCGTAGCCCTGTCCGGTCTTCATCGCCAGCAGCTTGGAGATCGCCGCCGACGGCATCGCATCACCGCCGGCCAGGGTGAGCAGCGTCGAGCGCATGTTCATCAGCTTGGCGGCGTGACCTTCGGCGATCAGCGTGCCCGCACGGTTCTGCTCGATCTGGTCGAAGTGCCCGTCTTTGATGAACTGCACAAAACCGTCGAGGGTGGCCAGGAAGCCCGGCTCGCTGCTGCCGATCGAAACCCGTTCGGCGGTAAGGGTATTGCGGCTGACTTCCCAGCCTCGGTTGACCTCACCGAGCACCATGTCGTCGGGCACGAACACGTCGTCGATGAAGACGGTGTTGAACATGGCGTGGCCGGTGAGCTCGCGCAGCGGCTTGACCTCCACGCCCTCGGCTTTCATGTCGAGCAAAAAGTAGGTGATGCCCTGGTGTTTGGGGGCGCTGGGATCGGTGCGGGCCAACAACGCACCCCACTGCGACACCTGGGCGCCGGTGGTCCAGATCTTCTGGCCGGTGATGCGCCAGCCGCCGTCGACCTTGGTGGCCTTGGTGCTCAGGCTGGCCAGATCTGATCCGGCGCCGGGCTCGGAGAACAGCTGGCACCAGATCAGCTCGCCGCGGAATGTCGGTGGCAGGAAACGCTGCTTCTGCTCGTCGGTGCCGAAGGCAACGATCGACGGGATCAGCCACGCCGCGATGCCCATGGCGGGACGGCGCACCCGACCGGCCGTGAACTCCTGGGCGATGATGATCTGCTCGATCGGGGTGGCTGCGCGGCCCCACGGGGTGGGTAGATGCGGCTGCACCCAGCCGGCCTCGGCAATGGCGACAGTGCGCTCCTCACGCGGAAGTTCTTTCAGCGCAGTTACTTCGGCGCGGATCTCTTCGCGCAGCTTCTCGGTGTCGGGATCGAGGTCGATGTCGATGCCGCGCATCCCGGTGGTGGTCGCGGTGTCCACCACCTGCTGCGGGTAGTCCTCGGCACGGCCGAAGCATGCGGCCAGCAGCAGTGCGCGGCGGTAGTAGACGTTGGTGTCGTGCTCCCAGGTGAAGCCGATGCCGCCGTGCACCTGGATGCAGTCCTGCGTGCAGTGCTGGGCGGCCACGGGTGCCAGCGTGGCAGCGACGGCCGCGGCGAAATCGATGTGTTCGTCCTGTTCATCGATCGCTCGCGCCGCGTCCCACACCGCGGCGGTGGCTCGTTCCGTGGTGGCGATCATCCCGGCGCACTTGTGCTTGACGGCCTGGAACTGCCCGATGGGCCTGCCGAACTGCTCGCGGATCTTCGCGTACTCGGCGGCGGTGTCGGTGGCCCAGCGCGCGACGCCGACGGCCTCGGCCGACAACAGGGTGGAGATCAGCGCCCGGGCGCGCGGCCTGCTGAGGTTGGACAGCACCCGGTCGTCGGGGACCTCGACGGCGTTGACGCGCACGTGGGCGACTGGTCGCAACGGGTCCACACTCTGGACGGGCTCGATCTCGACGTCGTGGTCGTTTTCGAAGGCGTCGAGCACCACCCATTCGTCGCTGGACTCGATGGCGACGGGCAGCACCAGGATCGACGCCTGCGCCGCGGCGGGCACCGCACGCACCTCACCACGGATCACCAAGGCGTCACCCTGGCGCGTCGCCGTCAGTCCGGAGTCGATGGCGTAGGCCGCGATGGCCGCACCGGAGGCCAGGTCCGTCAGCAGCGCGCTGTTGGGGTCGTGCGCTGCGATCAAAGCGCTCGCGACGGCCGACGGCACAAAAGGCCCCGGCACCGCGCCATAGCCGAATTCGGCCAAGGCGATCGCCAGCTCGAGGATGCCGAACCCTTGCCCACCGACGGACTCCGCGAGGTGGAGGCCCTGCAGTCCCTGATCTGCGGCGGCCTTCCAGTAGGGCGGCGGGTTCCCCAGCGGCGTCTCGAGCGCCTCGTGCAGAACCTCCGACGGCGCCACCCGCGCCACCAGCGACCGCACCGAATCGGCAAGGTCTATGTGCTCAGGATTGATCGCAATCGGCATCGTTGCCCATCCTCTGCTTCAACCGGTTGGTTGGGACGAGCCTACAGGGCACGTGACAGGTGTCAGCCGACCTGGTTGATGACGCAGTACGACGGCTTGCCCTCGTAGAGACGCCGGCAGTTGCGCACCGCCGAGGCCAGGTAACGGGCCACTGTGTCTGCGGTGTAGTAGCTGACGTGCGGCGTGAGCAGCACGTTGTCCAATGCCAACAGCGGGCTGTCGGTGGGTGCGGGCTCCACGGCAAACACGTCGAGGCCGGCGGCAGCCAACTGGCCGCTGCTCAGCGCGTCCACCAGCGCGGCCTCGTCCACCACTGCGCCGCGCGAGGTGTTGACCAGAATGGCGCCGGGCTTCATCTTCGCCAACGCGTCAGCGTTGATCAGCTTCTCTGTTGCGGAGGTCAGCGGCAGGTGCAGTGACACCACATCGCTGGCCTTGAGCAGGTCGTTGAGCGACATCCAGCCGACATTGTGCTCATCGCGGGTGGTGCTGGTGTGCACCACCTTGGTGCCCATGGCACGCAGGATCTGTTCGACGCGCTTGGCGATGCTGCCGTAGCCGACCAGACCGACGGTGCAGCTGCCCAGGTCGCGGACCTTGTCGCCGAGGCTCGGATCAGCGGGCCAGCCGCTGCCGTCACGGGTGGACCGGTCGAGTTGGGGCAGCCGGCGCATGGCGGCCAGCATGAACAGCACGGTGGCCTCGGCCACCGACGCCGCATTGGCGCCCGGGATGTTGGCGACGGCAACACCACGTGCGGTGGCGGCCTCGACGTCGATGGTGTTGACGCCCGCGCCCAGCTTGTTGATCAGCTTGAGCTTGGATGCCTTGGCAATGTCGTCGGCGGACAACGGACGCAGGTTGTGCCAGATGACCTCGGCCTCGGGCAGTTCACGGTAAAAGGTCTCGTCGTCGTCCTCGGCCACCCAGTGGATGTCGAGCCACTCGGATTCTTCGGCGACCTGTTCGACGGCTTTGCTGCTGGGCTGGAAATGCGCGAGGACTCTCAGCGCCACCGTTTTGTTATCCACTTGGCGATCGTATCGGCCTGCTCACTGCGAGCCCCCGGCGTGGTGAAGTAGTGGTCGGTCTCCATGGAATGCAGAGTTTTGTCGGCGCCGGCCAGAGCGTCGTGGATCCGGCGGGCGTCGGAGGGGAACACACCGGTGTCCTGGTTGGCGTTGATCACCAGCGCAGGGCAGGTGATGCGCTGCAGGTGCGGGTCGGCGCGGGTCTGCGCGTGCCGCAGGCTCCACATGCTCAGCCAGTTGCGCAGGGTGCAGGCCGCCGCGATGCCGTGGGCGGACCGGTTGGCCCTTGCCGGCACCCCGGCGTAACAGAGATTGGGCGTGCGATTGGTGGGCTCGATGGACGGGTCCACCATCCGGGGGTCGGCCCACGTGCGCATCACGGTGAACGGCCGATCCGAGAATCCGGCGGCGCGCACCCGTTTGAACTCCTTTTCCACCCAGTCGGTGATCGCGTGGTTGCGGGAGGCCTGGGCCTTGCGATAACGGTTGACGAAGGCCGCGTCGAACGGGGTGCTGCGCCCGGAGAACAGATCGAGTTCGGGGTCAGTGGCCACCGGGTCGTGTTCGTCGATCACCGCGGCGTCCATCCAAGCGGTCAGCACGTCGGGTCTGCCGGGATGAGCGGCGCTGGCGATGTAACCGTCGGCCGGTGGCAGTTCCCCGAGCCCGGGGGCGGGCCGCATCCCGTCCAGCGGGCGTACGTTGGGGTCGACCGCCTGGGACTGATATGCCGCCATCAGCGAACCTCCACCCGAATTGCCCAGCAGAACAACGGTTTCCACGCCGGCGACGTCTCGGAGCCAACGTACGCCCACGCCGATGTCCACCAGCGCGTGGTCCAGCAGGAAGCTGCTCTCGAAGCCGCGGAAGCGGGTGTTCCAGCCCAGGAAGCCGATACCGCGGGTGGCGATGTAGTCGGCGAGATAGTGCTCGGAGAAATCGATTTGGTAGTGCGAGGCGATCAGCGCGACCTTGGGTTTGCGGCCGACGCCGCGGTAGTACAGGCCTTGGCACGGATGCCCGCCCGCGCCGGCGCGCCGTGCAGAGGGTGACGACAACCCGACGAACTCTCTGATGACCCCCGGTGTGCTCATGGCAGGTCAATGTCCTTCCCGAGTACTGGATCCGATGTTAGGTTCTGGGATCGGTTGTCGAGGAGGTTTGCAGCACCCGAGGCGGCGGAACTCCGGCACCGTCGTGAATTCAGGCGCGGAACAGTCGCGGTTCGTTGAGTTGGTCCAGGATCGTCTGAAGTTGGTCCACCAGATCCTCAGGACTCAAGGCGATCTCGCCGGACAACCACGCTGACAGTGCCTGACCCACGCCACCCACGACGAAGTGGGCGATGGCGCTGATGCGGCTGTTGCCGGGCATCTGCAGCGCGGACTGGATGTGTTCGCGCGACAGCATCGCGAAGATGCCACCTTGCTCGGCGCGCTTGAGTAGCAGCACGCGGTTGGACAGCCTTGTGCTGAACAGGAGTCTGCCCACTCGGGGGTCCTCGGCGATGATCGCCACGATGTTGGCGATGCCGGCACGGTTCTGTTCGGCCGCCGGTGCGGCCGCCACCGCTGCCTGCGTGGTGGCGGCCAGGCGGCCCGTCACGGAGTCGAACACGGCGGCGACGAAGGCCTCCTTGTCGGTGAAATTCTCGTAGAAGTACCGCAGTGCCAGCCCGGCCTGGCGGCAGATGGTGCGCACCGTCAGGTCCTCGGGGGCGTCCTCCCCGCCCAGCAGGTCCAGTCCGGCGTCGAGGAAGCGTTGGCGGCGCGACGCATCGCGATCACGTGCGCCGACGCCGCGGTAGGGCCGTAGCTGTGCCACGCGAGACATCTTGACACCTGTCGACTGCCGTGGGCAAGATCGTGAAACAGCTGTTCTCACATTTAGCCATGGGGTGAGTTCTATGACGATCGCGGATCCGGCTTCCAACGTCGAACGGGCGATGAGTGAGGCCCCGCGGACGCCTACCTCGTCGCGCCGGTCCCGCCGCGTCAGCGGTATCGATGACGGGCTGATGGGCATCGCGCTGCTGCTCGGCCCGGCGAACGTGATCATGCAGCTGGCCCGCCCCGGCGTCGGTTACGGAGTGTTGGAGAGCCGGGTCGAGAGCGGACGGGTGGACAGGCACCCCGTCAAGCGGGCTCGCACCACCTTCACCTATCTGGCGGTGGCGGGCCGCGGTTCCGATGAACAGAAGGCGGCATTCCGCCGGGCCGTCAATCGGGCGCACGCGCAGGTGTACTCCACCGACAAAAGCCCGGTGAAGTACAACGCCTTCGACAAGGACCTGCAGCTGTGGGTCGCCGCCTGCCTCTACAAGGGTGCGGTGGACGCCTACCGGACGTTTGTCGGTGAGATGGACGACGAGATGGCCGATCAGCACTACGCCGACAGCGTGCACCTCGGGACCACGCTGCAGGTGCCCGCGCAGATGTGGCCTGCCGACCGTGCCGCTTTCGACAAGTACTGGCAGAGCTCGCTCGAACAGGTCCACATCGACGACGCCGTCCGCGACTACCTCTACCCGATCGCGGTCAGCCGGATCCGCGGAGTGCGGTTGCCCCGGTTGCTCCAGGAGCGCTGCGAGGCACTGGCACTGCTGATCACCACCGGTTTCCTGCCGCAGCGATTCCGCGACGAGATGCGGCTGCCGTGGGACCCGCAGCGGCAGCGCCGGTTCAACCGCCTGATACGAGTGTTGCGGACGGCCAACGGGGTGCTGCCCCGGCCCATCCGGCAGTTTCCGTTCAATGTTCTGTTGAAGGACCTGGACTGGCGCATCAGGACGGGCCGTCCGCTGGTCTGAGCGTGTCGGCCGTAGTGGAACGCAACACTTTCGGGAACTGCCGGCCGCCGTCGGGCGGTGCGTCGTGACGATCACCTCTCTGCGGGTGCCGCCGCCGCGCGCCTCTGGGTAAAAGACCTGTTCAGGGCGGCAATCGGATTGCCCGCGGGGGCCTACGTGACCGGACGAACGTCTCGACAGTTAGCTTATGCAATGCTAACTTCAGCAAAGTTGGCCATGGCCTGACCAGCCAGGAGAGACGCGGGGGTTGTTCTGTTGTGTCCCCGATACAGGAGCCCATGAATACTCGGTTTGACACCCGGCGCGTCGATGGGGACATCGTCAGTCGGTTCGCGACGTCCTGCAAGGGCCTCGGGTTGACGGTTTATGACCGCCGCCGTCCGGCTGATCTGGCCGCGGCCCGGTCGGGCTTCGCAGCGCTGACCAGGATCGCCCATGACCAGTGCGACGCGTGGACCGGACTGGCTGCCGCCGGCGACGTCTCGTTGCCGGTGTTGCAGGCGATCTCGTCCACCGCGGACACCGCGGGCGTGCTCCAGCGCCTGGTCGAACTGTCCCCTGGCGCCCTCTGCTTCACCTACGACACGGGGTTGTATCTCCAGTTCCAGGCCGACGGGCCCGACGACTTCCACCTTGCCTATGCAGCGGCCCTGGCCGCTGATCAGAAGTTTGCCGAAGCGGATGCCATCGTGACGCAGGTGCTGGCCCGACGGCCGCATCTGGCACAGGCTCGCTGGGTCGCTGCCGCACTGCACTTCCGCGCCCAGCGGTGGTCGGACGTGGTGAAACTGCTGACTCCCATCGTCAACGACACCGCGCTGGACCCCGTCTTCAGCCACGCCGCCAAGATCACCCTCGGCACGGCCCTGGCTCGGCTGGGCATGTTCGCGCCTGCGCTGTCCTACCTCGAGGAGCCGGCGGGACCCTGCGTGGTGGCCGCCACCGACGGCGCACTGGCCAAGGCACTCGCGCTGCGCGCCCACGGTGAAGAGGCCGAAGCCGCCGAGACGCTGCAGGATCTCTACGCCGCGCACCCGGAGAACCAGCAGGTCGAACTCGCACTGTCGGACCCGAGCTTCCACATCGTCACCACCACGGCCGCCCGGATAGACGCACGGTCGGACCCGTGGGATGTCCACACCGAACCTGGCGAAGCGGACTTCGTCGACCCCGGCGCGCACGACCGAAAAGCCGAACTGCTGGCCGAAGCCGAACAACAACTCAGTGAGTTCATCGGCCTCGACGAGGTGAAGGACCAGGTGGCGCGGCTGAAGAGCTCGGTCGCCATGGCACTGCTGCGCCAGGAACGTGGCCTGGCCGTCGCACAGCGCTCACACCATCTGGTGTTCGCCGGCCCCCCGGGAACCGGTAAGACCACCATCGCCCGGGTGGTCGCCAAGATCTACTGCGGCCTGGGCTTGCTGCGCAAGGAAAACGTTCGCGAAGTGCACCGCGCCGACCTGATCGGCCAGCACATCGGTGAGACCGAGGCCAAGACCAACAGCATCATCGACAGCGCGCTCGACGGAGTGCTGTTCCTCGACGAGGCCTATGCACTGGTGGCCACCGGCGCCAAGAACGACTTCGGGCTGGTGGCCATCGACACCTTGCTGGCCCGCATGGAGAACGACCGCGACCGCCTCGTGGTCATCATCGCCGGGTACCGAGCAGACCTGGACCGCTTCTTGGACACCAACGAAGGCCTGCGCTCCCGCTTCACCCGCAGCATCGACTTCCCGTCCTACAACGCTGCCGAACTGGTCGAGATCGCCAATGCGATGGCCAAACAGCGCGACAGCGTCTTCGAGCAGGCCGCCCTCGACGACCTGCAGGAGCTGTTCGGTCAGCTGGCCACCTCCACCAGTCCCGACGCCGCAGGCGTGGAGCGCCGCAAGCTCGACATCGCGGGCAACGGCCGCTTTGTCCGCAACGTGGTGGAGCGGTCCGAGGAGGAACGTGAGTTCCGCCTGGATCACTCCGAACAGGCCGGAACCGAAGCATTCACCGACGAGGAGTTGATGACCATCACCGCCAGTGACGTTCGTGGCGCGGTGGTGCCGCTGCTGCGTGGGCTCGGCCTGGCGGTGCCCGCATGACAAGCGGGGGCGACGACAGGCAGGGCTTTTCGTCCCGCACACCGGAGAACTCGAACCCGCAGAAGGTGACCTACCGCCGCGGGTTCGTCACGCGCCACCAGGTCACCGGCTGGCGGTTCGTGATGCGGCGCATCGCCTCCGGCGTGGCGATGCACGACACTCGGATGCTGGTCGACCCGCTGCGCTCGCAGTCGCGCGCAGTCCTGATGGGCGTGCTGATCTTGGTCACCGCAGTGCTGGGCTGCTTCGTGTTCTCCTTCATCCGACCCGGTGGCGCGGCAGGGGATGACCCCGTGCTGGCCGACCGTGACACCGCGGCGCTGTACGTGCGCGTCGACGACCAGCTGCATCCCGTGCTCAACCTCACCTCGGCCCGGCTGATCGCCGGCCGAGCGGTGAACCCGGAACAGGTGAAAAGCTCTGAGCTGGACCGCTTTCCGCGCGGCAGCATGATCGGAATCCCGGGGGCGCCGGAACGCATGGTGCAGGCCGCCGACCGCGGCGCCAACTGGACGGTCTGTCAGGGCAGCGACGCCATCGCTCCCGGAGTGACCGTGCTGGCTGGCGCGCCGTCGGGTGCCGGCGAGCAGGCCGCTGCGCTGGCCGCAGATCAGGCGGTGCTGGTGGACACCGGTTCTGGAATGTGGCTGCTGTGGAACGGGCAACGCAGCCCCATCGACCTGAATGACCGCGCCGCCACCGGCGCGCTGGGACTGGGCACCAGTCTCCCTGCGCCGCGGCCCATCTCGACAGGTCTCTTCAATGCCATCCCGGAGGGGGTGGCGCTGCGCGCACCACAGATCCCCGGTGCGGGCGAGTGGGCACAGTTCCCCCTGCCGGTCGGGGCGCCGGTCGGCTCGGTGGTGGTGGCCTACGGTGCCGACAACACCCTGCTGTACTACGCGGTGCTGTCGGACGGCCTGCAGCAGATCTCGCCGGTGCTGGCGGCGCTGCTGCGCAACGCCAACTCCCACGGTCTGCAGCAGCCGCCGCGCCTCGGCGCCGACGAGATTGCCGCGCTGCCGGTGTCGCAGGTGCTGGACGCTGACGCCTACCCGGACCAGCAGCTGCGGCTGGTCGACGCGGCCAGCTCCCCGGTGACGTGTGTCAACTGGGCCAAACCCGTTGACGCCAGCACCAGTTCGTTGACCCTGCTGGCCGGGGCTGCGCTGCCGGTGGCCGACGGGGTGAGCACCGTCGACCTCGCCGCCGGCCCGGCCAGCCGGGTGGCCATCCCGGCCGGCACCGGCTACCTGGTTCAGACCGTGGGAGCCGAGGCTGCCGCACCCGCTGCCGGTGCGCTGTTCTGGGTGTCCGACACCGGCGTCCGGTACGGCATCGAAGCCGCGGGGAACGCCGATGAATTGGCCAAAACTGTTTCTGCGCTGGGATTGACGGAGCCAGCCACCCCCATTCCGTGGCCGGTGTTGTCGTTGTTCAGCCCCGGCCCGGCGCTGTCGAAGGATGGTGCTCTCGCGGTGTACCAGACGCCGTCCCAGAATCCAGGCAACGGTGAGATCCGATGAGCCGGCTGATTTTCGAGGCCCGGCGTCGGCTGCCCCGGCCGAAGGCGAGCAAGGGCACCATCACCATCGAGGCTCCGCCGGAGTTGCCGAGGGTGGTGCCGCCGTCGCTGTTGCGTCGTGCGCTGCCCTACCTGATCGTGCTGTTGATCGTCGGCATGATCGTGGCGCTGGTGGCCACCGGAATGCGGCTGATCTCGCCGACCACGCTGTTCTTCCCCTTTGTGCTGCTACTGGCCGCCACCGCTCTCTACCGCGGCAACGACAACAAGATGCGCACCGAAGAGGTGGACGCCGAACGGGCCGACTACCTGCGTTATCTGTCCGTGGTCCGGGACAACGTGCGCGCGCAGGCGGACGCCCAGCGCGCGTCGCTGCAGTGGTCGCATCCCGAGCCGGCCGCCTTGGCGACGGTGATCTCCGGGCCGCAGGGCCCTCGTCGGCTCTGGGAGCGTGACCCGCACGATTCCGACTTCCTGGTGCTTCGGGCCGGGCGCCACGACGTGCCGCTGGACACGGCGCTGCGGGTCAAGGACACCGCTGCCGACATCGACCTGGAGCCGGTGTCCTACAGCGCATTACGCAGCCTGCTCGACGCGCAGCGCACGGTGCACGCCGCACCGGTGGGGATCGATCTGACCAAGGTCTCGCGCATTACCGTCGTCGGGGACATCGACGAGTCCAGGGCGGCGGTGCGCGCCTGGCTGGCGCAGGCCGTCACCTGGCATGACGCCGGTGTCGTCGGCGTGGCACTGGCCAGCCCACAGCTGGAAGACCCGGCCTGGTCGTGGCTGAAGTGGTTGCCGCACAGCGATATTCCGGGACAGATCGACGGTACCGGTCCGGCTCGTCATCTTGCCGCCACCGCCGACGAACTGATCGCGGGCATCGGTCCCGCACTGGCCGACCGTGAGCTGTTCACCGGCACCGCCGACGACACCTTGCGGCACTTGATCATCGTGATCGACGATCCCGACTACGACGTGAGCGGATCGGTGCTCTCGGTGGCCCTTGCCGGCGTCACCGTCATCCAGATCTCCCGCACCGAACCTGATGCAGACCAGTACCCGGATCCCGAGCGACCGGTTCTGAAGGTGTCAGCAGGCAGCATCCAGCGGTGGCTCACCGGTGGTTGGCAGCCCTACATCGATCAGTCCGACACGTTGAGCGCGGCCGAGGCCGGCCATCTGGCGCGCCAGTTGTCGCGCTGGGACTCCAACCCCACACACGCCGGACTGCGTTCCGCGGCGACTCGAGGCGCCTCGTTCACCACCTTGTTGGACATTGCCGATGCCTCCCAGTTGGACGTACCCACCCTGTGGGCGCCGCGGCGGCGTGAGGACGAACTGCGGGTTCCCATCGGCGTCACCGCCACCGGCGAACCGTTGTTCTTCGACCTCAAGGACGAGGCCGAGGGCGGGATGGGGCCGCACGGCCTCATGATCGGCATGACAGGCTCGGGTAAATCCCAGATGCTGATGTCGATCCTGTTGTCGCTGTTGACCACTCATTCGGCCGAGCGGCTGATCGTCATCTACGCCGACTTCAAGGGCGAGGCAGGCGCCGACATCTTCCGCAATTTCCCCCAGGTCGTCGCCGTGATCTCCAACATGGCCGAGAAGAAATCGCTGGCCGAGCGGTTCGCCGACACCCTGCGTGGTGAGGTGGCCCGACGCGAGAACGTGCTGCGTGAGGCGGGCCGTCGCATCCAGGGCAGCGCGTTCAACTCTGTGACCGAGTACGAGGCGGCCCGCCAGAATCAAACACAGTCGGCGGCCATCGATCTTCCCCCCATGCCCACGTTGTTCGTGGTGGCCGACGAGTTCACCCTCATGCTGGCCGATCATCCGGAGTATGCGGAGTTGTTCGATTACGTTGCGCGCAAGGGCCGCTCGTTCCGGATCCATATCCTCTTCGCGTCGCAGACCCTTGACGTCGGCAAGATCAAGGACATCGACAAGAACACGTCGTACCGGATCGCTCTGAAGGTGGCCAGCCCGGCGGTGTCCCGCCAGATCATCGGTGTCGAGGACGCCTATCACATCGAATCGGGCAAGGAACACAAAGGCGTCGGCTTCCTGGTGCCCGCACCCGGCGCCGAGCCCGTGAAGTTCCGCAGCACCTACGTCGACGGCATCTACGAACCGCCACGTCGGCCGACATCGTTCGTGGTGCCGGCGTCGCCGGAACCCAAATTGTTCACTGCCGCAGCGGTGGAACTCGATCAGGACGTCGTGCTGCTGGAGTCCGGCGAAGTCCCCGTGGGGCCCCCGAAGAAACTGGTGGCCACCGTCGGTGACCAACTCATGCACTACGGACCGCAGGCGCCCGCGTTGTGGCTGCCGCCGCTGGACGAGCCGGTACCACTGACCTCGGTGCTCGCCAGTGCCGGCATCGGCGAGCGGCAGTGGCGCTGGCCGCTCGGCGAGATCGACCGGCCTTTCGAGATGCGCAGGGATGCACTCGTGTTCGACGCCAGATCCGCATCCGGCAACCTGGTGATCCACGGCGGGCCCAAGTCGGGCAAGTCCAGCGCCTTGCTCACGTTCATCCAGTCCGCGGCAGAATTGCACAGTCCCCGCGAGGTGACGTTCTACTGCCTGGATTACGGCGGCGGCGCCCTGCAGGAGATCGCGGACCTGGCGCATGTCGGCAGTGTCGCGTCCCCACTGGACGGCGAGCGCATCCGGCGCACCTTCGGTGAAATCGAGGCGCTGCTGGAGTCCCGCCAGCGCAGTGGTGACCGCGCAGTCAACGGAGTCTTTCGGGATGGCTACGGACACGTGTTCCTGGTGATCGACAATCTGTACGCGTTCGGCAGGGACAACACCGATCAGTTCAACACCCGTAACCCGTTGCTGGCCAAAGTGACCGAGCTGGCCAACTCCGGCCTGGCGTACGGCATCCACGTGGTGCTGACCACCCCGAACTGGCTCGAGGTGCCGCTGTCCATGCGGGACGGCCTCGGGCTGCGTCTCGAACTGCGGCTGCCGGATCCGCGGGACAGCAACGTGCGTGTCACCGGCGCGCTGCGCAGGCCGGCCGAGAGCGTGCCGGTGGACCAACCGGGCCGCGGTCTGACCATGGCCGCCGAGCACTTCCTGTTCGCTGCTCCACAGCTGGAGCGGGTCGCCGAGCTCAACGCCCGCCACGCGGGGGTGGCCGCGCCGCCGGTGCGCCTGCTGCCCACCAATCTCGAGCCGGCTGCGGTGGCACCGCTGTACCGCGGCGGCGAGCGCATCGTGATCGGGCAGCGCGAGGACGATTTGACGCCGGTGCTCGCCGACTTCGCCGAGCAGCCGTTGATCATGGTGTTCGGTGACACCCGGTCGGGAAAGACCACCCTGCTGCGGCATGTCATCCGGACCGTGCGGGAGAACTCGACGGCCGACCGGGTGGCGTTCACAGTGATAGACCGCCGTCTGCACCTGGTCGAGGAGCCGCTGTTCCCGGACAACGAGTACACCCCGAACATCGACCGGATCACCCCGGCGATGCTGGGGCTGGCTGGGTTGATCGAGAAGCGCCGTCCGCCGCAGGGGCTGTCGGCACAGGAACTGCGGAACTGGAGCTACTCCGGGCACATTCACTATCTGTTGATCGACGATGTGGACGCCATCCCGGACACCCCCGCGATGTCGGGGCCATATGTGGGACAACGGCCGTGGACCCCGCTGATAGGCCTGCTGTCGCAGGCGGCAGACCTCGGGCTCCGGGTGATCGTGACCGCGCGGGCCACCGGATCGGCGCATGCGCTGATGACCAACCCGTTGTTGCGTAGGCTCAACGATCTGCAGGCGACCACGCTGCTGCTGTCGGGCAACCCCGCCGAGAGCGGAAAGATCCGCGGACATCGCTTCAGCCGCCAGCCTGCAGGTCGTGCGCTGTTGCTCGACGACAGCGATTCAGCAACCCATCTACAGCTGGTGAACCCGCTGTTGGGGTCCGAAATCGAAGACAGTCGGCAAAGTAGAGGAAGGCATCAGTCATGACTCTTCGTGTAGTTCCACAAGCTTTGATGGCCGCTAGTGCGGCAGTGGAGGCCCTGACCGCCAGGTTGGCGGCAGCGCACACCGCGGCAGCTCCGGCCATCACCGCGGTGATTCCCGCCGCCGCCGATCCGGTGTCGATTCAGACCGCGGCGGGTTTCGGGGCGCAGGGCGCCGAGCACTCCGCGGTTGCCGCCCAGGGTGTCCAGGAACTCGGGCGTTCCGGAGTGGGTGCCGGTGAGTCCGGCGCGAGTTACGCCACCGGCGACGCCCAGGCTGCCGTCACATATCTGATCGCTCGCGGCGGCTCATGACCGCGCCGGTCTGGATCGCCTTCCCACCTGAGGTGCACTCCGCGCTGTTGTCGGCAGGTCCGGGCCCCGGCCCGCTGCTGGCGTCATCGGCGGCGTGGAGTTCACTGTCGGCCGAGTATGCCGCGGCCGCAGCGGAACTCACCTCGATTCTGGGTTCGGTCCAGGCCGGAGCCTGGCAGGGGCCCAGCGCGGAGCAGTATGTCGCCGCCCACGCGCCCTACCTGGCGTGGCTCACCCAGGCCAGCGCCAACAGTGCCGCAGTCGCGGCTCAGCAGCAGACGGCCGCAGCGGCTTACACGGCAGCACTGGCCACCATGCCCACGCTGCCTGAACTGGCCGCAAACCACGCCCGGGGCGCCGTGCTGGTGGCTACCAACTTCTTCGGCATCAACACCATTCCGATCGCGGTCAACGAAGCGGACTACGTTCGGATGTGGATCCAAGCTGCCACCGCCATGGCCACCTACCAGGCGATCTCGGGTACCGCGCTGGCCTCGGCGCCGCGCACCACACCCGCACCGTTTGTGCTGACACCCGGTGTGGGAGAGGTCGGTTCGATGTTCGCCACACTCACCGGCGCCGGCGCGCAAGCCCAGGCCACGGAGTCGGGGTCGGCCACCGACATCGCCAACATCATCAGTGAACTGCTGAAGTTCTATCAGCAGTTCACCGACTCGTTATTCCAACCGCTGATCGACTTCTTCCAGGATCCGATCGGCAACACCATCAGGCTGATCACCGACTTCCTCACCAATCCCGTTGCTGCACTGCAGACCTGGGGTCCATTCCTGTTTGCCGTTGCCTACCAGGCGGTGTCGTGGATCGGCGCCTCGTTGACCTATCCCCAGTTGCTGATCCAGCCGCTGCTGGCCCTGACGCTGGGCATTCTGGGCGGCGTGGCCCAGAAGCTGCTGGAACTGCTCAAGCTGCTGGAGCTGCTGCTCAACCTGCCGCCACTCGACATCCCCGCTGCGGCAGCGCCCGTGGCAAACCAGCCGAGCTTGCCCGCGGCCGGCATCTCCTCCCCGGGCGGTGGCACTGCCGGCACCACAGCCACTGCACCAGGTCCTGGAACGGCCACCACACCCGCAGGCAGTGCGCCTGCGGCGCCCGCGGCCCCGGCGGTGCCGTATGCGGTGCAGGGGATGGATCCGGAGGGCGACGCCGGCCCCACCCTCACCGAAGGGGACAAAGCCAGTGCCCCGGCCTCGGACATGGCTGCCGCCAGTTCGGCTGCCGCACTGGCCGCGACGCAGGCGCGCCGCAAGGCCCGCCGTCGCCGCGGCTCCGAGATCAAAGACCGCGGCCACCGCGACGAGTTCATGACGATGGACGGTGGACCGAGCGCGCCGGCGGCCGAGGAGGAGCCGGCCCAGCGCATCACCGCGCAGTCGTCGCAGCAGGGTGCCGGAACCCTGGGCGCCTCCGGGTTCAGCGGCACCCAGACCAAGACCGACGCGGCCGATGCCGCGGGACTGACCTCGCTGGAAGGTGATTCGTACGGCAACGGGCCCAGCGTGCCGTTGCTGCCCAACACCTGGGCCGCCGACGAGGCCTCTCGAGGAGAGGGGGAGCCACCTGAGCGAGGTCGCTAGTGCCCCGAAAACTGTTTATCGACAAGGAGAAAAATCATGAGCATGTTGGATGCCCATATCCCACAGATCGTGGCGTCGGAGTCCGCCTTCGCCGCCAAGACGGCGCTGATGCGCAGCACCCTCGCCCAGGCCGAACAGGCCGCGATGTCGGCGCAGGCTTTCCACATGGGTGAGTCCTCGGCCGCTTTCCAGGCTGCGCACGCCCGCTACGTCGAGGTCGCCGCCAAGGTGAACGCCCTTCTTGACCTCGCACAGGTGAACCTCGGTGAGGCAGGGGCCACCTACGTCGCGCAAGATGCCGCCGCCGCCACCACGTACGGAGGAATCTGATGTCCCAGATCATGTACAACTACCCGGCGATGATCGGTCACGCCGGTGAGATGTCCGGTTACGCAGGGGCGCTGCAGGCCGTCGGCGCCGACATCGCCGCCGAGCAGGCTGCGCTGCAGGGCGCTTGGCAGGGTGACACCGGCCTGACCTACCAGGCCTGGCAGGCGCAGTGGAACACGGCCATGGAGGAGCTGGTCCGGGCTTACCGCGCCATGGCGGCCACGCATGAGACCAACACCGTCTCGATGCAGGCTCGCGATCAGGCCGAAGGCGCCAAGTGGGGCTAGTGGGACGACCGTGCGCGCAGCCAACGCCGTCGAACTGACCGTAGACGGAGCCTGGTACATCGCCGACGCCGTGGGCGCAGGCACACTGCCGTGGGTGCTGGGTATCACCACTCCGTACCAGGACGCCGGCCAACGAGCCGGTTTTGTGGACGGGCAGATTCAGGAGTTGACCTCCCTCGGTGTCATCTGCGGTGGGCGCATATCCCCGGCGGTCGAGGAATGGTTCCGGGTGGTGTGCTTCCCGCAGCGATGGTTGGAGCTGCGGTACGTGCGGGGCGCTTCCGGAGAACTGTTGCGCGGCATTGTTGCCCGACGCGGCGAGCACACCGTGGTGGCGCTGCGTAACGCCCAATTGGTGACGCTGAGCGCGTTGTCGGTCGACGACCCCTATGCGCTGGTCCCGATCCTGGCTGTCGGACTCGGCAATCGGGACGCCGCCCGCTTCGAGGAGTTCTCGCTGCCCGCCCGGGTGGGGGCCCGCGCCGACGCCCAGTTGCGTGACGGAGCCGATCTCGCCGGGGTGCTCGACTACCTCGGTGTCCCGGACTCGGCCCGCCACGTGGTCGAAGCGGTGTTCCGTGGCCCGCGCAGTTATGTGGAGATCGTCGCGGGGCAGCGCGGCGACGGCACCCACAGCACCACGAAGGTGGGCATCGCCCTGGTGGACACCGAAGAAGGACGCCTGGTGGTCAGCCCGGCCAAAGCCGCCGACGGCGAGTGGGTCTCCACCTTCGCGCCGGGCACCTCGTTCGCCATCGCCATGGCGATCGACAACCTGACCGCCACCCTGCCCGACGGGCAGTGGTTCCCCGCAACGCATCTGGCGCGCGACTTCACCGCGCGCCGGGCCTGATCGACGAAAACCGAAAGAGAAGAACCGCTACATGAGTGAGTCCACGACTTACGAACTCACCCCGGGCCACACGCCGGTGCTGCCGATCGTCCGCGTGGCGATCCTGTCCGACAGCCGGATCGCCGAGGTGGCACTGCCCGCCGAGCTGCCGCTGCGTGAGATCCTGCCCGCGGTGCACCGGCTGCTGCCCGGCGGTCCAGCGGACTCCACGCCACAGCAGGTCAGCCTCGCCCCGATCGGCGGCGCACCGTTCAGCCTGGACGCCAGCCTGGACACCGTTGGTGTTGTCGATGGTGATCTGCTTGCCCTGGCACCCGTTCCGGCGGGCCCGGCCGCACCCGGCATCGTCGAGGACATCGCCGATGCCGCGGTCATCTTCTCGACCTCGCGACTGCGGCCGTGGAACATCCGCCATGTCCAGCTGGGGGCACGGGCGGCGGTAGTGGCGGTGATCCTGGCCGTCACCGCTGTGTCTGTGACCCACACACTGGCCGCCAACCTGCCCTACGGTCTGTACGCCGTCGCCGTGCTGGCCGCCGTCACCGCCGTCGCCGCACTACTGCTGCGGGCCCGCTCCCAGAGTGCCGCGGTGGAGGTGTCGATTGCCGCGCTGGCGCCCATCGGCGCGGCGTTCTATCTCGCCGTCCCCGGAGACCTCGGCTCCGCGCAGGTGCTGCTGGCCGCGGCAGGTGTCACCGCATGGTCGCTGATCAGCGTCATCCTGGCCCCCGAGAACTCGGTGGCCCCACGTGCCTTCTTCACCGCCGCCACCGTCGTGGGCGCCGGAGTTCTGCTGGCAGCCGGTGTTTCGGCCATCTGGCCCTCCCTGCCGGTGATGTCGCTGGGGTGCGGGCTGATCGTCGCAGCGCTGCTGGTGACTGTGCAGGCGGCGCAGCTTTCGGCCATGTGGGCACGGTTACCTCTGCCCGTCATCCCGGCGCCCGGTGACCCCACACCGTCGGCACCGCCGTTGTCGGTGCTGCGCGACCTGCCGCGACGGGTGCGCATCAGTGAAGCGCACCAGACCGGTTTCATCGCGGGTGCGGTGGTGCTCTCGGTGCTCGGGGCGGTCGCCATCGGGGGACGCCCCGAGTCGCCCAGCCTGTGGGGTTGGTACGTGGTGGTGGCCACCGGGGTGGCCGCCGTCCTGCGGGCCCGCGTGTGGGACACCGTGGCCTGCAAGGCGTGGCTGCTGGCGCAACCTCACCTGGTGGCCGTGATCCTGCTGGTGGTGTTTCTCACCCAGGGCCGCTACTTCGCCGCGCTGTGGACCACCGCGGTGCTCCTGGGTCTGGTCGCGGTGTGGATCTTCGTGGCCGCCAACCCGAAACTTGCTTCCGCCGAGAGCTATTCGCTGCCGATGCGCCGCCTGGTCGGATTCCTGGCTTCCGGTGTCGACGCCTCGCTGATCCCTGTGATGGCCTATCTGGTGGGGATCTTCACCTGGATCCTCGATCGATGATCCGGTTCGCACTCCGGTGCGTGGCCGTCGGCGCGGTGATGACGCTGGCCGCGGCCCCCGCCGCGTGGGCCATCACTCCGCCGGAGGTCGACCCGAACTTCGTGCCGCCACCCGGTACGGCGGGGCCACAGACACCGATGACCCAACGCGGCGAATGTGTGGTCACCGGGCTGACGTCGGGATTCGACGCCGCCGCGGTTCCCGGTGCGCAGACCATGCTGAATCTGGCTGGGGCGTGGCAGTTCTCGCGCGGTGAAGGTCAGACGGTGGCGGTGGTGGACACCGGGGTGCAACCCGGCCCGCGGCTGCCCAACGTCGACGGTGGCGGCGACTACGTGGCCAATGGCGACGGGCTCACCGACTGCGACGGCCACGGCACCCTGGTGGCCGGCATCATCGCCGGCCAACCCGGTGCTGATGGCTTCTCCGGCGTGGCGCCGGCCGCTCGGGTGCTGTCGATCCGTCAGACCTCGGCGATGTACGCGCCCACCAGCCCCAGTGAGGATCAGGACGCACAACGGGCTTCGATTGCCGTCGACTCGCTGGCCCGCGCCGTGGTGCGCGCCGCCGACGAAGGAGCGCGCGTCATGAACATCTCGGCGATCACCTGCCTGGGCACCGACAGCACCATCGACCAGAACCCGCTGGGCGCGGCCTTACGCTACGCCGCGGTGGAACGCGACGTGGTGATCGTGGCCGCCGCGGGCAACGCGGGTCCCGAGGGTATGGGTGGTGGTCTGGCGTGCCAGTCGAATCCGCTGAACAACACCGGAACTCCGGATGATCCGCGCAACTGGGCCGGCGTGGTGTCGGTGTCGCTGCCGTCGTCGTGGCAGCCCTACGTTCTTTCCGTGGGATCGCTGGCACCCGACGGCCAGCCGTCGCCATTTGCCATGTCGGGTCCGTGGGTGGGAATCGCCGCGCCCGGACAGAACATCGTGTCGGTGAGCAACTCCGCGGAAGGTGGCCTGGCTGATGGCATCCCCGACAACCGTGACGGCCTGGCTCCCGTCCACGGGTCCAGTTACGCCGCGGCCTATGTGGCGGGAGTGGCGGCACTGGTCCGCAGCCGGTTCCCGGACATGCCTGCGGCACAGGTGATCGAACGCCTGACCGCCACCGCGCACAACGGCGCGCAGACTCCGTCCAATCTGGTGGGCGCCGGGACTGTCGACCCGGTGGCTGCCCTGACCTGGCAACTGCCGGAACCCCAGGCTGCGGGCATCACCCAGATCGCCGCCCCTGAACCGCCGGAGCCGGCCAACCAGCTGCCACGCAATATCGCCCTCGGCGGCACCGCGGCACTGGCACTTGTGGTCGCTGCGACCGCCCTCGTGGTGCAGCGCCGGAAGGAGACAACTCGATGACGGGCCGATTGATGCTTGCCCTGCTGGCGGTGATCCCCGCCGCGATGGCCTACCCGTGGCAGAGCACCCTGGACTGGTGGCTGCTGGGTATTGCAATCACTGTGGTGATCGTGGTGTTCGCCTGGTGGCGAGGGACTTTCGCTACCACCGTGGTGCGCAGGCGGCTGGCTCTGCTGCGTTCTCACGACGAGCCGCGGCACCTGGTGGCGCACACCGACTCCGACGCCCACACCACCGTGGTGCTGACGGTGCAGTCCGGCTCAGAGGTGCCGCTGCCGACGTTGGCGAGCTATCTCGACCGCTACGGCGTGCGTTGTGAGGCGGTCAGGGTGACTCGCCGCGACACCGTGGCCGGCACTACCACCTGGGTGGGGCTCACACTCTCGGCTGCCGCCAATCTGGCTGCGCTGCAGGCGCGTTCCCAGGATCTTCCGCTGCGGAAGACCGCGGAAGTGACCTTACGTCGACTGGCTGATCACCTTCGTGAGCTCGGCTACCAGGTCTCGACCGTCGATGTCGACGTTCCCGAGCTGGCCGGCCCGGACGCCAAGGAGCGCTGGCGCGCCGTCGAGGACGGCGCCAAGGGGTACGTCACGTGTTACTCGGTACCCGCCGACGGCGGACTGGACCAGACTCTCGACGAGCTGCGTACGACAGTGGGTACCGAGGTGTGGACCGCCGTCGAACTCACCGGGGTACCCACCCGTCCCGACATCACGGCCGTCTGTGCCGTGCGCAGCGAGGAGCCGCCCGCCGCAGCCCCGTTGCCGAACCTGCAGCCGCTGCGTGGACGGCAGCGTTCGACGCTGACGGCGCTGCACCCGGAGTCCACGCGGTTGCTTGCCGTCAGTACATGACGGGTGCCGGGAACTCCGTCATCCGCCGCAGGTAGCCCCCAGGTCGGCGATCACCAAGAGGTCGACGGTGGCGCGCTGAGCCGTCGTCAGTTCGCAACGGTTGGGCCCGCGTCCGCCGGCGTCAGCGCCAGGTACGCCCAGGAGCGGATCGGTGTGATGGTGACGCGTGTTGTCATTCCAGTCCGAACAGCCGGGCGGCGTTGTCGAACAGCACGTTGCGCACCCAGCGATCGTCGACACCTGGCCTGTCGGTGATGGCGCGGAGTGCGTCGGCGTAGCTGTAGGGGATGTTCGGGAAGT
This sequence comes from Mycobacterium sp. MS1601, assembly GCF_001984215.1. NCBI lineage: Bacteria > Bacillati > Actinomycetota > Actinomycetes > Mycobacteriales > Mycobacteriaceae > Mycobacterium > Mycobacterium sp. MS1601. Next base: position 3,239,574 of record NZ_CP019420.1, read on the forward strand.
CGCTTCCGAACAGGATCCGTTCACCCGCGTCGCGGAGCTGCGGCGTGAGCTCGGAGGGAAACGGCATCGTCTCCTCGGAGAAGCCGGTGAACGCCATGGTCGTGTCCAACCGCACCTGCTCGTGCGACAGGCACAGATCGAGGAACTCGCCGTACTCGGGCATGCCCATGTGCGCGATGATCAGCGGCAGCCGCGGAAAGCGGCTCAGCAACCGCGCGATCGGGGCGGCTCCGGTGTGGTTACCGGCCACCGGACCAGAGCCGCAGTGGATGACCACCGGCACCTGTGCGTCCTCGACGGCACCCCACGCCGAGTCCAGCAGGGGGTCGTTGGGGTCGTAGTCGCCGACCTGGATGTGCACTTTGAACACGCGGGTACCACCGGCGATGGCAGCGTGCACATACCCCGTGGCTGTGGGTTCCGGATAGAACGTGGCGGTGGACAGGCAGTCCGGTGTCTCGGCGGCGAATCGGGCTGCCCACTGATTCAGCCATGCCGCCATGTCCGGCTTGTGCGGGTACACCAGCGACGTGAACGCCCAGACGCCGAAGTCGCGCAGGGTGCGCACCCGCTCAGCCTCGTCGGCGCGGTAGGTGATGGGCCATTCCCGGCCGATCAGCGGGCCTTGGGCATCGAAATACTGCCACACCTTGTCCATCACCGGCTTCGGCATGAAGTGGGTGTGTACGTCGATGACGCCGGGCAGTCCCAGGGACTCCCAGATGGCTCGTACTGTTTGGGTCTCGGGCATCGTCCACCATGATTACAGGTGTGTGGAACCCCGATGTGTACCTGGCTTTCGCTGATCACCGCAGCCGCCCGTTTTTCGACCTGACGGCGCGCATCGACTGTTCGGAGCCGAGGCGGGTGGTGGATCTGGGCTGCGGTCCCGGTAACTTGACTGCCACGTTTGCTCAGCGCTGGCCGCAGGCGGTGATCGAAGCGCTGGACAGTTCGCCGGAGATGGTGGATGCGGCGCGGGCCCGTGGTGTGGACGCCTCGGTGGGCAGTGTCACGGATTGGTCGCCGGCCGCCGACACCGATGTGGTGGTCTCCAACGCGACGCTGCACTGGGTGCCCGAGCATCCTGACCTGGTGGTGCGCTGGGCGCAGGAGCTGGCTTCGGGTTCGTGGCTGGCGTTCCAGGTTCCGGGCAACTGGGAGGCGCCGTCACATACGGCACTGGTGGACGTGGCCAGGCGGGAACAGTTCGCAAAATCCTTACAAGACATGCCCTTCCAGGAAGGTCCGGTGGTGCGGGCTCCTGCTGACTATGCCGGCTTGCTGATTGACGCCGGGTGCACGGTCGACGCTTGGGAGACCACTTATGTGCACGAACTCACCGGGCCGACACCGGTTCTGGATTGGATCACCGGGTCTGCCCTCACCGCGGTGACGAGTCGGCTGTCCGAGGAGGCCTGGCAGCAGTACCGTGAGCAGCTGATCCCGCTACTGGCCCAGGCCTATCCGGCCCGCTCCGACGGCCGCACTTTCTATCCGTTCCGGCGGATATTCGTGGTGGCCCGCAAGAACTGAATCCACCCCCACGCCGAAACCGGCGATGCGTCAAAACCCCTGTGTCACTTGGGTATCTGATGTCACACGGCTGGCTTTTCTGTCGGACCCCAGGTCTAGTTTTGTGTCATGGGCAGATCAGCGGTGCAGGACAGGGAGGCAATGCTGGCTGACCAAGCGCTGATCGAAGCCGCCACCGCACGAATGAACCGATACTCGGTTGAGGGGTTCACCCATCTGGAACTGTTGGAGCTTCAGGAGCGCCGCGAAGCGGTGGCAAGGGCCCAACCGGTGCTGGATCACTCGGTGTATCAGAAACTGACCAGTGAGACCTCGCCGACGGCGTTGGGGGCCAGCAGTTTCCCGAAGGTGCTGGCAGCCCGATTGCGGATCAGTGAGGCCGACGCGCGACGCCGATTGGATGACGCGGAGCGTCTGGGGCCGCGACGATCGATGACCGGTGAGTCCTTGCCGCCGAGGATGCCGACGGTGGCTCGTGGGCAGGCCCAGGGGTTGATCGGTGCCGAGCATGTCAAACACGTCCGGTGGTTCGTCGGCAGGTTGCCGGTGAGTGTGGATTACCAGACCCGGCAGAACGCCGAAGAGCAACTGGCTCAACATGCCTGTGAGCTCGGTCCGGAGGCATTTCGCAAAGCTGCTGCCCACCTGCTGTATCTGCTCAACCAGGATGGTGAGTTCTCTGACGAGGATCGTCAGCAGCAAGCGTATCTCCGGTGCGGAAAGCAGCGTCCTGACGGGTTGGTCCCGGTCGAGGGGCTGTTGACCCCGGAGATGTGGGCCAGTTTGGAGCCGTTGTTGGAGAAGAACGCGGCACCGGGGATGAACAATCCGGACGACCGAACGCCCTGCATCGATGGTCAGCCCACCGAGGAGCAGAAGCAGGCCGATCGCCGCTCAGCAGGCAAACGCAATCATGACGCACTGCTGGCGCTGTGCCGCAAGATCCTCACCTCGATGCCCACCGGCACGATCAATGGTTTCCCGGCGAACATCGTCATCACCGTCAGTCTGACGGACCTGGAGAAAGGCATTGGGCACGGTCTGACCGCCGGCGGGACAATGATCCCGATGTGCGATGTCCTCAAGATCGCGGCGCATTCGCGGCCGTGGTTGGCGATCTTCGACGGCAAGGGAATTCCGTTGCATTTCGGACGCGCCCGACGTACCGCGACCCTCGCGCAACGCCTGGTCCTGCTGGCGAAGCACCGAGGTTGCACCATGCCGGGCTGCACAGCCAGTGCCTACCGCTCGCAGGTTCATCACGCGAACACAGACTGGAAAGCCGGCGGCGACACCGATATCGAGGATCTCACCCTGGCTTGCGGACCCGACAATAGGATGGTCGAGACCACCGGCTGGACCACCCGCAACCGGCCCGAAGATGGTCTGACGGAGTGGATTCCTCCACCGGAACTCGATTGCGGGCAGTCCCGCACCAATAATGTTCATCATCCGGAACGGATCATCGACCCTGACGATCCGTAACCCCGAGTGCACCCCCAGCCGACGGACTCACCTGGTCCGCCGGCTGTCGGTGGGTGTCTATGCCGGCTTCTTCTCGCGGCGGGTGGCCCGACCGGTGGCGCGGGCGACGGTCACGGAATCCTCGGCCCTGACGAGCCTGATGACGAAGATGTCCTCGCGCGCCAGACGTTCGGCGACTTCTGCGGAAGCCACCAGAAGGTCACCCTCGTAGGCCGGAGCCAGGTAGTCGACGTGGATGGAACTCACCACACCGCTGTGAGTTTCGTTGTTGGCTGCCGCGGCCAGAGCTGAGCCGATGACGCTGTACAGCAGCGCGCCGTGGGCGGTGCGGTGCGGGTTGAGGTGATTGCCGTTGATGGTCAGCGTCGCGGTGGCGTTGCCGTTGCCGAAGTTCTCCACCTCGACACCGAGAAACTGTGCGTAGGAATCGATGTTCACAGCAGTGCCTTCTTCTGGACCTTGCCCATGGCGTTTCGCGGCAGCGCTGACACGAAGCGCACCTCGCGTGGACGTTTGTGCCAAGACAGGTCGTCTGCGACGTGGGCGATCAGAGCCTCAGCCAGCTCATCACTTCCGGAGTCGGACTCGGACACCACGAACGCGACGATGCGCTGTCCGAGGTCGTCGTCGGCCATGCCGATCACGGCGACCTCGTGAACCTCGGAACGGGCCAGCAGCGAGGTCTCGATCTCGCCGGCACCGATCCGGTAGCCACCGGACTTGATCAGGTCGACCGATTCGCGACCGACGATACGGTGGAATCCCTGTTCGTCGATGGCGGCCAGGTCGCCGGTGACGAACCAGCCGTCGTCGGTCCAGCACGCGGCGGTGACTTCGGGCAGATTGAGATAGCCGTCGAACAGCATGCTGCCGCGAACCTGCAGTCGCCCAATCGATTCCCCGTCATGGGGTACGTCATGGCCGTCGTCGGTCTGAATCCGGGTCTGCGCACCTGCGATGGGGAGGCCGACCCAGCCGGGCCGACGTTCACCGTCGGCGCGGGTGCTCAGGGTGATCATGGTCTCTGTCATGCCGTAGCGCTCTACCGGAGGCTGCCCGGTGAGTTCGCGCAGACGCTCGAACACCGGGACCGGTAGAGGTGCACTGCCGGATACCAGCAGACGCGCCGAGGACAGGGCAGCCGCCGAGACCTCGTCGCGCACGACACGGGTCCACACCGTGGGCACGCCGAAGTACATGGTTCCGCCGGCTTCGGCGTAGCGCTCCGGTGTGGGCTTGCCGGTGTGGATCAACCGGGATCCGATGTGCAGCGACCCCAGCACCCCGAGGATGAGACCGTGGGTGTGGAACAACGGCAGACCGTGCACCACAGTGTCCTCGGACGTCCATGACCAAGCCTCTGCCAGTCCTTCGATTCCGGCGGCAATGGCACTGCGGCTCAACAGAACACCCTTGGGTGCGCCGGTGGTGCCGGAGGTGTACAGGATCATCGCCGGACGCTCGGGCGAATTCCCCCGAGGCGGAAGTGCTGTTCCACCGGTGGTTGCGGGCTCCAGTACGGGCAGCGTCACTCCGTCGCGAAGTGGGCCCACCCAGCAGGTGGCGCCGGAGTCGGAGACGATGTGCGCCACCTCTGCTACTCCGGCGTCGGGTGGTACCGGAACCACTGGGATTCCGCCGAGGAGGGCACCGGTGACAGCGACGACGGTGGTCAGCGTCGGCACGGCGCAGACGGCGATGACGGGGGAGTCCTGACCGTCGAGAACCTGGGCGGCGAACGCGCAGGCCGCGTCGTGTAAACCGCGGTGGGACAGCGATTCACCGTCGACGGTGACGAGCTTGTCTTCAGAGCGCTCCTGCAGGGCGCGCAGCGGTACCTCGCTCATGCGAACACCATCCCGGGGAGGATCAGCACCAGTGTGAGCGCGACGGGCCCTACCACCACCATGGACAGACCCCAGCGGGTGAGAAGTTTTGTCATCCGGGGTCGGGCGTCCTCGTCGACGGTGGTGGCCACGTACGTCGCCCCGACCGTCGAGAACGGGGAGACATCCACGATGGACGCGCACACGCCGATGGCGCAGATCAGAGCCCAGCCGGGGATGCCACCGTCGGCGATCAACGGAAGAGCCAGGGGGACAAGGGCGGCCAGCATGCCGGTGGTCGAGGCGAACGCCGAAATCAGGCCGGCTGCCGCGCACAGCAGCACCGCGGCCACCAACGGCGAACCGAGATGGACCGCGCCTTCGCCCAGCATGTCGACCACACCCATATCGGTGAGCACACCGACGTAGGTGATGATGCCGCCAACCAGAAGCACTGAGCCCCAGTCGATCCGGCTCATGGCCTTCTTGCCGGAATTGGCGTCCAGCAGGGCGGCCGCAGCGCCAAGACCGTAGCCGAGGACGCCGATGTCAGGCGTCATGCCCATGAGGGACATCACCACAACGGCTGCGATCAGTACCACCATCATCGCGATGGTCAGCATCTGCATGCCGGTGGGCCGGCCCGGCGCCACGAGATCATCGTCGTCATCGCCGCCGCGGCTGTCGATGTCCAGGGTGGAACCGCCGTATTGAGGCAGTGCCGCTCCGCGGGCCACCATCGCCTCACTGAAGGCAGGCGCCTCGGCGTTGACCCGCTTGTTGCGGCCGAAGAGCAGATAGGCCACGGCAAGCAGCAGCAGGTTCAACGCGACGGCCACCCCGAACAGCAGCAGCGGGCTCAGTTCGATGCCCGCCTCGTTGGCGGTGCCCCAGGTGATGATGCCGAACAGGCTGGTGGGCGCGAAGGCGCCTGCGCTCAGGCCGCAGCCCATCGCCAATGCCATCAGCATGGGGTCGATGCCACGCTTGTGGGCGATGCTCATGCCCATCGGGGCCATCACCAGGCCGCCCAGGGGCGCGCCCATTGCGGAGATCACCGCGGTGAGGGCGAAGAACACCGCCGGGAACAGCGCGTCACGGCTGCCCACGCGCGCCAGTGAAGCTTGGATCAGCCAGTCGATGGTGCCGTTGCTGTGGGCGATCCCGAAGAAGTAGGTGACGCCGACCAGCAGCACCAGGATGCTGAGCGGGAAGCCACTGATGATGTCCGTGAGACTCAGATCGGCGATGAACAGGCCAACGATGCAGGCAACCGGGAACATAACGATGCCGATGTTGACGTTGCGCATCGCGCTGATTGCGAATACGGCGACGAAGATCGCCAGCGCTATGAGTTGCGCCGTCATGATCACCTCTCTTGACAGCGGTCCGTAGAATGGACCAGTGGTTCGTCTGATAGACCGATGCGACGTAACCTAGCTCACAACTGAGGAGAGAGGCAACCGTGGCCACTGAAAGCGTGGTGTCGGCGTTCCGGGTACTGGAGGCCGTGGCTGCAACCCAGCCGGTCGGACTGTCCGAGCTTGCCCGGACCGTGGGAATGCCCAAGAGCACTGTGCAGCGGGTGCTGCTGACCCTGCAGGAGGTGGGCTGGTTACGGCCCACGGAGACGACGCCGACGCGATGGCAGTTGACGTATCGCGTGGTCGCCGTGGTGGGTCGAGCGGGCGGCGGGGAGAGCTTGCGCGACATCGCACTGCCGGTGATGAACGAACTGCAACTGGCCACCACCGAGACCATCCATCTGGCCGCCCCCGACGGCGACTCCCTGGTGCTGGTGGAGCGCCTGGATACCCCGCACCGGTTGCGGGCCTTCCTGCCGCTCGGCGAGCGGATCGCACTGCACGCCTCGGCCACCGGCCTGGCGTACCTGTCGGCATGCGAGAAGAATTATGTCGATCAGTACCTGGCCGGCCCGCTGCCGGCGCAGACCCCCGACACCATTACCGATCCTGATCGAATTCGTCTGGTGTTGGACGAAATTCGTGAACGTGGGTATTCCGTGAACATCGGCGGACTGTCGTCGGGAATCAGCTCGTTGGGCGCGCCCATCGGCAGTCCGGGACGCCCGGTCGCCGCCCTCTCCATCTCGGGGCCCAGTAGCCGCCTGACTCCTGACCGGTTCGACGAGCTGGGCCGCCAGGTCCGAGACGCCGCCGCGAAGATCAGCCGTTCGTTGTGAAATATGGTCCTTACAAACTGATTTCGTGGCGAACTGCGGTCCGCTGTGGGCACCTGCCGCAGTGGGTCAACCCCGCAGCTTGTTGAGAGTCTCCAGCACTTGCGCCACCAGCGCATCGATGTCGGCGCCGGTGGTGTCGAGTACCAGATCAGCGTTCTCCGGCGGCTCGTAAGGCGCATCGACACCGGTGAGCCCCTTGAGCTCACCTGCACGTGCCCGCTGGTACAGCCCTTTCGGATCCCGCTTTTCGCATTCGGCCACCGAGGTCGCGATGTACACCTCGATGAACGGCAGCTTGGCCGCCTCGTTGAGGGTGCGCGCGATCTCGCGGTCGGACTTCAACGGCGATACCAGTGATGCCAAAGCCACCACACCGGCGTCGGCCAGCAGTCGAGTGAGATGCCCTACGCGCCGGATGTTCTCGGCTCGGTCACCCGCCGAGAAGCCCAGATCGTCGGACAAACCGTGGCGCAGGTTGTCCCCGTCCAGCAGGTACGCCACCTCGCCGGCCTCCACCAGCGCACGTTCCACGGCCACGGCCACCGTCGACTTACCCGAGGCGGGCAGCCCGGTGAACCAGATGGTGGCACCACGCTGACCGGTCTTCTGCCAGCGATAGTCGCGGTCCAGGCTCGAGGGGTGCCAGCGGATGTCGTTGCGCGTCTGGACGCCCGCCTTGATTTCCCTGGCTTCGGTGATGGTGCCCGCGCCCACGGTGTCGTTGGACGTCTCGTCGATCAGGATGAAGGCGCCGCTGTCGCGGTTGTCGGCATACGGGTCGGCCACCACGATGGAGCTGGTGCGCAGCGTCACCGAACCGATGTCGTTGAGCGCCAGCTCAACCGGCCCGTCCAGGTCGTCGAGCGTTTCAGGATCCAGCCTGGTGTGCAGCTCCTGCACCGTCGCCCGCACCGTCCGCGCACCCTGTTTGAGCGACAGCCGGTCGCCGGCCCGCAGTGGGGTGTCGGTGAACCAGCAGATGGTCGAGTACAGCTCGCGCGCCAGTACCGGCAGCACGGCGTTCTCCTCCCCGCTGACCAGGACGTCGCCTCGGCCCACGTCGATATCGTCGGCCAGTTGGATCGACACCGACAGCGGTGCCACCGCGACATCGCGCGCATCGTCGAGGGTGTCCAGCGCCGTGACCGTGGACGAGGTGCCCGAAGGAAGCACCACCACTCGGTCGCCGACACTGAGGGTGCCTGCCGACAGGCGACCGGTGTAGCGGCGGCGTTGTTCGGCAGTGGGTCGCGACACCCACTGCACGGGCATCCGCAACTTTGACGACTCAGGGTGCGGTGCAACCAGTTCGATGTTCTCCAGGTACTCCAACAGGGAGGGGCCGTCGTACCACGGGGTGTGCGTCGAACGGTGCACCACGTTGTCGCCGTGTTTGGCGGCGATCGGGATGACAGCCAGGTCGTGGGCGCCGAGCCGGGCGGCCAACGTGTGCAACTCCGCCTCCACGTCGGCAAAGCGGCCCTGGTCGAAGTCGACGAGGTCGATCTTGTTGATCGCCGCCACAAAGTGCTTGATACCCAACAGCTTGGCGATCCTGGCATGGCGACGGGTCTGCCGTAGGACCCCGGCGCGGGCGTCCACCAGCAGGATCGCCACGTGGGCATTGGAAGCGCCGGTGAACATGTTGCGGGTGTAGCGCTCGTGGCCGGGGGTGTCGGCGAGGATGTAGCTTCGGGTTTCGGTGGAGAAGAAGCGATAGGCGACATCGATGGTGATGCCCTGTTCCCGTTCGGCACGCAGCCCATCGGAGAGCGCGGCGAGGTCGGCGATGCCTTCTTCGTCGGTGACAGCTTCCAGATGATCCAACGGAAGGCTGTCGGTGTCGTGCAGCAGCCGCCCGATCAGGGTGCTCTTGCCGTCATCGACGGAACCCGCGGTGGCGATACGCAGGAGTTGACGAGTCATGTCAGAAGTAGCCTTCCCGCTTGCGGTCTTCCATTGCCGCCACGCTGGTGCGGTCATCAGCACGGGTCTCACCACGCTCGGACACGGTGGCGGCCGAGATCTCGCTGATCACGCCGGTGATGTCGGTGGCCCGGGACCGGACGGCGCCGGTGATGGTCAGATCACCGACAGTGCGGTAGCGCACCCACTCCACGGCGGAGGTCTCGTCACCCTGCGGCTGCACGTAGTCCGAGACAGCCAACAGGATGCCGTCGCGCGCAACCACTTCCCGTTCGTGGGCGAAATAGATCGACGGCAGTTCGAGGTCCTCCAGTTCGATGTAGCGCCAGATATCCAGCTCGGTCCAGTTGGACAGCGGGAAGACCCGCACCTGCTCGCCCTTCTTGATCCGGCCGTTGTACAGCGACCACGGTTCAGGTCGCTGCGCGCGGGGATCCCACTGTCCGAACTCGTCGCGGAAACTCAAGATGCGTTCCTTGGCGCGGGCCCGTTCCTCGTCGCGGCGGGCACCACCGAATGCGGCATCAAAACCGCCCTCCTCCAACGCATCCAGCAGTGTTCGTGTCTGTTGGCGGTTACGGGAAGCACCTTCGCCCGGGTCGGCCACCCGGCCACTGTCAATGGTGGCCTGCACCGAGCCGACGATGAGCTTGTGATCGGCCACCCGGCGGTCGCGGAACTCGATCACCTCCGGGAAGTTGTGGCCGGTGTCGACATGCAGGACCGGGAACGGCAGAGGTGACGGGCGAAACGCCTTCTCCGCCAACCGCAGCAGCACGATCGAGTCCTTGCCTGCCGAGAACAGCAGCACAGGGCGCTGCAGCTCGGCTACGACCTCGCGGATGATGTGAACGGCTTCGGCCTCCAACAACCGGAGTTCGTCGACGTGGGTGGTGTCGATCGTGGTACTCATGTGGGCAGTCCTTCCTTCTGGGCGTCGGCGCGGTAGCGCTCCACCCATTCGTCGGAACGCTGGTCGGCCTGGCGCTCCAGCACCGGGTCCGGAGCCAGTCTGCGGTCCAGGCTCAACGCCTCGAGCACGTCACCCACCACCTCTTTGAGGTTGCGCCACAACACCGGATAGGGCACCTCGATGGGGTCCACCTGCTCCTCGGCGAACCAGTTGCGCCAGCCTTCTTCCTGTTCTCTGAGCATGGTCACCACATGGGCGATGGCGCCTGCGTGATACTCCGCGCGTTGATCGCGGATCGGGTCGGCGCGGCCCCGCCACACCCGGGTCTGCACGGCGCGCCAGAACGACACCGCTTGAGACACCACGTCGGGACGGTGGACATGGATCAGCACCGGATCGCTGCCCACTACATCGCCTATTGCGGCGAGTAGTCCGTCACCGGAACGCTCGGGGAGGTTCTTGGCGCGCTGCAGCAGCAGCGGTGTCTGGTTCCACATCAGCTTGCCGCCCCAGATGCCGTTCGGGGTGCGTCCGACAGTGCGGATGTAGTCACGCCAGATCTCGGCGGGCGCCAGATCAGGCTTGCCCTCGACCAGGGGGTCGAGCAGTCGCAGGATCGACGGGTCCTCGACAGTGGCGAACCATTCGCGCGGTTGCGGTGACATGCTGGTGTGGGGGAGGTATTGGAAGAACTCCTGCGGCTCACCGGCCATGCCGGTGGCGCGCAGTGATTCGACCAGCAGTGTGCTGCCACTGCGTTGCGACGCCAGAACCAAATAGGCGGTGCGGCTGGATGCCATGCGCGAGAGCCTATAGGCAATTCAATTCACGCGCATACAGCCATTTATCTTCAGGATGAAAAAAACTATTGTTTTGTGGATGCGCCAATGCCTCGTTCTATGGCGATGGCTGATCGGCTGGGCAGTTTCAAGCCCTGAATGTGGGCGTAGGTCTGGGTGTAGCGCTCGGCGATCCTGGCGCCGGCGAATTCTGACGGAATGACGTCATTGGTTTTCACCCGCCAGCTGTTGAGTTGCAGTGCAAGCTCCCGCGCAATGGCCTCATGCGTGTCACTGACCTCGCCGATCAGCAGGTTTCGGGTTTCTGTCGGGTCGGCGTTCAGGTCGTAGAGTTCACGTTCGGGGCGCGGAGCCGTTGACAGCGGACCCACCAGCTGACCTGGCGCGCTCTCCTCGATATCCCATGGCAGATCGAGCAACGGACGATGCGCGTAGTTCTCGATATAACTGTATTCCTTGGTTCGAATGGCGCGAATGGGATCAAAAGAGTCGTGATATGTCTTGGTGGTGAAAACGGCGGTACGCACCTCGGCGTCGCCATTTGAATTCACCAAATTCGGGGCATGTGACACACCGTCGATATCGTCGGGAATCTCTTGGCCGAGCAATTCCAGCAGAGTGGGCAGCAGATCGACGCCACTGAACAGATCGTCGTACACGCGGCCTGCCATCTGACGCCCTCTGGGCGGCCGGATGATCGTCGCGATGCCGGTACCTGCGTCGTACAGCGTCGACTTGGCCCGGGGCAGGGCAGGGCCGTGATCGGTCAGGAACACCACCCAGGTGGTGTCGGCCAGTCCCGTATCGTCCAGCGTTTCGAGAAGTTGGCCCACGGCGGCGTCGGCGGTGTTGATGGCCCCGTAAAAATCGGCGAGATCCTGACGGACCTCCGGGGTGTCGGGCAGATAGTCGGGTAACTGCACACCAGAGGGCTCGGCGGGTTCGTAACGCTCGTGCGGGTAGGGGCGGTGTGTTTCGAAGAAACCCGCGGTGAGCACGAACTTCTGCGGGGGAGCGTCGCGCAGCCATTGGGTGGCGCGTTCCACCACGTACTCGCAGAAGGAGTTGGACACGTCATACTCGTCGAAGCCGAGTCGAGCCGGGAAGCTGGTCTCGTGTTGCATACCGAAAAGTGCAGTGTGCCAACCAGCTTCGCCAAACAGCTGCGGTAGTGTGCGGACGCCCGAGCGATACTCCCAACCGTGGTGTGCCAGGCCCACCAACCCATTGGTCTGCGGATAGCGCCCGGTGAACAGCGATCCGCGCGACGGCGAACAGAGCGGGGCGGTGGAGTGCGAGCGGGTGAACAAGATGCCCTCATGCGCCAAGCGATCCAGGTTCGGGCTGTTCACGTCGTCGTGGCCGTAGACGCCGAGGTGGCGGCCGAGGTCATGCCAGTGGACGATGAGGACGTTCTCGTCGGAGCTCACGGGTCTAGCTTGCCTGTCCGCGGTCCGGGTTTCATCCGAAGGTCCGGGTTTCAGGCGACGAACCACCCGATGACCTGCCCGCAACGAAACCGGTGAATCGTAGGCTGTCGTGACGGCGAGGGTGCGAAAGGCAACCCTCGCCGTTCAGCTGCCGATCAAGCCGGATTGGCCCTGGTTGTGCAGGATGAAGTACGGATCGATGGTGTCCCACGTGTCGGCGTAGAACTGCTGCTTGGCGGCGAAGGCCTCGTCCTCGGTGTTCAGCAGGTCGGCGATCTGGTCGTAGCCGTAGTACAGCATCGACACCGGGCCGGTGGCCAGTAGCAGCTGGTTGATCGCGATCTGCGCGCCGGTCTTGTTTCCGAGCAACGCTTGGATCAGTGCGGGAACGATCTCCGTGACCGGCAGCACCACGTTGACACCCGGGACGATCTGGCTGGCGCGGTACGCCAACTCGAAGCCCTCGCGGAACACTTCTCTGGCCGGTGTGGGAAGAACCAGCATCACCAGGTTTCGCGTCTGGATGAGGATGGCGGGCATTCCGATGGGATCGGGGTCGTCGGTGCGGAACGGGTCACTGCCCGGTGCGTCGGCCTGAGAGCTCACGGCCGCAGCGAGTTTCACCGTCGTCGTTTCCTGCGGCGGGGTTGTGATCTGCCCGGGCGAGGACGGTGACAGCGGCAGCCCCGACTGGCCCCGGTTGTGCAGCAACGCAAACGGATCGAGGATGTCCCATGTCGTCGCGTAGAACAGCTCTTTGAGCTCCTGGGCCTCGTACTCCAGGTTGATGAAGTCGGCGATCTCGTCGTAGCCGTAGTACAGCACCGACACCGGGTGGAGGGTCACGATGAGGTTGTTGATGATGTTCTGTGTGGCCGTCTTGAAGACCACCGGATCGCCGCTGGCGAGGTTCGGGAACTGGTTGATGATGTTGATCGCCGGGATGACGGCGTTCACGAAGGGGATGAACTGGCTGCCGCGGAACGCCGCTTCGTAACCCTCGCGGACGAACGGCTGCAGGAAGGGCACCCCTGAGAAGGCTTGGATGAGCTGCTGCTCGATGGTCCACAGCGGGCCCGGCATGTCATTGGGAGCAGGCTCGGGCGGCATGGGCCGGAACGGGTTGATGCTCCACGGCACCGGCCCGGGCTCTTCGTCGGCGTCGGTGTCGGCGGTGGTCTGGGCAGTGGCGGCCGTCGAGATGGACGGCTTGGACAGCGCGGCCACGACTTCGTTGGCCTTGTCCGCCAAGTCCCCCAGCGGGTCGAACACCACCGGTGTGGTCGCAGCTTCTTCGGGCTCGGGCTCGGGTTCCGGTTCGGGTTCGGTCTCGGCGGGCGGTTCTGGTTCGTCGACGTCCTCTACCACCTCGTCGACGTCCTCGGATTCCTCGGTGGCCTCGTCGTCGGCGTCGTCTTTGGTCTGGGCCTTGGTGGGCTTTCCGAGGCCGAACTGCTTGGTCAGTTCCTGAACGGCCTTGGCGGGATCGAACGTGGGCTTCGAGGGCTTCTTCGGTGCGTCGTCGTTGCTGACCGCCGCGACGGTGTCCTTGGTGTCCTTCTCGGTCTTGTCCGCTTTGTCCGCTTTGTCCTGCTTGGAGGACTCGGACGACGTCGCCGGGGACGTGTCGGTGTCCGCGTACGCGGTGCCCTGTCCCGCAACGGCGATGGCCGCCCCGACTCCGGCGGCGACAGCCGCTCCGCCCAGGTACCCCATGTACTTTGCTGACGCCACTATCGCCCCTTCGTAGACCAAGGGGATCGTAGAGGGTCTGAGCAAATTCGGCACGACAACACTGTGATACGAGTGTGAGGGTGGGTCGACGAACAGAAGCTGCGGCACTGGCCGCCATTGTGGTCTTCGCGGCGATGTGGCTCGGCTACGTGCAGAGCTGGGCGTGGCTGTCCGAGGTGGATTCCTGGTTCCTGGATGCCCTGCACCCCATCGGGCAGGCGCATCCGGGCTGGATCACCTCGTGGGACGTCTTCTGCACCGTCCTCGGGCCGACGATGTTTCGCATCGCCGGAGTGGGGTTCATCATCTGGTTGTTGGCTCGCCGCTACCTGCGCGCGGCGCTGTTCCTGGTACTCACCGCCGAGCTGAGCGGGCTGGTCACCGAGGTTGCCAAACATCTGGTTGACCGCGCCCGGCCAGACACGGCGATGGTCCATGCCTATGGCACGTCGTTCCCGTCCGGGCACGCCCTCGGCGTGATGGTGGCGGTGCTGGCGTTCCTGACGGTCCTGCTGCCGCTGGTGTCAGCTCGGTGGCGGACGCCGTTGATTGTCGTGGGCGCGGCGGTGGTGATCCTCGTCGGCGTCGGGCGGGTGGTGCTCAACGTTCATCACCCGTCCGACGTGGTGGCGGGATGGGCGCTGGGCTTCGCCTGGTACGTGCTGTGGCTGAGGGTGCTGAGGCCGCTGCCGTTGGTCACGTCCGTGGCTGAAACACCTGCAGGGCCCGGTAACACGACCTGAAGGTCACCTTGTCGAACTCCTCGCCGACTTCGCCGTCGTGGGCGACCGGAATGGGACCGTCGACTGCTTCGAACGTGAACTCGGGCACCTGCAGTTCGTGATACAGCGGGCTGCGAGGAAGTCGCCCCAGCGCCAATGACACCAGAATCCTGGTGCGGGCCAGGCGTTTTCCTGTCTCCAACAGGCGGATGTCGATGAGCCCGTCGTCCATCCTGGTACGCCGTGACGGAGCGAACCCCGTCGGCAGATACACCGAATTCCCCAGGAAGAACAGCGACGTCTGCACCGTCTTGTTGTCATAGCGGATGGTGACCGGAGTGTCGTTGCGCAGCGTGTGCACCATGGCGTAGATCCCGGCCAGCGGCTTGCCGATCTGGTGCTCATGCTTCTCGCGGGTCTGCACGAAGAACGGGTAGGCACCGACACTGGCGGTGTTGATCACCATCTTGTTCTCGTTGATGCGCACCAGGTCCACGCAGCGGATCTGGCCGTGGCGGATGGCATGCACGGTGCGCGCCACGGTTTCGCAGCCGATGTCCTTGGCGAAGTGGTTGAACGTCCCGGCCGGGAATACCGCCAGCGGCAGACCGGCCTCGACGGCGATGGCCGCCGCGGTGGACACCGTGCCGTCACCGCCGGCGATGGCGAGCACCTCGGCACGTTGGGCCGCGTCACGCAGCACCTGCTCCGGGTCGTCATCCGCGCTGAGTTCGATGATCTCTGCGCGCGGCAACTCCTGTTTCACCTCGTCGAGGACGCGGGCGCCCGTACCACTACCCGAGGCCGGATTGACCACGAGCACCACACCGGCGCCCTCGGGACGGTTGAGGGTGGTGACATACAGCGGTTCTGTCTTTGGCAGCTGGGTCTCCACCACCGGCGGCACCAGCTTGCCGCCGAGGACGGCGATGCCGGCGCCGATGCCGAAGCCTGCGACCACATCGCCGGGATAGTGCGCACCGGTGGCCACGCGGGACAGGCCGACCAGGCCGGCCAGCAGGGCCAGCCCGAACCCCAGCGGCGGGCTCTCCAAGCCGACGCCCACCGCGAAGGCCGCCGCGCTGGCCGAGTGGCCCGACGGAAGCGAGTTCGATGTCGGAAAGCGCCGGATCTGCCGGGGCAGTGGCACCGAGGTGCGCAGTGGTCGCGGCCGCGTCCAGATGCGTTTGGCCAGCTGGTTGGTGAACAGACTGGTGACGCCCAGCGTGACTACCCCACGCGCTGCGCCCCTGGTGGCTTTTGGCTTGCCCGAGACGGCCAGAGCGGCGGCGACGGCGAACCACAGCTTGGAGTGGTCCGCCGCGCGCGTCAGCGGCGGCATCAAGGTGTCCAGCAGCGGAGTGGGGGAGTCTGCGATGGCTTCGAAGACTTCGCGGTCCAACGTGCCGAGGCCTTGCGTGATCTGACGGATTCCTCGAGCGCGTTGCCAGGGCCAGCGGTTCATCCACCCGAGCCTAACCGGGGCGGGTCACTTGCCCTTCTCATCGGTGTCGGGTTTGTCGGTCGGCACGACGATACGCCTGGTAGACACCGGTTTTCCTTCGACGTTCTTGGTGACGGTGGGCGCGGCGGGCGGCGGAGTGGAGATTCGGCCCTGCACTGGGGCGCCATTCTTGACCGCCGGTGCCGAGACGCGCTTGGTGGCTGCCTTGTCGTCCTTGTCCTGCGCGCCGCCGGCACCGCCCATGGCTCCCGGCGGCATCATCGGAAAGCCACCCATGCCGCCCATCGGGGTGCTGGTGTGAGGAGCTGACGCCGCCGCCGGGGCGATGCCGGCTGCCCGGCCGGACGTCGGTGCGGTTGACCCGGTGGGCGTGGCGGCCGGGCCGAGCGCCGACATCGGCGCCGTGCCACCGATTCCACCGCCACCACCGCCGGATCCTCCACCGCCGGAACCGGTTTCAGGCTCCTGGTTGAAAAATTCGGGAACTTCGGCGCCCAAGTCCTCCGGACTGACTTCTCCACCGGCCTTCTGCATGGCACCCATGCCCTGCTGCAGCAGCTGTTGGCCGGTCTGGGCGAGCTGTTGTGGGATCTGCGACAGTGGCTGCAACGCTCCGCCAAGCGCACCCGAAATCGCTCCTGCCACACCGCCGATCATCTGCGGCATCTGCTGGGCCATTTGCGACATCTGGTCGACGCCCTGCATCTCGCCTTTGGCGGCTTCGTCCTGGGCGGGGAACTTCTGCAGAGCCTCCTCGGTGATGGCCTTGCGCTCCGCGTAGCCTTTTTGTGCCTCAGCGTTGTCTTTCGGATCGCCCTGATTTGCGGCCAGGATCAGGGTTTGGAGCAGTTGCTCGATGGGGGTTGTGCCGGCTATCGGCGGATCCGAGACGATGGGCGGCGGCATGGGTGCACCGTCTGCCGCAAGCCACCCTGGCAGATCGACATTGAGCTGGTTGCCCCCGGTTACTGGCCCTGTCATCGTGTTCCCCCTTGTGTTGCCATGCTCAGCGCTTGGAACCAAGCGAAGTGGTACTTCAGAGTGGTCTTGTCCTGCGCGATCAGTCCGCTGATCGCCGCAAGTAGCTGCCAGTTGCCGATGTCCGAAGCCTCGATGTCGTCAGGGTACGAGCGAACCACCTTGTCTCGGGCGGCAGTCAGGTGCTCATAGAGCAGATCGGCCTCGGCCTCGAGGACACCGGTGCCCGCGATGCCCGCTTTCGTGAGAGTATGCGCCAGCCTCGGGAGCCCATCACGCCAGTTGGTGGCCCGGGTGAGTTCCCAGTTGAGCTCATCGATGTCCGGGACCTGTCGCGCGCGGAATGTCATCTCCACGGGCTCAACATCTTTGGCATTGGGTAGGTAGTGTCCGGGGGTCCAGATGGAATGGTTGGTGGTCTCACCTAACAGATGTTCGAGGCCGCCTCGGCGTTTCTGGGGTTGCAGCAGTTCGACACCCTTGGGGATCTCGATGTGTGGCGGTATCCAGCCGGAGGCCAGGTCGGTGACCAAGATTGTGGTGCCGTCTTCGCGATCACCAATGGCCCACTTCAGTTTTGGTTCTTGGCGGGCGACTGCTTCGAGCAGGCGATCGAGGCGGGCCTGCTCGATGGACTGTTGGGCTGCTGCGCCGGCGAGGGCGCCGGTGCTGGCGGCGCCGAGGGCATTCTCGACGATGCCGGTGGGGGTGACGCCGCTTCCTGGTGCCGCCGTGGGTTGTTGGCGGACGACGGCAGGTTGGTTGCTCGCGGCGGTACCGCTGGCAGGGTTTACTGCGGCAGAAAGCGGTGCCGCTGCTGCCGGTGGTGGAGGTGGCGCTGCTGCGGGTGTGGCTGGGCGGAGGTCTGAGCCGTAGGCGGGCAGGGGGCCTGCGGCGGCTGGCGGTGGAGGCGCCATGGGTGCGGCGGGCGCTGCTGGTGCTGCGGCCACGGGCGCGGCGTACATGGTCTGTTGGTGTGTATCCGCCGCTGGCGCCTGGGCTGCCGCGGGCTCGGAATACTGTTGTGGTGCTTCGTAAGTGAATCCGCTCGACGGGACCGTGGGTGCGACAGGAGCGGGCGGTGGGGTGTGGTTCTGTGTTGTTGGTTGCGCTGCCTCGGTGATGCCTTCCGACAGCGCTCCGGCGCCGGCGCCAGCTGGAGCTCCGGCTTGCATGCCGCTGTTGAAGCTCTGGGCCAGGGACTCAGGGCTGAGCGGTTGCGGTGCTTGGCCGAAGCCGCTAGTGGACGGGAGGCTTGGGTTGCCGGCTGTGGTGGTGGAGGCACCGGCTAGGCCTCCACCTAGATTGGTTGTTCCGCTTACCCCGCCCACACTTCCGGTGATGGAGCCTCCTCCTGCGTGACTGCCACTACCAACAGTTCCTGTACCTAGATTGGTGCTGATTCCACCTTGATCCCTAGGAACGGTATTCGGGATTGCTGCAGCTGGCGAGTCGCCGTTCAACGACGAAGCCGAAAGCGTGTCTCCGGTCGTTGTTGGGGAAGGGTTAGCCTGTGCGGGCAGGCTGGAAGCCGCCAAATTCGAGGGGTTTACCTGCTTTGGATTGAGTTGGCTGGCTGCATTATCGCTCAGCGAACCGGCATTAGCTAGATCTGACTGTGAACCACCCTTTGAGGTCAAGGAGTCTAGTCGATTGTTCACCTGCTGTGTCAGCGAGCTGTCCGTTTCTGCGGTTGGGCTTCCGAGGGCGATCCCGTTATCGCGGGCGAAATCCTCAAGGCTTCGGGTATCGCCATTAGCAGCCAAAATGCGTCCCGCAGCAGATGCGATCTTGCTGCCCTGCATCGAGGACATCCGGGCTGATTCCGCGTTAGAAGCGGTAACTATCTGAGCGATGGGCGTGACCTTGTCCAGGATGGATGAATTCTGCTGAATCTCATCGATCGCTAAATTTCCCATCGCCGCAATTGTCCGCAGATCGGATCGTAGGTGCTCTAGTGCGTCACCAGCGTCGGTAAACGCTTCGGCTTTACCGAAATTCTGCTCTGCGATTTGAGTTGCGCGAACCTTGCCTTTGTTAAAGAGCGTTTGTGCGGCGGTAGCGGTTTCTCCTTCTTGCTGAGCCAGTGCGCTACTTACTATGGTATTTAGCACCATTCCGTAGTCTTCGAACTGTGTTGCGGTCGCAGTGCGGCTAGTTGCTGACTGGATAGCAGCGTCGGTAGACGACGAACTCGGCCACCATGCCCCAACGAGTAGGTCGGACCAGTTTCCGGGCGGCAAGTCGCTCATTCACAGACCTCGGCGGCCTCCGCGTCGGCTGCGTCGAGATTGCCGTTCGCTTCCTGAAATGACTCCGTGGGAGCATCGGCGAGTTGGCCTAGGAGAATATCTTCGTAGGCTGAAGCCATTTCACGAAAAATGCGCGCCTTATCTGCGGGCAAGGCGGGATATTCCGTCAATGTTTGTCGCAGAAAACTTGAGTTGGCCAAGAGTGTCAGTCGAGTATTTACAGCGATGATGAATTTCGCATTCGGATCATCGCTGGTTCGGCCGCCCGCGGTCGTGAGTGCTTTGCTTGTCTTACGGTAGGTATCGCAGATCGCCTCGGTGGCCTCTTGTTGCTCTTGGCTGGTGTACTCCGGTGCCGAAGCTGATTGCTGGACACCGACGTCGGGTAGTGGGCGGAGCCATGCGCCCGCAGCTGCCAACATCGCGATGACAGCGACAGCAAGGGACACGATTACCGGGCCCCGCAACTGCCGAGGTCCTTGCGGAGGTCGCCCAGATGGACCGGTTGGCGGCTGCCAATATCCCCCTGGAGTGACTCCGTATGGTGAGCCAGTCATGGCTTGATGGTATCGCCGTTGCTGGAAGTTGCCATTCACTTGTTACGAGACCACAACTACCTCGGATACGGAAGTACTGAGTTGTCCAAGGATGTCGCACCGGAAGCCGCCGAGCAATTCGGACGCCCTAATACAGGGTGAATTGACGTGTTCTGAAGTCGAAGTACCCTCGGAGCTAGGTTGCTATCGGGGGTCGGTATGGAAGTCGATGTCGAGGTCATGCGCACCGGCGCGAACCGCTCATACACAGCGGCAAGCCTTGCCGACGAGGGGGCAAGTGCGCTGGGCCGAGGCTCCGTTACGGCAGGCGTCTTCGGCGGATTTGCTGCTGCCGGCGACTTCGAGGCGATCATGGCCGAGGCGCACAGCCAGCATGTGGCGCGGCTTCGCAATCACGAGCGGCGACTCGGCGTCCTCGGCGACAAGGGGCACGTCGCGGCCTCGGCATTCGTCGACATGGAAGAGCGCAATGCGGAGGCTCTGCGGGCGGTGGCGTGGCAGATTACCCAAATCTGACTCACATCCCGCTCAGGGAACTCCTCAATCGAGGTAACCCGTGGCAGGCAGATGAGACGCTGCAGAGCGGAGATCCTGGAGAGATAGCGCAGTTGGCATCGGCCTTTCAGAACGCAGGCGGGTGTACCGAAGAGACGTGGACAGAATGGGTGCAAGCCAAGGAACGATTTCACCAGTCTTGGAATGGAGAGGGTGGGGCACACCCCATCGCCGATTCTGATGAAGTTCAGCGTGCAACAACACAACTGTTTGTGCAGAAGGACCAGCTGCCACTTATCGCTGTAGATCTGCAGAACATCGCCGCGGATCTGGCCGAAGCCGAGAAGCAATCGGGTGCAAAGCTCGACAAGCTGAATGGCCAGTTGGAACTGCTCGACACCTGGGTGGGCCAGCGGATCGCTGACGACGAGGACTGGACGGATCTTCTCGATGAAGCTAAAGGCCTCACCGGCGCAACCGACGATGAGGTTGAACGTATTCGCGACCAGTACACCGACAAGCTCGAAGCAACTGCCTTCGACCTACGGAAGAACCACGGCTACGATCCGGCTGGCATCGAGGACGTCGACGGCGATGGTGTCGTCAGTCCTGAGGAGCGTGGCCGCACCGCGCCGGAGCACTACAACACCAATCAACGTCCCAAGGATGAGGCGCTCGTCGAAGAACCCGGACCATGGACAGTTGAAAAGACCGATGCGCAAGCGCGATTGAACGATTACGCAATCGCAACGGCACCTTCCGATGCACAGGTAACCCAGCAGCAACGGGAACTGGCTCAACAGCGGCTCGATGACTTTCGCATGGCCAACTTCGTCGGTCCCCTGCCACGTGATCCACTGCTCGGTGGCGACGCGCGAACTCGGGCGCAGGGGCGCCTTGATCTCCAGCGGCAGCTCGAGCAGGGGACGCTGGGATTTCCGCCTATGGATCGTGACGCGGTAACTCAACTTATGAATCGGGGTGAGTCGTTTGCGCGAGTCACGACCACCAGGGAGGCATACGTGGCCTTGACGACTGCTGGAATGTCGGGTGAAGGCGCAGTTCGGGTGATCGCGAATGTTGTGGACGCCACCGGTCCGGGTGTGGACGGCTTGCGGGCATATGCGCAATCAATTCCGCAGGGCCGACACGCCTTGCCGGTCGATTTGCTATCTGCCACCGACGCCGAAGTGCTCAAGAATCTCACGAAGAAGGCTGGCAATTTCGGAGATGTATTAGGACTCGGACTTGCAGGCTGGGATTACGTCACCGACACACAGAACGAGCGACGGAACGAAGAACTGGGTGGCGCGTTAGGGAGCTTCCTTGTAGGCGCTGGTGGAACAGCAGGCGGTATTGCACTCGCAGGCTCGTTCACGAACCCTGTCACTGCCGCTA
This sequence comes from Mycobacterium sp. MS1601, assembly GCF_001984215.1. Lineage (NCBI taxonomy): Bacteria > Bacillati > Actinomycetota > Actinomycetes > Mycobacteriales > Mycobacteriaceae > Mycobacterium > Mycobacterium sp. MS1601. Next base: position 3,261,294 of record NZ_CP019420.1, read on the forward strand.
TCGCTGTCGGAGTAATCGCCTATGCGTCGAGCGAGGCTGGCGAGTACATCGGCGGCAATATCGGCAGCACATTCGACACCCCTAGAGCCAACAGCGGAGGCTGACCACAACGATGTCTCAAGTGCTCTTTTGGGCCGGTGTAGCTGTGATGGCTGTCGGGTCGGTGGGTGGGTTTTACCCGCTGTGGAAGTCCGCGAACCTCTCGCCCGACGCCATTCAACGCCGTGTGTATTGGTCTGCTTGCCCAGTTGTTGCGGTGCTGTTCTTTCTGTCGCAGCTCCCTGATTGGCGTTCGGGCCTCTTCTTTGGGCTGGGCAGCGCGCTGGCGCTGGTGGCTATCGCGTTCAATTGGACGGGACATATCAAGATCAGGGGCCGGATCTACGCGGCATTTCCCGATGATCGCCGCCCCGACCGTCCGCCGGCGCTGAGGGGCGAGAGTGATTGATGCCGCAACCACCTCGAATGTGCGGACTCGGTAATACCTTGAGTAGCAACCTATTTCTCTGGGTTGGACCGGCGATGTTAGCCATCGGTGCAATGGGAGGTCGCGTGCCGTTGTGGAAATCAGCGAAGCTATCGCCAGGTTCGATTCCGGGACGTGCGTAGTGGGTTTTCGTTGCCGCTGAGTGCAATCTTCGCCGTGGCGGCCCGCCAGTGTTCAGCAACGACCCACGAGATCGACGCCAGGGCTGATGAACAGTTCAGGTCATGACCGTGAGAGCAATCTCGGAGCCGAAGCCAAACAGCAACCAAACCTTGACTTGACCCTTGACGGCCGCGGCCCGAACGATGGATAGATGCGCCGACTTCTCCGCGTGCTGTGCGCTGCTGTGTGCGCCGCGATGATCGGCGCCGTTTCAGTTCCGACAGTTGCGGCGCAGACGCCGTGGTTTGTCAACGGTGTCGGCAATGCGACACAGGTGATTTCGGTTGTCGGCGTGGGCGGTTCAGACGCCAAGATGGACGTCTATCAACGGACGGGAGCAGGTTGGCAGGCGGTCGCAGCGGGCATTCCCGCGAAGATCGGCTCCAGGGGCATGTCGCCGGACCACTACGAAGGCTCCATGATGACCCCGCAGGGCGTCTACAGCTTGGACTACGCGTTCGGCACAGCGGCCAATCCCGGTGGCGGTTTGCAGTATGTGCAGGTGGGCCCGGACCACTGGTGGGACGGCGACGTCAACAGCCCTACCTACAACACCATGCAGATCTGTCAGAAAGATCGATGCCCGTTCAGCATGTCCGGCGGCACCGAGAACCTACAGATCCCGCAATACGCCCACGCCGTCGTCATGGGTGTCAACAAGCAGCGCGTAGCCGGCAAGGGTAGCGCCTTCTTCATTCACAGCACCGACGGCAGCCCTACGGCCGGGTGCGTCGCGATCGATGACGCCACGCTGGTCAGCATCATGCGCTGGCTCCAGCCGGGAGCCGTCGTCGCTGTCGCGCAATAGTCGCTCATAGGCGGGCATTTCGAACATGGCCTCCGCCTGGGCGGCAGCTCGGGCGGCCATATTCTGCCAAGCCTGGTGTATTGGCTGCCAACCGGGAAATGGGGTGCTGACGTGCGCGGTTATGTCTGGCAGACCGGAACGAGAAACCCCTCCCGCCCCGATCCGAACACCACGTAGAAGAGCCACCCAGAGAGAAGCAGAGATCATGACCAAGTTCGGATTCGCCACCGCCATCGCCACCGCCGCCACCGCCGCGTTCCTGGGATTGGCTGCCCCCGCGATGGCCGCCCCCACCGGTGCCGGCAACGCCCAAGACACCATCTCCAGCTTGCAGGACCAGGGCTACAAGGTGATCGTCAACCGCCTGTCGGACACCCCGTTGGCCGATGCCAGCGTCGTCTCCGTCGGTGCAGGCCCGACCTTCCAGCACACCAACGCCAACAACCGCAGCGAAGGCGGCTACAGCCCCAACGCCGACAACCAATTCGCCCCCGAGACCGTCAAGACCGTCTACGTCAACGTCCGCTGACGTAAACCCGACAGGAGCGCCCCGCCCATCAAGGCGGGGCGCTTCGTTTTAGCACCGGTGACTACATAGTTCACGCCGGGTCAGGTACTTTCCAGTTGTGGGGGTCACGCTGGCAGACCTGGACCGCTGGGACGCGGGGGCCGTGCAAGCGGTTGCGGACGTGGCAGACCAGCGCGCCAATGCGAACCGTGCGGTGGGGCATGACGTCGTCGGCATCATGACTCGGCTGCAGTGGCAGGGCTATTCCGCAGTAGAGGCGCGTGCGGCGGCTGAGCGAATCAGTAGTGAACTACTGATTCACGCAGACGAATGCGACCAAGCCGGCCACATTGTGCGCAACGCGGCCTCTGACGTAGCTTCCATCAAAGCCAACTGGGCGGCGCTGCAGCGCACTGCAGATCGCTGGGGCATCGTGATCGACACTGCCGACGGTTCGCTCAGCTGGTACGAGCCGGAGGACCCCGAGGACAAAGCCGAGATGGAGCGGCGTGTCAACATCGTCCAAGCTGAGATCCAGGATCTGCTGCGGCGGGCAGATTCCACGGATGAACGCCTGTCCTCGGCGGTCGAAGGTGCGATCTCCGATATGGCCGACGCGTTGGGCACCGACCACATCGAGTCGCAGGAAGACGCCCGCAAGACAGTGGAAGACGCGCTGGCCGGCAACCACGATGCCGCCGATCAGGTGAAGTCAGTACTGGATTCGATTCGGCCTGAACAAGTCTCCGGCGCAGAACCCTTGACGCCACTGCAGGCGCAGGTGCTCAGTCAGATGCAGGCGCAGCAGCACGGTATGTCGCTTTCTGAACTCACCGCCGCAGAAAACCGTCTGGGCGATGACGGGACCATCATCGGCGATTCGTGGCAGCTCATGAGCAATCCGGATGTCCTCTTCCCGAAGACGGAGCTGTCGCCAGGCGCCCTCGACAACCCGGAGAACATCTCGGCTGGTTCGTTTGGCCAGCTGCCGACCAGCGTGCAGGCAGTGCTGAGTTCGAAGGGAATGTCGCAGCTCGGTGAGATGAGCCAGCTGACCAACATCGTCAAGGATGGCAGCGGGAACCTCCGACATGGCACGGAGTTGGATCGCGGCATGCTCAACAAAGCGACCGAAATGATGTCCGCGGAGACCTTCCACGGCACCCCTATGGGTGGGCGAGGACCCGCCACGATCGCCAATGATGGCATGCCTTTGGCATTGGATGTACTCGCAACAGCCGGCCAGGATCACCAAGCCGTGCACGGCATTGTCAACGATCCGAACTACGCCGAGCGTTTTATGCGGGGATCGTTGACCAACGAGTGGAGTGACGACGGCAAGGCTGTGAGCGACATGTTCAGCTGGACGGGCGACCCCTCACACGGACTCGACGCCAAGCTGGCCGCCGAAACTGCATCCGCCTACGGCGGCTGGGTCGGGAGGCTCGAGGACGAGCTGATGACCATGGAGGGTAATCAGACGCTGGGGCAGGTGAATCCTGAAGCTGTACAGGGTCTTGCGTACGGATTGGCTCCGTACATCCCGGACATTGCTGACATGTCCCAGGGGACTCATGATGGGTTCAACACCGTTGATGCAGACGGCGACATCGGGAATGGATCGATGCCCATTGCCAAGGGGATCTTCTCGGTGCTCAGCACAGATTCGGAGGCGTCGGACTACTTCAATGGTGCGGCCGCTCGCGAGATCGCCCAGTCTCAACTCGACTACGCCAACGGTTTCAAGGATGGTCTACCGGCATCGGAGAACAACAGGAACCTGTTCGATTCGATGACTGTGCAGGGTTTGATGGATTCCGGAATCCACAGTGCCACCAACACATCCGATATGAATGACGCTGCGAAGAACGAGGCTGCCTACAACGCCAAGAAGTCGGCAGTTGAGTTCGGGTTCGCGGGTCTGGATGCCGCAGGCGTCCCCGGCATGGATCTGGCGTCCAAGGGGCTCACGGAAGCGATCATCGGAGAAGCGCCGAAAGCCAGTTGGGGCGACAATCCTGACCTTCCGAACCTCGCCCTCAGTGACGCCAACCGGCAGGTGCTCAATGCGCTTGCGGATGCAGGTGTGACCATCAACGGCCTCGATGAGGGATTTTTGGCGCCGGTAGATCCGGCAAACCCTGATGCGCCGCGCCGTGTTTTATCGCTCGAGGAATACAACTCCAACCTTGGGCAGCGACTCCCGGTCGGGGAATACAACGACATGGTGAGGGCTGCGATTACCTCGACGATGGGTGCCGATACTGTTCGGGACATCAACACTGAAATGACGACTCGCTACGACGGTGTTACAGATGATGTGGACCCGCAGTGATGCACATTGCCGGGGTGTCCAGGGCGATCGCAGGTCTTGCTCTGGTCGCCGTGCTGGTGAGTGCATGTAGTCGGCCGACGCCATCGCCGAAAGCCGCTGGACCGCCTACTCGGTGGCCGGCATTGATGTCGGACACGACTTTTGTGTGGAGTGCCGAACCTGGAATCGATCTGCTGTCGGGTCCTGCGGTGGTGGTGCGCGCGTACTTGGAGTCCAAAATCGTGGCATCTCTGGGTGGCAGCGATGATTATCTCTATCCCGGTTTTGCGCGCGCGGTGGGTCCCGATCCGGGGCCTGAGTTCGAGCCGCCCCCTGGCACCAGTGCGCTGTGGCCGGAGCTCGGATTTCCGTTGACAGGCCCGCGGGCCGGTTCGTTTCAGGAACACATCCTGCGTGTTGTCGACGGGGATCGCGACGTTACTGTCACGGTTTGTGACTGGGGTTGGGGGACTGCGGAATCCAAGGCTGACGGCGGCCCTTTTAGGTCATGGCCGAACAACCCTGCTGCGCCCGGAATCTCGATTACTCGCTTCAAGCTCGTCGCACCTGTCTCCCCAGGTTCGCCGTTGCCTGTGCAGCAGGGGCCTTCAAAGTTCCCTGTCGATGACGTGTTCGGTGACTGGCGTGTGGTGGGTGTGAACTCGGCCATCGGGCCGATCGGCGCCGGACCGGAGTGGCCCGAATTCAACCAGGATCTCGCGACTTGTAATGCCCTGGCGCCGGAATCGGCTGAACGTCGTCAGTTCCTGACCACCGGTGAGCATCCTCGTTCGGACTTCCCGACGCTGCCTACGTACCCCGGTTGGCCTGTGGAAACTCAATAACCGCTACAAATCGATGTTGCGGGATTGCTCACCAACAGCTTTCAGCTTCTCAGCGTGCCGCTCTTCCATCTCGGCGAACAGCTTGGCTGCGGTGTCCATGCTCAGTGCTTGATTCTCTATTGCCGTGCTGTGGCGGTCACTGATGCGCTGCCACTTCTGCGACATCGCCACCAGCGCGTCCGCTGAGGAGCCGACCCAGCCGGCCTCCGCGTCGCTGAGCGAGAGCATCGACTGCCGGTGAGCTGCTGACAACACCCCCGCGCGGTGAGCCACGTCGGCGCCGCCCTGGATCAAGCCAGGGATGTCGACCTCGAACTTCTCGGGCATGCCTAGAGGCTAGCCACCTCGCCACGTGCACACACTTCAGTTGGCCCGGTCGGTCATATTCTGCCAAGCCTGGTGTATTGGCTGCCAACCGGGAAATGGGGTGCTGACGTGCGCGGTTATTCGTGGCAGACCGGAACGAGAAACCCCTCCCGCCCCGATCCGAACACCACGTAGAAGAGCTACCCAGAGAGAAGCAGAGATCATGACCAAGTTCGGATTCGCCACCGCCATCGCCACCGCCGCCACCGCCGCGTTCCTGGGGTTGGCTGCCCCCGCGATGGCCGCCCCCACCGGAGCCGGCAACGCCCAAGACACCATCTCCAGCCTGCAAGACCAGGGCTACAAGGTGATCGTCAACCGCCTGTCGGACACCCCGTTGGCCGATGCCAGCGTCGTCTCCGTCGGTGCAGGCCCGACCTTCCAGCACACCAACGCCAACAACCGCAGCGAAGGCGGCTACAGCCCCAACGCCGACAACCAATTCGCCCCCGACAACGTCAAGACCGTCTACGTCAACGTCCGCTGACGTAAACCCGACAGGAGCGCCCCGCCCATCAAGGCGGGGCGCTCCTGTTATCGAGAGTGAAATCAACGGACTTCCGGCACATCGAGTATCCATAAGGTGGAGCTGCGATGAGAACAAGGGTCGCCAAGCGGCCGGGCGGAGGGCAGCATGACCATGACGATGACGACTCGCAACGACGGTGCTACCGATGACCTGGACCCGCAGTGATGCACATTGCCGGGGTGTCCAGGGCGATCGCAGGTCTTGCTCTGGTCGCCGTGCTGGTGAGTGCGTGTAGTCGGCCGACGCCGGCACCGCAAGCTGATGAACCGCCTGCTCGGTGGCCGGCATTGATGTCGGACAGCACTTTTGTATGGAGTGCCGAACCTGGGATCGATCTGCTGTCGGGTCCTGCGGTGGTGGTGCGCGCGTACTTGGAGTCCAAAATCGTGGCATCTCTGGGTGGCAGCGATGATTATCTCTATCCCGGTTTTGCGCGCGCGGTGGGTCCCGATCCGGGGCCTGAGTTCGAGCCGCCTCCTGGCACCGGTGCGCTGTGGCCGGAGCTCGGATTTCCGTTGACAGGCCCGCGGGCCGGGTCGTTTCAGGAACACATCCTGCGTGTTGTTGACGGGGATCGCGACGTTACTGTCACGGTTTGCGACTGGGGTTGGGGGACTGCGGAATCCAAGGCTGACGGCGGCCCCTTCAGGTCATGGCCGAACAACCCTGCAGCGCCTGGCATCTCGGTCACTCGCTTCAAGCTTGTCGCACCTGTCTCCCCAGGTCCGTCGTTGCCTGTGCAGCAGGGGCCTTCAAAGTTCCCTGTCGATGACGTGTTCGGTAACTGGCGTGTGGTCGGCTCGCTTCTATCAACCGATGACATCGGCGCCGGACCGGAGTGGCCCGAATTCAACCAGGATCTCGCGACTTGTAATGCCCTGGCGCCGGAATCGGCTGAACGTCGTCAGTTCCTGACCACCGGTGAGCATCCTCGTTCGGATTTCCCGACGCTGCCTACGTACCCCGGTTGGCCTGTCGATAGTCAGTGACGGCTACAAATCGACGTTTGTGAGACATCATGACCGAGCTCGGGCATTGACCGCGAAGAAACTAGAGTGCCAAGGCGGCGCCGGGGGAGAGCTTGAAGTCCAGGCCTTTCAACGACAACGTCGCCTCGTAGGTGCGTTGGTAGCCGGTCGACGCGATCTTCCACCCGGAGTCGGTGCGGCGGTAGGTGTCGCGGTAGAAGGCCGCACCGATCAGCATGAAGTCGAAGTCGGCGACGATCACCCGGTCCTGCAGGTACCAGACACCCGTCGCGGTATCGCCTGAAACGACAATCTCGGGATGTGTCACGCGGTGCTCGGTGATCACGTTGGCGGGCAGTGACGCCCGCATGTACTCCACCAGTGCCGCCCGATCGGTGAAGTGGTGCTCCTCGCCGACCGACGATCCGTAATCACCGATGACGTCCTCGGTCAGCGTGTCTGCGAAGTCGTCCCAGAACTTGGTGTCCAACGCCCGCAGATAGCGGTACTTCACGGTTTCGATATCTTCCCGATCACCCATGAATGAACAGATAGCACGGCTTACAGTCTTCGCGTGACAAAACTCGTTGACGGGTATCTCAAGTCACCGTTGTCGGGCATCGCGCCGTGGATTCTGTTCTCGGTGCTCTCGTCGCCGGGGCGATTCGAGGTCGCGGTATCCACTGCGCTGGGCCTGGCGCTGCTGACGCTGTGGCTCAGCCATCGCCGCGGGCAGGGCGTCTTTGCGTTGGACGTGATCGGTGTGTTGTTCTTCGCGGTACTCGCCGCCGTCGGGCTGATTGCCGATGACGGGACCATCGACACCCTTGAGCTGTGGGCCGGAGAGCTCACCAACCTGGTGCTGGTGGTGTTCGTCATCACCACCATCCTGGTTCGCCGCCCGTTCACCCTGGCGTACGCCAAAAAAGATGCACCCGAGGAGTATTGGAACACTCCGTTGTTCCTGAAGATCAACTACGTCATCTCTGGAGTGTGGGCGGCGGCCTTTGCGTTCAACGCCGTCGTCGGCTTCATCGGCGACGCGGTGTTGAAGGACCCGGACAACTTCTGGACCGCCTGGGTGCTGCAGCTTGCGGCGACCTTTTTTGCCATCAACTTCACCGAGTACTACCCGGACCGCGCGACGGGCGACAAGCCGGCCGCGCTGGTGAAGCTCTTCGAGTGGGTGCCGATGTTCGTGCTGATTGCCGGCATCTTCGGGTGGGTCACCGATGCGTTACCCGATGCAGCGGGCATCGCCATGATTGCTGTGGGAATCATCGGTAGCGTTTTGGTGGGCAAGTTGTCCCCGGCAAAGGAGCAGACATGAGCAAGTTGAGCGTCATCTACTATTCGGCCACTGGGCACGGCGCCAAGATGGCCAAGCGGGTTGCCGACGCGGCCGAAGCGGCCGGTGCCGAAGTGCGACTCCGGCATATCGCTGAAACGCGGGACCCCGAGACCTTCAAGAACAATGAGGCCTGGACTGCCAATTACGAAGCCACCAAGGATCTTCCAGCGGCCTCGGGTGAAGACATCGTGTGGGCGGACGCGGTGATCTTCGGGACCCCCACCCGGTTCGGTTCGCCGGCTTCGCAGTTCCGGGCCTTCATCGACACCCTGGGTGGGCTCTGGGCGCAGGGCAAGCTCGCTGACAAGGTGTACTCGGCATTCACCTCGTCGCAGACCGAGCACGGCGGCCAGGAGACCACACTGCTGGCGCTCTACATCTCACTGATGCACTTCGGCGGCATCATCGTCCCACCTGGTTACACAGATGGTGTGAAGTTCGCCGACGGCAACCCCTACGGCGTCGGCCACGTCACCGGGCCGGAGAACAAGGCAGACCTGAGCGAGGCCACCACCAACGCGCTGGACCACCTGGCCAAGCGCGTGGTGTCCATTGCGGACAGACTCAACTGAGGTACTGCACCGCCATATCCACCAGTGTTCGGCGCTCCCGCTGCCAGTCGATGGACTGGTTGACAATCATTTCGGCCAGCACCATGCCGCGGAGCGCCGCCCAGATCACCTCGGCCACCTCACGATCAGCCGGATCATCGGAGATCAACCGGCCCAGCCCACTGAGCGCCGCGCTCATCTCCAGCAAATGCCGCTTCGGCGACTCCCCACGAGTGGCTCGCAGGATCTCGAAGGCAGCCATCGAGGTGGGGCTGCTGTAGCAGCCCCAGGCCAGGTCCACCACGGTCTCGATACGCTGCTGCAACGGCAGATCGGAGACCTCCGCCGCCGACAGGCTCTCCAGCAGCTTGGCTACCCCGTCGTCCACCACTGCGGCCAGCAGTCCGTTTCGGTCGCCGAAGTGGTACTGAATGACGCCCCAAGTGACTCCCGCGCGCTCGGCGACGTGTTTGGCCGTCGCGGCCGGGAAGCCCTCTTCGACGATGCAGTGCACGGTTTCGGCGATGATCTTGGCGCGCGTGTCGTCGCCGCGCTTACGGGGAGCGGACGTGGAACGGGTCGCGACCGAAGTTTTCATCGTTGACTTTATAACATTGCCAGCTCTATGTTTGGGGCGTGACCGCAGCCCACAGCCGTTACGCGTCATTGTCCAGGGACGAGCTGGCCACCCTGGTGCCGGAGCTCCTGCTCATCGGCCAACTGATCGACCGGTCCGGAATGGCCTGGTGTATCAGTCATTTCGGTCGCGAAGAGATGCTGCAGGTCGCCATCGAGGAGTGGATGGGCGCCAGCCCCATTTACACCCGTCGCATGCAGAAAGCGCTGAAGTACGAAGGCGTCGACATCTTCACCATCTTCAAAGGTCTGCAGCTCGACATCGGAGCTCCGCCGCAGTTCATGGACTTCCGCTACACCGTGCATGACCGCTGGCATGGTGAATTCCATCTGGACCACTGCGGCGCACTGCTCGACGTCGAGCCGATGGGTGAGGATTACGTGCGCGGCATGTGCCACGACATCGAGGACCCCACGTTCGATGCGACAGCCGTGGCGACCAATCGCCGCGCCCAGATCCGCCCGATTCACCGTCCGCCGCGCACCCCGGCCGACCGCCACCCGCACTGCGCCTGGACGGTGACCATCGATGACTCCCATCCTGAAGTCGAGGACCATCCGCATCTGGCGTTGGTGGACGAAAGTAAAGCTGCCAGTTGGGAACTGAGGCCGATCGACCTCAGCGACGACGGCCAGGCCGACTACTCCGGGGACCTGCAGGCCGATTTCGATTTCGCCGCGTTCTCGAAATCCGCGCTGGTTCGCATAGCCGACGAGGTGTGCCTGCAGATGCACCTGCTGAACCTCTCGTTCATCATCTCTGTCAACAAGCGCGCCAACGAAGAACTGGCCAAGGAGATCTGCACCAAACAGCTGATCGGCCTGGCGGGCATCGCCGCTGAACGCATTCACCGGGCCCTCAAGCTGCCGACGGGTATCGAGGAAGTGCAACGCGTGCTCGAGCTGCACCCGCTGCTCAACCCCGCCGGCTACGTCGACGCCGAGTTCGAGCGCGGTCGGGTGCATGTTCGACGCTCAGCCGCCCACGACGACGGCGCGTGGATCTCGCTGTGCGGTCCTGGGGTGACGGGGCCTCTGCAGGCCGTTGCCACTGCCGTCGACCCGTACGTCGCCGTCGATGTCACCGGCACCGACACCGACTGGACCGCTGAACTGCAGCACAGTGACACCGCCGCCAAGGAATCCTCCGAAGTCGAAGTGGTCAAGTTCAGCGGCGGCGCCAGCTTCACCTTCGAGTCCCGTAAGTCCTTGCCGCTGACCGTCGTCTGATGCCCTATCGGGTGGTGCAAGGGGCCCCGTGAGATTGGCCGCGAATCCCTGTGCGGTGCCTGGTTGTCGTACATAGCCAAGTCATAGCTTCCAGGGTGGGTGTCGGGTTGCCCCTGGACGGCGTTCAACGGCTAGGGTGGCCTCTCGACTGCCGTCCAGTACAAGGTGTGAGAAGTGAGCGACCCCTACGGGTTGTCCATCGGGACAACCAACTTGGTTGCCGCGCGTGTCGGAGCTCCGCCGGTGACGCGCCGCTCCGTGTTGACCCTGTACGGGCACCGGCCTGCCGAGGTGGGCCTGCCGTCGGACAATCCGAACCTCACCGAACCGGGCTTGGTGCTGCGCGGATTCGTCGAGCGTATCGGCGACCCGGTGCCCCTCATCGCCGTCGACGGCTCACCGCATCAGGCTGACCAGCTCCTGGTCGAAGCGCTCGGCGCCATGGCCGACGCGGCCGGCGGTCCCGGGCCCGGTAGTGACATCGTGATCTCCGTTCCCGCGCACTGGGCAGGGTCGGCGGTGCGTGCGCTGGAAGCAGCGCTGCGCGGCAACCGCAAGCTGGCGCCGTCCGGGGTGGCTCCGCGACTGCTGTCCGATGCGGTGACCGCATTGACGGCCCTACAGGTCAACCCGGGGCTGGCCGCCAGCGGCATCGTCGCACTGCTCGACTTCGGCGGCAGTGGCACCAGCATCACCCTGGCCGACGCTGTAGCAGGGTTCCGGCCGATCGCCGAAACGGTGCGTTTTACTGAGTTCTCCGGCGACCAGGTGGATCAAGCCTTGCTCACCGCGGTCTTGGCCGACATCGGCAACCGCGGTGACGTGGATCCGGCTGCCACCGCGGCCGTGGGCTCGCTGGCGCGATTGCGGGACGAGTGCCGCCGCGCGAAAGAACGGCTCTCCGCTGAGACAGCGACCACAGTCAGTGTGCAGCTGCCCGGGGTCACCACTGAATCCCGTGTCACGCGAGGCGAACTGGAGGCACTGATCCGGCCGTCGCTCGACGGCGTGCTCACAACACTCGGCGATCTGTTGCAGCGCAACCGGATCGACTGGTCGCAGCTCAGTGCTGTCGGCACGGTGGGCGGTGGAGCCTCCATACCGCTTGTCACACAGATGCTCTCGGAGCGCTCGGCTGTGCCGGTGGTCACCACGGCATCGCCGGCACTCGACATTGCGGTGGGGTCGGCACTGATCGCCGCCCGCGGCCCCGATGCCGACGCTCCGACCGGCTTGTCCACGGCCCTGGGAGATGCTGCCACCTCGTCGTTGGGTGCCGCGGCGCTGCAGCCTGATCCGTCTGCGCCCGGTTCGTCGACGTTCCGTGCGCTGGCGTGGTCGCAGGACGACGACAATGTCGCCGACCCGGTGCCGTACCAGGGCGAGTACGAGAGCCCTTACGAGCAGGCGAATCCGTACTCGATGCCCACCGGCGCCCGCCCGCAGATCCAATACACCCCCGCCACCGGGACTTTCGAAGAGCCGAAATCGAAGTTCCGCTTTCCGCAATTGGCGCTGGCCGCGGCGGCACTGATCGCCGTGGTGGCAATCGGGGGCGTCGCCTACACGCTCACCACTGATTCGTCGAGCACGGCACCCACCACGCCGACCACCGTTGCCCCGCCACCGGTGACCACCACGGAACTGCCGCCTCCGCCGCCGGTCACCACCGAGCCGCCGCCCCCGCCGCCGGTCGAGACCACCTACGTTCCACCGCCGCCGGAGACGACGTACATCACCATCACCCCGAGCCAGGAGCCGCCGCCGCCACCGCCGGAGACGACGACCACCACGCCGCCAACTACGACAACAACGACCACCACAACGACGACCACCACAACAACAACCACGACGACCACGCCGACCACCACGACAACGACTCCGCCGCCGATGACGACGACACATCTGAACATCCCGTTCCTGCCGGTGCCCATCCCGATCCAGGTACCCAACCGCGACGCGCAGCCGTAGCCTCGGTGTGCTCGTGACCGGTGGCACACTGGAACCATGAGCAGCAGCAATAATCCCTTCGGCTTTGATCCCGAAGACTTCGACCGCATGGTGCGCGAAGCAGGAGAAGGTCTGCGCGAAGCATTCGGACGGGTTTTCGAACCCGGAAGCCAGCGAGGCGGCTGGAACGTGTTCTTCGACCAGGGTCGCACCACCCGCGCCCGCCAGGAACCCGAGACCACCGGTGACGCCGGTGACGGGGTGTGGGCCATCTACACCGTCACCGACGACGGGTCCGCCACGGTGGAACAGGTGTTCGCCACCGAGTTGGACGCGCTACGCGCCAACAAACACAACACCGATTCCAAGCGCAAGGTGCGGTTTCTGCCCTACGGAATCGCAGTCAGCGCACTGGATGACACAGTTAGCGACGAGACTTCGTAGCCGCTGTCGAACACAGCGACCACGCCACCACCACCGGCTGAAACAGCAAACGCATAAGCCGCTCGGTCTCGCTGTTGCGCCCGAAGCCGTCGCCGTGGTTGAGGAATTGCGCGATGTTGCCGGGGAACACCGCCACGAAGAACCCCGCCAGTAGGCGTGAGCAGTGCCAATCCCACGCCGAGTGCTATCTCGACGCCGCCGGTGGCCATGCCGACACCGTCGGCATCCATCGGAACTGATGTCGGCACCGGTGTCTTGAACTCCTCGCGGCCCCAGAACAGATGAGAGAGCCCGGCGAAAATCGTGGCGCCGGCGAGCACCAGTCGTGCCGTAGTGCGGGCGGGCGTGGTGAGCGGCGGGGGAGGTAGCTCAACTCGCATCGTGCGGGATTTTTCCCCACTACGACCCGCTCAACCAACCGGTTGCGCGGGCGTAAGTTTCAGGAATGTTTCCTGTCAAAGGGCTGTGAACGCTGGAAAATTTCCGGCCTTAAGGTGCATTTTCTGACTTTTTCGCCCAAGATGGCTACCCGAATCCTGTGAGAAGCGTAGCTGTGGACGGGTCGTGCCCCGGAAAATATCCGGTGCCCGCGCAGCCCACGGAACGAACTGAGGAGCGAGCATGTCCATGTTGGGCACAACTCTGCGCAAAGCAGTTGCCCTGATCTCTGTCGGCGCGGTCGCCGCTTTCGGCGTCGCTGCCTGCGGGAGCGACGACGAAGGGGGCGGGTCGGGTGGATCCGGCGGCTCGGGTGGAGGAGGCGAGATCAACATCACGATGACGTCGTTCCCCGACTACATCGACCCGCAGCTGTCCTACACCGTGGAGGGGTGGGAGACGCTCTACAACGTCTACACGCCTCTGCTGACCTACAAACACGCCAAGGGGGAGGACGGCACCGAGGTGGTGCCGGCGCTGGCCGAGGCCATGCCCGAGGTCTCGCCCGACGGCTTGACCTACAAACTCAAGCTGCGTTCTGACATGTTGTACTCCGACGGCACCCCGATCAAGGCCTCGGATTTCACCTACGCCATCCAGCGCCTGTTCAAAGCGGACTCGGGTGGATCGGTGTTCTTCAACGGCATCGTCGGCGCACCGGAGTACGCCGAAGGCACCGCCGACACCATCAGCGGCATCGTCACCGACGACGCCACCGGTGACATCACCATCACCCTCGACGCGCCGAACGGCACTTTCGAGAACGTCCTCGGCCTGATGTTCGCCGCGCCCGTTCCGCCCAGCACGCCGCTGGCCGATGACGCGACCAACAGCCCGCCACCGTCCAGCGGACCGTTCATGATCACCAATGTCGAAGCGCCGCAGACGTTGACGCTTGAGCGCAACCCGAACTTCAAGACCGTCAAGGACGCGGGGGCCACGGAGGTGGCCGACGCGGGCGTCGACAAGATCATCGTCACCCAGAACAAGAGCAACACCGCGCAGGTGACCGGGGTGGAGCAGAACACCATCGACTTCATGGTGGACCCGCCCGACGCCGATCGCCTGCAAGAGGTGAAATCCCGTTTCGGAGAACGTTTCCGAATGGAGGAGTCGATCAACACCTACTACTTCTGGATGAACAACCAAACCGCGCCGTTCAACGACGTGCGGGTACGCCAGGCGGTCAACTACGCCATCGACCCGGAGGCGCTCAACCGGGTGTTCGGCGGCCGGATGCACCCAACTCAGCAGATCCTCCCACCGGGTATGCCCGGCTACCAGGAATACAAGCTGTACCCCGGCCCGGACATGGACAAGGCGAAAGCGCTGCTGGCCGAGGCCAATCCGTCCGACATGGACATCACGGTGTGGACCAACGACGAGCCGGACCGCAAGCGCATCGGCGAGTACTACCACGACGTGCTCAACCAGCTGGGCTTCAACGCGACGCTGAAGGTGCTCGCCGGTGACGTCTACTTCACCACCATCGGCAACCAGTCCACGCCGGACCTGGACACCGGTTTCGGCAACTGGTTCCAGGACTTCCCCACCCGGACGACTTCTTCCGGCCACTTCTGGACACCGACGCCATCCTTCCGACCAACGGCAACAACTTCTCGAGGGCGTCGATCCCCGAACTGGACGCCAAGATGGATGAGCTGCTGACCAAGCAACTCACCGACGAAGGGGTGGAGCAGGGGTACGCCGACCTGGACAAGGCGTACATGGAGCAGGCGGTGTGGGCGCCGTACGGCAACGAGCAGTACACCACCTTCGTCTCAGACCGGATCGACTTCGACAATGCCTACAGCCATCTCCTGTTCAACCAGGACTGGTCGGCTCTGTCGCTGAAGTAACGGTGTCCACCCCGACTGAGCCAGTGGAGGCGCCCGGGGAGCCCGTGCTCCCTGCGGGCGTCCCCGCTGCGCAGATCCGTGGTCGCAGCCCGTGGTACCTCGCGTGGCTGCGCCTGCGGCGCAACAAGATCGCGCTCGCCTTCGGCGTGCTGTTCATCCTGATCGTCGGATTCTGCCTGGCGGCGCCGCTGTGGGCCGACTATGTGGCCCACACCGGCCCGAACGAGAACCACATCACCGACACCGTGACGATCGACGGCCAGGAGACGGACGTGGTGTCACCCGACGGCACCCCGATTGGCCCCGGCCTGCACGGCCGGTATCTGCTGGGCGCCGACCAGAACGGACGCGACGTGATGGTCCGCCTGATGTACGGCGGGCGGACGTCTATCTACATCGGCGTGGCAGCGGCGGCCATCACCACCGTGCTGGCGGTGCTGGTCGGCCTGGTCTGCGGGTACTTCCGCGGCTGGATCGACGCGGTGCTGTCCCGTGTGATGGACGTGGTGTGGGCCTTCCCGGTGCTGCTGCTCGGCATCGCGTTGGGTACCGCACTTGCGTTGGGCGGGTTGAAGATCGGCGGACTCGAGGTCGCCGGGGACTCGCTGTGGATCCCGATCATGATCATCGGTCTGGTGTACGTGCCCTACATGGCGCGGCCCATCCGCGGTGAGATCCTGGCGCTGCGCGAGAAGGAGTTCGTCGACGCCGCGGTGGCGCAGGGCAAGGGGCCCATTCGCATCATGGCCACCGAGCTGCTGCCCAACGTGGTGTCCACCATCATCGTGTTCTTCACGCTGAACATCGCCAACAACATGCTGCTGGAATCGGCGCTGTCGTTCCTGGGGGCCGGCGTGCGGGCACCCAACGCCTCGTGGGGCACCATGATCGCCGACGGCTACCAGAACATCTACACCGCACCGCACCTGACCATCGTTCCCGGCCTGATGATCGTGTTGACAGTGCTGTCGCTCAACGTCTTCGGTGACGGCCTCCGGGACGCGCTGGACCCGCGCGCCAAGATCAGGATGGAGCACTGATGGTCCGCTTCGTCACCCGGCGCCTGATCGGGATGGTGGCGGTGCTGTTCGCCATCTCGATCCTGGTGTTCCTGATCTTCAACGTCATCCCGAACTCCGACCCGGCGGTACGCATTGCCGGCAAGAACGCCGACCCGGAGCTGATCGCCAGGGTCAGCGCCGATCTTGGCCTCGACCAACCGCTGCCGGTGCAGTACTTCACCATGATGAAGCAGATCCTCACCGGTGAGTTGACGTCGTACGCCAGCTCGCTCAACGTGGGCGAGCAGATCTGGAAAGGTCTGCCCGCCACCCTCTCGCTGTGTGTGGGTGCCGCGGTGCTGTGGATGGCGCTGGCCGTGGTGTTCGGGTACCTGTCTGCGGTGCACGCGGGCAAGTTCACCGATCGGGCGCTGACCGTGCTGTCTCTGGTCGGTATTTCGATGCCGGTGTTCTGGCTCGCGGCAATCCTGCTGTACTACTTCACGTTCAAGATCCCGATCTTCCCCACCAGCAGTTACGTGCCGCTGACGAAAGACCCGGTGGACTGGGCGTATCACCTGATCCTGCCGTGGATCACCTTGGCGGTGCTCTACGTCGGTTTCTACAGTCGCGTGCTGCGCTCCAACATGCTCGACGTGATGAACGAGGACCACGTGCGCACCGCGCGGGCCAAGGGCATCAGCGAACGGCAGGTGCGGATCAAACACGTGCTGCGCAACTCGATGATCCCGATCGTCACCCTGTTCGGCCTCGACTTCGGGGCGGTGGTGGGTGGTGGGGCCATCCTCACCGAAACCGTCTTCAACATCAACGGGGTCGGACTGTACGCGGGGCAGGCGATCGGCACTCTGGACCTACCGCCACTGATGGGAGTCACGATGTTCGGGGCGTTTTTCATCGTGTTGTTCAACACGCTGGTCGACATCGCCTACGCGTTCCTGGATCCGCGGATCCGACTGGGACAGGAGGCCCCGGCATGAGCCCGATCCTCGAAGTCCACGATCTGCGAGTGGGTTTCGCCACCGAGGACGGTGTGGTCAGCGCTGTCGACGGGGTGTCTTTCGACCTGAAGGCCGGCGAGGTGTTGGCCATCGTCGGCGAATCCGGCTCCGGCAAGAGCGTCACGGCACAGACTCTGATGGGGCTGACCCGCGCCACGAACGCCAAGATCGCCGGCTCCGTGCTGTATCGCGGCGAGGACCTGACCGAATTGGGTGACGACGAGTTGCGCAAGGTCCGCGGTGAGAACATCGCCATGGTGTTCCAGGACCCGATGACCTCGCTGAACCCGGTGTACCGGGTGGGTGACCAGATCGCCGAGATGATCCGCGCCCACCGCGACGTGTCCCGCTCGGAGGCGCGTGATCAAGCTGTGGAACTGCTTCGCTCGGTGGGGATTCCGAATCCCGAGCGCCGCATCAAGGATTACCCCCACGAGTTCTCCGGAGGCATGCGCCAGCGCGTGATGATCGCGATGGCGCTGGCTCTGGAACCCGATGTGCTGATCGCCGATGAGCCCACCACCGCGCTGGACGTCACCATCCAGGCGCAGATCCTACGGCTGATCGATGAACTCAACCGCGAGCGTGAACTCGCGGTCATCCTGATCACCCACGATCTCGGTGTGGTCGCGGAGGTGGCCGACCGGGTGGTGGTGATGTACGCCGGGCACGTCGTGGAGGACGCGACGGTCGAGGAGATCTTCTACAACCCCCAACATCCGTACACGTGGGGACTTTTCGGGTCATTGACACCGCTGGACGCACCGCAGCACAGCCGGCTGCCGCAGATCGGCGGAGCCCCGCCGTCGCTGCTGTCACTGCCCACCGGGTGCCGGTTCGCGCCGCGGTGCCCGCACGTGTTCGACGCCTGTTCGCAGCCGCCACCTCTGACCGGTGACACACACCTGGACCGGTGTTGGCTCGAGCCGTCGCAGAAGCAGAGCCTGCGTGAGGTCGACGGCAGGATCGGACTGCGGAAGCCGGTGGCGTCATGAGCGCCCCGCTGCTCGAGGTCACCGATTTGGTGAAGCATTTCCCGATCAAAGCCGGTGCGGTGGTGGAGCGTGAGGTGGCTCGGGTGCGCGCGGTTGATGGCGTGAGCCTGGTGTTGCACGAGGGCGAGACGCTGGGGCTGGTGGGCGAGTCGGGCTGTGGGAAATCGACACTGTGCCGGCTGATCCTGCAGTTGATGACGCCGACGTCGGGGTCGGTGCGATTCGACGGCCAGGAGTTGGTGGGCCGAACGCGGCGCGAACTGCGGCCCATCCGGAAGAACATCCAGATGGTGTTCCAGGACCCCTACGCGTCACTGAACCCGCGCAAGCGCATCGGTCAGATCATCGGCGACGCCATGGAACTGCACGGCCTGGCCAGTGGTGCCGACGCCAAGCGCCAAGTGCAGGAGCTGCTGGACCGGGTGGGGCTGCAGGCTGAGCACTACAACCGGTTCCCCCACGAGTTCTCCGGCGGTCAGCGGCAGCGCATCGGGATCGCTCGGGCGGTGGCGTTGCGACCGAAGTTGATCATCGCCGACGAGCCGGTGTCGGCCCTGGATGTGTCCGTGCAGGCACAGATCATCAATCTCCTCGAAGACCTCCAGACCGAGTTCAAGCTGTCCTACCTGTTCGTTGCGCACGATCTGGGTGTCGTCCGCCATGTGTCCGACCGGGTGGCCGTGATGTATCTGGGCAAGGTGGTGGAGACTGCTACGGCAAACGAGCTGTACAACAAGCCGTTTCACCCATACGCCAACGCGCTGTTGTCCGCGGTGCCGATCCCGGACCCGCGGCGCAACGCCGCCCGCGAGCGCCTGATACTCGAAGGCGACGTCCCCAGTCCGATCGATCCGCCGCCGGGCTGCCGGTTCCACACCCGATGCCGGTGGGCCACCGATGTGTGCAAGGTCGAGGAGCCACTGCTGGTGGAGCGTGAGTCCGCGCACCTGGCCGCATGCCACCATCCACGGCACCTCGAAGCGGTAGGGGCGCCTTAGTAGCTTGTCTCAGCCGCCTCCCGGGCGGGAGCGCAGGGACCCGGCTACTGCGCCTGCCAGGCGCGGGCGGCCAGCAGCTCAGGGACCAACACCTCGGTGAGCAGCCGCACGTCGTCGTCGGTGTCATGGGGATAGCGCAGTGTGGACCGCGCCCCGGGCACGTCGCCCCCCACCCCGACCACGGTGCTGCCGCGGGCCGTCGTCCACTCCGACAGCTGTGCCTCCCAGGCCGAGCCGGCGAACACCAGCAGTCGGTAGTCGGTGGTCTTGGTGAGGTAGACGTCGACGTGACTCCAGTCGCCCGTCTCGCAGCCCGCTGCAGGCCGTCGCGGACCCTCCCGCAGCATCAGTGCACCCTGCTGCGCACTACTGAAGCGGTGTGCGGGCGCGCACAGATGGGTGCCATCTGGTCCCATCAGGAGATCGGAAAGTACAGGACGCCAGTCATTCTCGGTGCTCAGCAGATGTTCGGTGGCGTCCGCCGCCATGGTCAGGGATTCGACGGGCATCGGGGTGCCGAGCAGCTGAGACTCCAGCGCCATCAGCAGTGCCAGGGTGTGTTGGTAACTGCGGCAGGCCACGCCACCTATTTCGGTGTCGGCGTGCAGCAGCACGGTCTCGGAGCAGGCCTGCGTGACGGCCGAGCCGGGGGTGTTGGTCAATGCCACCGTGCGTACCCCGGCGGGCAACCGCTGCAGCGCGTCCAGCGTCTCCACCGATCCGCCGGTGGCGGAGGTGGCCACCACCAGGGTGCCGGGGCCCCAGTCCGGCAACACGGTCGAGGACGCCAATTCCGAGGTGGCCACGATGCCGCGGGCCCGCATCCTGGCGGCGACCACCCCGGCGGCGTAGGCCGACGAACCCATACCGAGGAACACGACACGCTCGATGCCGGCAGCCGTTGCCGCCCAGGGATTCCCGCCACCCAGCACCTCGGCCAGGCCGCGCAGCATTTCGGGCTTGCGGGTCAGGTCGGCCAGGAATCCGTCGGGCTTCACAGATCGGTCCTTTCATCGAGTAGCGCCGGTAAGGCGGCGTCGGGAACATACATCCAGCGAGACAGGTGTCGTGCAGCGTAGACGATCTCGCGAAGCACCTGTTGCAGACGGAAGGGCCGCAGGGCGGTGCCGTCGTAGACGGGGTGGGTGAGATGCCGGCTGTAGGAGGCCAGAAAGGCTGCCCGTCCTGCGGCGTCGACCTCCGCTACCGCGTCGGCGTCGAGTTCGGTGTACTTGCAGGCGACCACCGCGGCGTGTACCAGCGACTGCGCCAATCCGGCGACATCGAGGGCGGCGGGAATGGGCAGCATCCGCTCGTGTACCGGCAGCACCGGGTTGCCGTCGAAATCGGTTACCACAAACCGGCCCTGGGCGCGCAGGATCTGCCCGACATGCAGATCACCATGTCCGTGCAGGACGGGACTGCCCGCCAGCGTGCCCAGTTGGTCGAGTACCGCGGTGATGTCGTCACGGCGCTCTCTGGCCAGGACGGCGCTACGGGAATCAACTGAACCGCAGGCGATGTCGAGTGTCTGCAAGGCGGAATCGCGCCAGCGGGCCGCATCCTGCGCCGAGGCCGTCGAAGCGGTGCCGGCGAGCGCGTCATGGAGCCCGGCGATCAGGGCACCCAGGTCAGCTGCCGCAGAGACCAGCGGGGCGGGATCACGCTGCAGCGCAGCCGTGGTGATCAACTCCACCGCCCAGGTCCAGCCGTCCACCGCCCCGGGAAGGTACTCGTCGACGCTGGCCACCAACGTCTCGTCACCGTCGGGGGTGCGCCAGGTGATCAGCCCCCACGGCCGGGGCATCCCGGTGAACCCGGCGTCGCGCAGGGTTGTGATCCGACCCGGGGCGGGGTGCGGGCCCAGCTGCAGATGTGTCGCCCACTTCACCACCGCCGCGTCGCCGACGATCACCGACTCGTTGGTCTGGTCCACACCGATGGCGCGTTCCCCGGTTGCGGAGCTCCTGGACCAGGATTGGACGGTGAAGCGGCCCAGTGTGTTCGACCCCTGGGCCAGCAGTGCCAGCAGTGCCTCGGAGGCGCCGTCGCCGGGACGAGCGCGAGATTCACCGATCATCGGAACCACGCCCGGCGTGCCGTCGTCGTTCACGACACTCAGGCACCTGCCGCCGGGCAACTGGAGCGTGTCGAGCAGCTCAGCCATCCCGGTGCTGCAGCCCGACCCGTTCGATCACGTCCGCGCCCACCCGCAGCCCGTTTCGCTCGCGCACCGCCGCACCGATCTCGGCGAGTCGTTGCCGCAGCGCGGTGTCCGCAAGCAGCTTGTCGACAGCGGCGGTCAGCTCGTCGTCGGCGAAGGCGTAGGTGTCCAGGCGCACACCGAAGCCGAGTTCATCGATGCGTTGGGCATTCTCGTACTGATCCCAGAACAGCGGCAACACGATCAGAGGCTTGCCGAAGTGCAGGGTCTCGGTGACGGTGTTGTTGCCGCCGTGGGAGATCACCAGGTCCACCTGGGGAATGACCTTTGTCTGGGGGAGCATCTGCGCACCGACCATGTTGTCTGTCAGTGTGATCCGGGAAGCCTGCGGACCCATGCTGACGATGAAGCGGTGCCGCGTGGTGCCCAGCACGTCGACCAGGCGTTGCATCAACTCGACGTCCGCGCCGCCGAGTGACCCGAGTGAGAGATAGATCAGGGCACTGCCTTCGGGGCGGTCGGCCACGGCGTCGGGAACCACATAATCCTCGTCGGTTTCACGCACGCTCGAGTCCATCCGCGTCCAACTGTCGTCCAGCGGACGGACTTCGGTGTAATCCGCTTCGACGGGGTAGACGTACAGGTTGGCTGCGTTGTCCCGCGGCATGAACTCGATCTCGGGTAGCGGGGGAGCGCCCTGAGCCTGGACCCAGGAGTTGAAGTCCTCCCAGACCGGGCGGTGGGTGCGGTCGTACTCGGCACGGTAGGAATCCCATTCAGAGCGGTCTGCGCTCGGCAGCCCCGAAAAGGGCGGCGGAATGTCGGCGCCGGGGACTTCGAGCGGGCTGCACGAGACGATCCGAATGAACGGGGCACCGGCGGTCACGAGTGCGGGGAACAGCACCACGTTGTCCTCGACGATGACGTCGGGGTGGTGGGTGGCGATGATGTCGCGAAGCCGCGGCTCGCAGTACTTGGCGCCGTCGATCAGCGCCTGGTAGGTGGGCCGGACGAACGACTCCAGCTGTTGGTGAGTGGGCTTGCGGAACTCGGGGGCCGTCTCGGCGATGAAGTCAGTCCAGAACTTGCCTGGGTCCTCGTCGGCGGCGCCCTCGGCGGGTTCGGCCAGATCCACCAGTTCCTCGATGAATCCCAGTGGTGCGAGTTTGCCTGCCCAGGAACTCTCGGCGGCGAACACGATGGTGTGTCCGCGGTCGCGCAGGATGGCCGCCAGGCCGATGCACTGATTGGTGGGCCCGTAGGCCGACTCCGGCCAGAACATGATCTTCAGCGGTTGCGGCATGTCACGAAGATACCGGTGATCCGAGGTTTGGCTTTAAGTCAGCGATATCGCAGGAGAGTTCCTAGGATGCGTAAATGCCATCCGGTGCGGCCGTGTCAGAGCCGAACGCAGATCTGGTCGTGCCCCGGATCGAGCTGATCGGTGTCCGGAAGGAGTTCGGGGACAACGTCGTAGCGGTCGAAGGCGCCGACCTCGCCATCGCCGACGGTGAACTCTTCGCGATCCTCGGTCCGTCGGGCTCGGGAAAGACCACGCTGCTGCGGCTGATCGCCGGGTTCGAGGAACCGACAGCCGGCACCGTGAAGCTCGGTGGCAAAGATGTCACCGGATTGCCCCCGGCCCGACGTGACACCAACACGGTGTTCCAGCAGTACGCACTCTTCCCGCACATGACTGTGGCCCAGAACGTCGAATACGGTTTGCGGGTGCGAGGGGTCGCCAAACCCGAACGCCGACGCCGCGCCGCCGAGGCGCTCGAGATGGTGCAGCTCTCCGGATACTCCGCCCGCAAACCTGCCGAACTGTCCGGCGGCCAACAACAGCGGGTCGCGTTGGCGCGCGCACTCGTGGGACGCCCCCGGGTGCTGCTGCTGGACGAACCGCTGGGCGCGTTGGATCTCAAACTGCGCGAACAGATGCAGATCGAACTCAAGGCGATCCAACGCGAAGTCGGCATCACCTTCGTGATCGTGACGCACGACCAGGACGAGGCGCTGACACTGTGTGATCGGCTGGTGGTTCTCAACCACGGTCACATCGAACAGATCGGCGCCGCCCGCGAGGTGTACGAGAACCCGGCGAACCGGTTTGTCGCCGACTTCGTTGGCACCTCCAATGTGCTCGACGGGCCCGTCGCCGAGGCGGTGATCGGCAGGCCGGGCACCTTCGCGATCCGGCCCGAACGCATCACCGTGCTGGACCAGAACACCCCGGTGCCGGCCTGGCAGCGCAGCGTCTCAGCCGAGGTCGCCGAGGTGGTCTACGCAGGCCCGATCACCCGGGTGGCTGCCACCGTCACCGGTCTGGCGGAGCCCGTACGACTCGTCGCGACGCTGCTGTCGGCCGAAGCGTCGTCAGCCGTTCAGCACGGCACTCCCGTCACCCTGGCCTGGCCGGACACTGCAGTCCTCGATCTCACATCGGATCAATCGAAGGAGTCCTGATGAGAAACATCTACCGTCTGGGTTGTGCACTGGCAGCGGGGACGCTGCTGATGGCGGGCTGCTCCAGCTCCGAGGATTCCGGCGGCACCGCCGACGGCCCGCCGCAGATGGAGGCTGCCACCGAGGTGGGCGACGGTGAGGGCGAGCTGAACCTGGTCGCGTGGCCGGGCTACGCCGAGGACGGCTCGAATGACCCAGCCGTGGACTGGGTGACGCCGTTCGAGCAGGAAACCGGCTGCAACGTCAACGTCAAGATCGGCAACACGTCCGACGAGATGGTGCAACTGATGCGCTCCGGTCAGTACGACGGAGTGTCGGCGTCGGGAGACGCCACCCTGCGGCTCATCTACGCCGGGGACGTGGCACCGGTGAACACCGAGTTGACGCCCAACTACGCCACCGTGGTGGATTTCCTGAAGGACAAGCCGTGGAACTCCGTGGACGGCCAGATGTACGGCGTGCCGCACGGCTGGGGCGCAAATCTGCTGATGTACAACGCCGATGAGGTGACTCCGGCTCCGGATTCCTGGAGTGCGGTGTTCCCCGGAGCCCCGGAGTTCAAAGGCAAGGTGACGGCCTACGACTCGCCGATCTACATCGCCGATGCCGCACTGTATCTGTCCAAGACCCAACCCGATCTCGGCATCAAGGACCCGTATTCGCTGACCACCGAACAGCTCGAGGCGGCGGCAGATCTGCTGAAGCAGCAGAAGGAGAACATCGGCGAATACTGGTCGGACTACACCAAAGAGGTGCAAGCGTTCGAATCCGGCACCACCGTGGTGGGCACCAGTTGGCAGGTGATCGCCAACACCATCGACGCCGACGGCGTGGTCAAGATCGGCACGGTGCTGCCCAAGGAGGGCTCCACCGGGTGGTCGGATACCTGGATGCTTTCGTCAAAAGCCGCCCACCCCAACTGCATGTACAAGTGGATGGACTACATCATCTCCCCGGAAGCCAACGCGCAGGTGGCGGAATACTTCGGTGAAGCGCCGGCACAGACCAAGTCGTGTGATCTGACCGCGGACAAGGCGCACTGCGAGACCTATCACGCCACCGACGGTGACTACGCCGCCCAGATCCATTACTGGACAACGCCGCAGAAGAAGTGCGTCGACGGCAGTGGCGACAACTGCACCAGCTACGACGAGTGGGTCACCAAGTGGCAGGAGATCAAGGGCTGATGCCCTCGACGCCGGCGCCGCGCAGACGGGACCGGGTGGCGCTGGCGTTCCTGCTGATCCCGCCGCTGGCCTGGTTGGTGGTGGCCTATCTGGGATCGCTTGCCGTGCTGATGGTCTCGGCGTTCTGGGGCACCAACAGTTTCACCGGCGCGGTGGTGCACACCTTCACCACCGACAACCTGATCCGGGTGTTGACCGATCCGGTGATCCGGACGGTGGCACTGCGGACCTTGGGCGTGGCCCTGACGGTGACGGTGCTGTGCGCAGTGCTCGCGGTGCCGCTGGCGCTGTACATGGCCAAATTCGCCTCACCGATGATGCGGGTGGTGCTCGTGGTTGCCGTCACCACACCGCTGTGGGCGAGCTATCTGGTGAAGGCCTACGCATGGCGCATGCTGCTCTCACCGGAGGGGCCGCTGTCGTGGGCCACCGGCTGGTCACCCGGCTACGGGTTGGTCGCCACCGTCATCACGTTGACCTATCTGTGGTTGCCCTACATGGTGATTCCGGTGTTCGCGGCATTCCAGCGGGTGCCTGATGCGCTGGTGGACGCCAGTTCCGATTTGGGCGCCTCCGACATCAACACCCTGCGCTTGGTGGTGGCGCCCATGGTGTTTCCCGGGATCGCCGCCGGCTCCATCTTCACCTTCTCGCTGTCGCTGGGCGACTACATCGCGGTGACCATCGTCGGCGGCAAGACGCAGATGCTGGGCAATGTCATCTACGGGCAACTGGTCACGGCCAACAACCAGCCCATGGCCGCGGCCCTGTCGTTGATTCCGTTGCTGGCCATCGTGTTCTACCTGCTGGCGATGCGACGAACCGGTGCATTGGAGAACGTCTGATGTTGTCTTCACGGCTGCGCGGGTTCACCGTCGTGTGGACGGTGCTGGTGCTGGTGTTCATCTACGCACCGCTGCTGCTGGTGGTGGTCAACGCCTTCAACGCGTCGAACACCTTCGCGTTCCCGCCCTCGGGATTCACCGTGGAATGGTGGCGCGCGGCGTGGAACAGCGACGGGATGTGGGCGTCACTGGGTAACTCTGTGGTGGTGGGCCTTATCGCCACCGGGGTAGCGCTGGTGCTGGGCACCATGGTGGCTTTCGCCGTACAGCGATATGACTTCTTCGGCAAGCAAACCGTCAATTTACTTGTGGTGCTGCCCATCACGCTGCCCGGCATCGTGACCGGTATCGCCTTGAACGCGACCTTCACCTCCGCGCTGGGTATCACCCTCGGCATGGCGACTGTGATCATCGGCCACGCCACCTTCTGTATCGTCATCGTGTTCAACAACACTCAGGCCCGGCTGCGCAGGCTGGGGCGCAGCCTCGAGGACGCCTCAGCTGATCTGGGTGCGTCCTCGTGGCAGACGTTCCGGTTGGTGACACTGCCGATGATGCGCGGAGCGCTGGTGGCCGGCGCCATCCTGGCGTTCGCGTTGAGCTTCGACGAGATCGTGGTGACCACGTTCACCGCGGGGCCCACCGTGCAGACGCTGCCCATTTGGATCTTCGGGAACCTGTTCCGCCCCAACCAGGCTCCGGTGATCAACGTCGTCGCCGCGGCGTTGACCGTCGCCGCCATCATCCCGGTGTGGCTGGCGCAGCGGATCGGTGGTGATCCGGCAGGAACGAGGATCTAGAACGCCGGGACTGGAGAACGTCACCTCCGGCCACTGGGCATCATCTCCTGAGAAAGTCCGTAAACAGCGTTGCCAACGGGCTCCGGCGATCCCGGTTGCCGAGAGGCCCAGCAGAATTCATTCTGAGGGCATGCAACGTGAGACCCGCATGGTGCCCTTCGGTCAGTACGAAACCTGGGTGCAGATCACCACGCCCGATGCTCCGGTTGCCGGGCGCCTTCCGCTCTTCGTGCTGCACGGCGGGCCCGGGATGGCGCACAACTATGTGGCCAACATCGCTGCCCTGGCCGACGAATCCGGGCGGGTGGTCATTCACTACGACCAGGTGGGCTGCGGGCAGAGCACCCATCTGCCCGATGCGCCCGCCGATTTCTGGACGCCCCAGTTGTTTGTCGACGAGTTCCACGCCGTCCGTGCGGCGCTGGGTGTCGAGACCTACCATCTGCTCGGGCAGTCCTGGGGCGGGATGCTGGGCGCGGAGATCGCCGTGTGCCGCCCTGCAGGGCTGGTGTCGCTGGAGATCTGCAACTCGCCGGCGTCGATGGCGCTGTGGGTTCAGGGCGCCAACACACTGCGCGACCAACTGCCCGAGCAGGTGCGTGCCGCCCTGTCCCGTCACGAGGCGGCCGGCACCGTCACCGATCCGGAGTACTCGGCCGCCACCGAGGAGTTCTATCGCAGGCACGTGTGCCGGGTGTATCCCTTTCCGCAGGACTTCGACGACAGCAGCGCACAGATGGAGGCCGAGCCCACCGTCTACCACACGATGAACGGGCCCAACGAGTTCCACGTCATCGGCACCCTGCGGGGCTGGAGCATCATCGACCGCCTGCACCAGGTCGCGGTGCCCACCCTGGTGGTGGCCGGCGAGTTCGACGAAGCCACCCCGGCGACCTGGCGGCCGTTCGTGGACCACATCGCCGGCGCCCGCCAGCATGTGTTTCCGGACACCAGTCACTGCACGCATCTGGAGAAGCCGCAGGAGTTCCGTGCCGTCATCGCCGAGTTCTTGGCAGAGTGTGACGGCGTCGAGTCCACGTGAAGTCTGGCGGCAGGCCGGAGCCGAGGGTGACGGAAGGCTTACGGCAGCGACAATACCGCCGCCGCGCAGCGGGCCATTGGTTATCGTCCGACCGTGACGTCGCGACGGTGGGCGCTGTGGATGGCGACAATAGGCGCGGGAGCGTGCCTCGTTTTAGGCACCGGACACGGCCTTGCGTTCGCAGACGTGGACGGTGGCTCCTCCGGTGACAGCGCCGGACAGTCCGCCCACGGCGAAGGCCAGGCGCCGTCACGCGACCCGGACGCGCCGGCGAAGCGGTCGGAGACCGAAACGGTGGCCGATCACGACTCTGGCAACGACACTTCCGACACCAGACAGGACGCACCGTCGGCGTCCGATCGCGATGACCTCGACACTGAGGCCGTAGCCGATCCAGACGACGAGGCTGACAGAGACACAGAACGCGGCGCCCGGGACCAGGACCGCTCCACAGAAAAGGTCGCCGAGTCACACCGCCTGAGTAAGCATTTTGGTAACCACGAGGCGAAGCTCAGCAAGAAGCACTCGGACAACACCGCTGTCGACGACACCCCGGCGACCGGGCCAGCGGCTGAAGCGCATGTTGACGGGTCCGAACTCAGCGGCACACCGACACCCGCGGTGACACCCGAAGCTCCGGCCGTGGCGGCCCGCCCGCTCGGGCCGCTAGCGACGGCGGCATTGAACTTCCTTGCCGCGCTGGGGTGGTCACCGCGTCCCGAGGTGGACGAGACGTTCCCGGCTCCCGCGTCCACAACGGTGACCGGCGTCCGTACCGGTCACTCCTCACTGACGATCCCGCTGGGTGCCAACGGGTTCACCACGCCGGCTGATTGGTACTTCCCGACGCAAGCTGACGGTTCGGTCTCGGCGACCGGTGTGATATGGCTGCAGCACGGCTTCCTCGCGGACAAGTCGTTCTACTCTGCGCTGGCAAAAACGCTGTCGCAGCAGACCAACAGCGTGGTGGTGGTGCCCAACGTGCCCTCATTTTCTTTCCGGTGCTCGGGGTGCACGCTGAACGACGCAGCTATTCAGCAGGCCGTGGCGACCATGTTCGACGGTGATCAGCAGGCACTGAACACCAGCGCCATGAAGGCGGGTCTCCAGGGCACGCTGCCGGAACAGTTCATCCTCGCCGGGCACTCCGCGGGCGGCGGGTTCGCGGCGGGCGTCGGCGGTTTCTACGCCACCAACCCCAATCAGCGTCGGCTGCGTGGTGTGGTGATGTTCGACGGGGTGGCCCGCGATGGGGCGTTGGACCGCGCGCTGGACGGCCTCGGTGGTATCCCGGTGTATCAGATCGCGGCGCCGCCGCAGCCGTGGAATGCGTTCGGAGCCGCCACCGACGATCTGGTGGCGGCGCGGCCGGGCCAGTTTGTCGGTGTCACCCTGGCTCGGGGTTCGCATGTGGACGCCCTGATCGGTGGCAATCCGATCTTCGATTTCTTTGCGCAGTTGGTGACCGGATTCTCCCCGCGCGGCAACACCGCTGCGGTGTACACCCTGGCGAACGGCTGGATCAACGACCTGTACCAGGGGTTGGGCCCAGCCGATGGCACCGGCATTTACGGGCTACCGGATCAGTACATCGTGCTGGGTGACGCCGCCGCCGTGGTACTGGCTCCGGCGCCTACTGTCGACCTGAATCGGTACCTCGGCACCTGGTATGAGGTGGGCAGCGTCAAGCAGTTTTTCTCTCTCGGACTGGTGAACACCAAGGCCGTGTACAGCCTCAACCCCGATGGATCGGTCCGGGTGGAGAACTCCGGCAACTACTTCTTCGACAATGGCCCCGTGTCGCGCATCGTCGGTGTGGCGCTGCCGGTCGACACGACCAATAACAAGCTCAACGTGACGTTCTTCGGTCCGGCATCTGACAACCCGCCAGGAAATTACTGGATCGTCGATCTGGACCCCGAATACCAGTGGGCCATCGTCAGTGATCCCAGCGGTTTCAGCGGCTTCCTGTTGACCCGCACACCCGTGATCTCCGACGAGCTTTACCGTGAGCTGCTGAACCGGGCGTCTGTAAAGGGAGTGCGGGGCTGGATCACCAGGACCCGACAGCCTGCAGCGCATTCCGCGACGGCGATTTCGGTGTGAGACGTCCTGCGGCGCGGGGAGATCGGATTCGTGTCAGCGCCGGTTCAGGATCCAGATGTGTGTGGACAGCACGGTGGCGAACGCGCACCAGGCCGGATAGAGACCCAACGGCGTCGCCGAGGCTCCACGTACTGCGACAGCGCGCCGAGTCAGGTCAGCGCTGCTGACGGTCAGCGCGCCCGCGGCGATCGCGGAAGTGCCGAGCATCCGCCGGTTGAAGAACAACCAGGACCAGCTGGCGTTGAGGACGAGATTGGCGACGAGGGCTTTGATGTAGCGGTTGCGTTCGGCGCTCTCGCCGCGACGCTCCAACTCGTCGAGCGTGGCCGAGGACACTGCCGCGATATCGGCGTAAAGGACAGGCCAGACGATCGGAAACGCGTGTCGCGGAGGCTGATACGGAGGTTTCTTCAGCTTCGCGAACCACGGCGACTGTGCGGGCCGGCTGGCCAGGCCGCCCAGGATCGCCGTGGCGGTGACAGCCAGCATCGAGGGAACCAGAGTTGTTCTGCGCGGTGACGTTGGCACCGGTCAAGCCGACTGGAAAGCGGAGAGCCGACGACGACAGCGAGACACCGGAAACCGCTGCGCAAAAGGCCGACCGGAAGGCAACCGCCTTGGCCGCGCTATCGGTAGCCGAAGCGACCGACCGCCTGGCGCTCGATTGGTCGGCCTCATTGCGTCACCAGACGTTCTACAAGGCCGTGTTCCGTCCTGCGGTATTGCGAGCCAATCGCCTAGCTCACCTGGCGGGGGACCAAACCGACGTTCTGCCAATGAAATTCAAGTTCCACGGCCTACGGCACACGTACGCGAGCCTGTGCGCGGCTGCCGGTATCGACGTGGCCGACGTAAGCCGGAACTTGGGTCATTCAAAGGTCACCACTACGCTGGACATCTACACGCACCTGTTCCGTACCGATGACAGCGCCAGCGCCGCCATGGCCAAGCTGGCGGCATTGGCTACGCCAATCGGCCCGAACGTGGTCCCGCTACGGCAGCGGATCTGAGTCCTCAAACAGAACGTCCACCTGGGCAGCGGTTTCGGGGGATCTGCTCTCCATTTCGTGACGAGCCAACATGATGCCAACGGGCGACAACTGAAAGCTGAGTGCGTCGGTCCGTTGTAGGTGATCCAAGAACTGCGCCAGCTCTGGGCTTTCCTCGCGAAGGATGGACGTGAATTGTCGCTCGTCCACCGATCGATTCCGAAGAAAATCGCGGAACTTGGTTTCTGCGCCGCTGAGACCGTTAATGACTTTTGTGTCGACCGACAGGATTCTCTTGACTTTATCGGTCCTGAGCTTGAATTTC
The DNA here is from genome assembly GCF_001984215.1 of Mycobacterium sp. MS1601. Taxonomy (NCBI): domain Bacteria; kingdom Bacillati; phylum Actinomycetota; class Actinomycetes; order Mycobacteriales; family Mycobacteriaceae; genus Mycobacterium; species Mycobacterium sp. MS1601. The sequence continues at coordinate 3,292,680 of NZ_CP019420.1, forward strand.
TGTGATCCTGAAATCGCGTACGGAACCTCAATCAAGTGCACTATGTGGTTCAAATCTGCCGTCAGTTGATCTATCGATTCGGTATAGAACTGGGTCAGCTCGTTGACGTCAATTGGGTCATACATTGCATTTCTGTGCGCTGTATAGATTCTGCTGTAGACCGTGCTGCTCAAGGTGGGCATGTAGGTTCCAGCCTGCGTTGCACCCATATAGCTGTAGTCGAATGAATCTGACGGAACTTCACCAAAATATGGCCGAAGCTCACCATCCAACAATGAGACCAGTTCCTTTGGGCCGAGCGCGAGATTGTGACCAACGCGGGTAACGCGAAAAATCACGGTCAAAGCGTTAAGGTGGCGTGTCGTCAATTTTGGAGCGCACTCTATCGACTCGCGTAGAACGATTTCGCGACGAGTTCGGATTGGCTCGCCCGCCAAGTCGGCAAGTAAACCTGACAGAATTCCGCCCAGTTCCGGATCGCCTGTTTCGGCATAACTGCGTTGACTAGATGCGAGCGGTCCGAGGAATCGAGGATCTCTAAATCGCTCGTAGAGTTTCTCGTCCTTTTCGGCAATTTTGCGTATTACTTCATCAGTAATTTCTTCGGTCCGTGCGTTGATCAAGTCTTTAGCGATTGGAAGCGAGTCCAGAAACACCGATTTGGCTACATCGAGTGCAATTGCTCGTATCTCGGTGACTGTTAGGACAGTACCGTAATTGATAGTGCCGTAGTCGGTATGGAGTTGGGTCGCGTCGTCGCCAGCCGTCATATCGGGCACGGCTCACTTACCCTTCTTGTGTTCGATATTGAATGTGCCGCCACCCTCGTTAATGATCTGGGTGGCGTTATCGCCTGCGGTCATCGTTGGCTTTTGTTCGACCTTTTTAACCGGAGCGACAGCGTCAGCCTGGTCGTTGGATCCCCATACGCGCGGAAATGTGAAGGCGGCCAGGAATCCGAAGACAACGCCGATGGTGAACCAGACCCACCGAGGGCCGAAATCGACGGGCAATACGCCGATGACGAGACCTGCCAGAGCGATAACGGTAGTGCTGAACCATCCCAGGTATTTGGCCACTCGCTATTCCCCTCCGTCTCGCTAGAACTCACGATGTTAGCCCACGAATGATTTCCAGAGGCCTGATTCCCCAAGCCCAGTGACTCCGTCGCGCCATATTCTTGCCCGGTTTTCTGCGAACTTGTTTGTTTCCCAGCCAAATACGTTTTCAATGCGGCCTGTGGTCAGTTCATCGCCCATTGTCACGATCAGGATTTTGGGCGGTTGCCGACGCGCTAGCCAAGCCCGCTTCAAAAGATCATTTACGCACGTATCTTTGAACGAATAGCCAACGATGAGCCAGTGTTCAGAATCGCGAAAATCTGTGTCCGCGATCTCGTAGGCCAGTTGAAATGGATCACGTTTAACGTGGTCGATCTTGTCATGCTGATTGGCCAGCACAACCAAAGGCTCGGCGTCTATCGCGCCGGTTCTGTATCTCTCCCATAATTCGGGCTTTCTAGCGATGGCCAGGGGGATCTTTACTTGACGATTGCCGACCCGCCAAAACGTGACGGCACCGTGAAGATCGAGTAGCCGAATTAGGTGCGGTAGGTTGTTTTTGTCTCGCAGCGGGAAAGCAGAGAAAGGGCTATCGAGAACGTTGTCTATCTGAAATTCACCGTAACCCGCACCTAAGTCGCAAAATTTGCCGTCATATTTATCCCTGCTGAACTCCGTTAGAATTAGATCGTCATAGTTCAAGTTGGCAATGGTCACATAACCTGTGAATTGATCTGCAGCGAGGCTGAAAAAATTGGAAATGGTGCCAAAGGATCCGTTATCAGGTTTGGAATTTTCTACAATAACTTGTAGCGTGTGCCCGATTCCGCGTTGTCTAACTTCTTGGACGAATTTACGCACCTTGGTGATCGCCTGCGACATATCTGGGTTGTCCTCAGTGAGGCTGGCATAGCGATTGAGATCACCCAATATGTCGGACTGGCCACCGAAAGCGCCAATTAGGGTTTCGAAATTGGTAGAGGGATCGTCGTCGGCCTTGGCGCGAATCGCAACCTGGCGCATGGCTTGGGCCACTTCGTCACTTCTACCCTCGTATTGCACGGTCAGGCGTTCGATGACTTGTTGCGTAATGTTGCTCAACAACAGATTCGTGCTGAAAGCGATGCTCAGCCCGTTTCCGACCAGCATTGCAAGGTTGTCGTTCGGCATGGCCCCCCCGGGTGTATTGACGTGGCCGTCAGAGGATACCGGCGCGATGCCACTACCTGCGGCAACTCAGCAAATCGAACGTACGTCCTTGCCGAACAAACTCCGAACAAAATGGCCTGAAAATAAACCTAGGGGAGCTAGTTACCAGCTCTGAGCTGTGGTCTTGTGGAGCCGATGACGGGAATCGAACCCGCGTATTCAGCTTGGGAAGCTGATGTTCTGCCATTGAACTACATCGGCGTGTGGCTAGACAGACTAGCAGGGCATCAGCGGGCGCCGGTCCGGGGCGACAAACAGCGTTGTGAGCCCAACCCTGTGTAGAACCTGAAAGGTAGCCCCCAATTGACTTGGCCGATCGGCTAGACTTCGCTCGTCCGCCTTACAGCAAATGCATCGGAGTCCAGAAGGTATGGGGTACAACGGGTTTCATCGATCTGTCAAAGCTGGCGTAGCGCTGGCGGGCGTTGGAGCCATCGCCTTCGCGACCGTGCCGGTGCCGACGCCGCTGGAAGACGTCGTGGTGGCCGCACCTGCGGCCTACGTCGCCCCGCCCCGCGTGGTGAACACCGAGGTCGAGCCCGTCGTTCTGGCGACCGTCCTGGAGATCCTGGCCAAGGGTGTCGTCGACACCGTTTCGGACACCGTTGAGGCTATCCAGTACGACGTCCCGGCCATCTTCAACCGGGTCGTCGAGCAGTGGCCGGACATCGAGCTGACCGCCTGGAACCACAGCCTGGTCGCCGCCGCTCTGCTGGCACCCATCGCTCCGCTGGTGGTCGGACCGTTCAATTACGCCGTGGCCGATGCCGTGGCCACTGTCTTCCCGCAGTACGGCGACGAGATCCGGCAGGGCATCCCCGAGTTCACCCAGTACGCGTTCTCGCGCCTGGTCGGGCCGTTCCTGAGCGCCTTCGGCTCCACCGGCGCCATCCATCAGGACTACTACGACGCCGGCATGGAGGGCGACCGCCTGGGCCAGAACCTGGTCCTGCTCGGTGCGCCGGCCAGGGTCATCGAGGCCTTCCTCTTCGGCGGCTACGGCGACCTGGGGCCGCTGCTGACCGGTGACCCCAATGCTGAGCGCGTGGCCGCGCCCGGGTTGTTCACCCCGTGGGGACAGTGGCCGGTGGACCGCAACATCAGGACCGAAGACGACGGCCTGCCGGACAACGAGTTCATCCCGCTGTCGGTCAGTGCTGAGCTCACCGAAACGTCCACGGTCGCGCTGGAGACGACTGTCGAGGACGCGACCGTCACGCAGGCTGCTGTCGAGACGGCTGTCGTCGACGAAGCCGCCGTGGACACCACGGAGGAGACCACCGAGGAACTGGTCGTCGAGGAAGCCGTCACCGAGGAGACCGTCGCCGACGACGAGACCGAAGAGACCCCGGCGCCCCGCTTCGGCATCCAGAAGGGCCTCGATGACCTGCGCAAGGGTGTCGAGAACCTCTTCACCGGCGGCAAGAGCGGCGCAGCCAAGTCCTCCGAGAAGTCGGACGACGCCGACACCGACAAGGCCGACAAGGCCGACAAGGCCGACAAGACCGAGAAGACTGAAAACGCCGACAAGGCAGACAAATCCGAGAAGTCGGACAAGTCCGATTCGGGCAGCAGCGACTCCGAATAGCTCGAACCCACCCGGCGCGCGGACAGCTTTCCCAAGCTGTTCGCGCGCTGTGCTGTTGGCCCGAGGTGCCCACCGGCCACAGCTGGCCGATACGCTCGTCGCGTGCTGCTCTCTGACCGCGACATCCGTGCCGAAATCGCCGCCGGACGGTTGGGCATCGACCCGTTCGACGACACCATGGTGCAGCCGTCGAGCGTCGATGTCCGGCTCGACAATCTGTTCCGCGTGTTCAACAACCTGCGCTACACCCACATCGACCCGGCGCAGCGCCAAGATGATCTGACCAGCCTCGTGGAGGTGGCTTCGGGGGAGCCGTTCGTGTTGCACCCCGGCGAGTTTGTTCTCGGCTCGACGCTGGAGCTGTGCACGCTGCCCGACGATCTGGCCGGCCGGCTGGAAGGCAAGTCGTCGCTGGGGCGGCTCGGGCTGCTGACCCACTCGACTGCCGGGTTCATCGACCCGGGTTTCAGCGGCCACATCACCCTCGAACTCTCCAACGTGGCCAACCTGCCGATCACGCTGTGGCCCGGCATGAAGATCGGGCAGCTGTGCCTGCTGCGGCTCACCAGCCCGGCCGAACACCCCTACGGCAGCGCCAAGGTGGGCTCGAAGTACCAGGGCCAGCGCGGGCCCACGCCGTCGCGCTCCTACCTGAACTTCGCCACGGAAAACTGAAGCGCGAGGTGTGATCCGCGTACCCTGGGACGGGTTGGACCTCGGGGTGTCCAGCTAATCGCACGAAGCTGTAACGCCAGCGCCCGGATGATCGATGAAACATCTAGCTGGCAGCAATTGTGGCGTGTGCGGACGGGGTGGACGAGCGCGCTGCAGCAAAGAGTTTTGGAGGGGTAGTGGACATCGTACTCGGTGTGTCCATGACACCGACCACGGTGCGTATGGTGCTGGTCGAAGGCGAAAAAGCGGACGGCGTCACCGTTGATCACGACGTGTTCGACATCCCTGCAGGGGATCCGTCGGCAACGGCGCCGCAGCAGGTTGTCGCCGCGATTCTGGGCACCAGGGAGAGTGCCGCCGAAGGCGGTCACCGTCTGGTCGGCACCGGTGTCACCTGGCGCGATCACGCGGAAGCCGCGGCACTGCGCGACGCATTGGCCGCACACAACATCGACGACGTCATGCTGGTCTCCGAACTGCATGCCGCCGGAGCGCTGGCACAGGCCGTCGGCAGCGCCGTCGGATACGAGCGCACCGCCCTGATGTTCCTGGAGCGCAACACCGCCACGCTGTCAGTGGTGGACACCTCCGACGGCTCGATCGTGAGGGTGCAGAGCCACGACCTGCACACCACCGACGCCCTGGCAGAGCTGGCCTCGATGGTGGCCGGACTGGAAACTCTCGAGTCGCCTCCGCAAGGTGTCTTTGTGGTGGGCTCGGGCGTTGCTGTCGGTGCCATTAAACTGCAGCTGGAATCGGCCACGTCACTGCCGGTCAGCGCGCCCGAGGAACCCGAAGTCGCGCTCGCCCGTGGAGCCGCGTTGGCCAGCGCCAATGCGCCCCGTTTTGAAGCATCCACCGTTGGCCTGGCCTACTCCGAAGACGGTGTGGACGGCACCACCGCCGGCGCCGCGCTGGCCGGAATGGCCGCCGCCGACGTCACCCAGGTTGCCGGCATCGGTTACACCGGCGCCCCGGCCGCGCTTGCCTACAGCCAGGCCGATCCCGATTCGCAGGTGTTCCCCGCCTATACCGAAAGCGAGAGGCCCGAACCACCACAGCAGCAGGGAAGCAAGCCGTTCCTGCTTGTCGGCAGCGCGTTGACGTCGATCTTCGTCCTCGGTGTCACCGCTCTGGTGATTTCCCTGGCCGTCAGCATCCGCCCCACCGTCGATCAGCGCCCCAGCCCGGCCGAGAGCGTCATCGTGCCCACTCAGGTGCCCGAAGCGCTGCCGCCCGCACCGGAAGCCGCAGTCCCGCCGCCGCCCGCGCCCGAGACCATCCAGGCTCCCATGCCCGTGGTGCAGCAGGCCCCGCAACCGCAGGCCCCGCCGCGCACCGTGTACGTGGAAGCCCCCGCGGCACCCGCGCCTGCACCGGCTGCTCCGGCGCCGGCTCCAGCACCTGCTGCCCCCGCGCCTGCTCCGGCCCCGGCGGCGCCGCCCGTGGTGGCCCCGGTACTTCCGCCGCCGGTGATCCAGCTGCCCCCGCCGGTGATCCAGCTGCCGAACATCTTCCGGCCGCCGTGGGACCAGCCGCGCAACAACTGGCCGGACTGGAATCCGCCGCGCAACCAGCCCGACGATGATGACGACGTGCCTCGGCCGACGCAAACCCAGACGCCCAGGCCGACCCCGACCCAGACGCCGCGGCCCACGCCGACGCAGGAGCCGCAGCGGCCGGATCCGCCGGTGGTGACGGTGCCCACCGTCCCGCAGGTGCCCGTCGTCGAAGCGCCGTCACGCCCGACGGTTCCGCCGGTGCCGCAGGCACCGTCGATCCAACTGCCTCAGCTGCCGCAATGGCCGGGCTCCGGGGGCTCGCAGAGCTCCGGTGGTTCGGGCAGTTCGAGCTCCGGTCGTGGCTCCGGTGATTCCAGCGGCTCTGGCTCAAGTGGTTCAGGTGGCGGCTCCGGTGGGTCGGGTAGTGGCTCCGGCAGCGGTGGAGGTGGCGGCGGCGAACCGCTGCTGCCCCTGTGGCCCTTCGAGTGACCCACTCGGCATCAGTTGTCACCCCGGGTTCGTGGGGTGCTCAACTCTAGGACGCAGTGACGCCATGGCGTCGGGATAAATTGCCCTGTGCGTTGCACCGTGATCGGTACCGGCTATCTGGGCGCCACCCATGCCGCAGGCATGGCCGAGCTGGGCCATGATGTGCTCGGAGTCGACGTTGACCCGGACAAAATCGCCAAGCTGTCCGCTGGTGAGGTCCCGTTCTACGAGCCTGGACTGCGAAAGATGTTGCGCGACAACATCGAGGCCGGACGGCTGCGCTTCACCACCGACTACGCCGAAGCCGGTGCCTTCGCCGAGCTGCATTTCCTCGGGGTGGGAACCCCGCAGAAGAAGGGCGAATACGGCGCTGATCTGCGGCACGTCTACAGCGTGATCGATGAACTGGTGCCGCGCCTGGCGCAGTCGGCGGTGATCGCCGGCAAGTCGACCGTACCGGTGGGCACGGCCGCCGAACTGGCGCAGCGAGCAAAGAAACTGGCGCCCAACGGAATCGACGTGGAAATCGCCTGGAACCCGGAGTTCCTGCGGGAAGGCCACGCAGTCAAGGACACCCTGCATCCTGACCGCATCGTCATCGGTGTGCAGCCTGGCTCGCAGCGGGCCGAGGGCATGCTGCGGCAGATGTACGCCTCGATGCTCGACGCCGAGACCCCTTTTCTGGTGTCCGATCTGCAGACCGCCGAGCTGGTCAAGGTCTCCGCCAATGCCTTTCTGGCGACCAAGATCTCGTTCATCAACGCCATGGCCGAGGTGTGTGAAGCCGCCGACGCCGACGTCACCGTCCTGGCCGACGCGCTGGGTTACGATGCGCGTATCGGCCGTCGATTCCTCAACGCGGGCTTGGGTTTCGGCGGGGGATGTCTGCCCAAGGACATCCGCGCGTTCATGGCCCGTGCCGGTGAGTTGGGTGCCAACCAGGCGTTGACCTTCCTGCGTGAGGTCGACAGCATCAACATGCGCCGACGCACCCGGATGGTGGAGCTGGCGACCGCTGCGTGCGGCGGCTCGCTGCTGGGCGCCAATGTGGCTGTGCTGGGGGCGGCCTTCAAACCCGAATCCGACGACGTGCGCGACTCACCGGCACTCAATGTCGCCGGCCTGCTGCAACTCAACGGCGCCGCGGTGAACGTCTACGATCCGCAGGCAGTCGACAACTCCCGCAAGCTGTTCCCGACGCTGAACTACGCCACCTCGGTGCTGGAGGCCTGCGAGCGCGCCGACGTGGTGCTGGTGCTCACCGAATGGCAGGAGTTCGTGGACCTCGATCCGGCGACCCTGGCCGACACCGTGCGAGCCAAGGTGATTGTCGACGGCCGCAACTGCCTCGACGACACCCGCTGGCGCGAGGCCGGTTGGCGAATGCACTGCTTGGGTAGGCGCGTAGCCTGACCAGCGTGGATTTCGCTGCGGAGTTTCTGGCCGAGAACCAGGCTTTCGGTTCCCTGATCGCCGCGGGGGATCCCGACGCGGCGGTCCCTACGTGCCCGGGTTGGACGTTGCAACAACTGTTCCGGCATGTTGGCAGGGGAAACCGGTGGGCTGCGCAGATGGTGGCCGACCGCGCCACCGAGAACTTGGACCCGAGACAGGTCCGCGACGGCAAACCTCCGGCCGGCGAAGAGTTGGCCTGGCTGGACGAAGGCGGGCAGCTCCTGGTCTCCGCAGTGGACTCCGCGGACGACGACGTCTGGACGTTTCTGGGGCCGCGACCGGCGTCGTGGTGGCTGCGGCGACGTCTGCACGAGGTGCTGGTGCACGGCGTCGATGCGGCTCTGGCGCTTGGCCAGCCCGTGGCCGTGGAGCCGGAACTGGCCGCCGACGCCATCGGCGAACTGCTGGACATCCTCACCTACTTCGACACGGCCTCGGCGGCGCTGCGGGACGGCCAGTCCATTCATCTGCACTCGACCGATGCCGCCGGTGAGTGGACGGTGACACGCCGCGGGGACGCGGTGTCCTGGAGCGGTGATCATGGCAAGGCCAGCGTTGCGCTGCGGGGCACTGCGACCGATCTGCTGCTGGCCCTGACGCGGCGTCAACCCAGGGAAGAATCCGGGATCGAGACTTTCGGCGACCAGTCGGTCTGGCAGTCGTGGACCGACCGGGTGTCGTTTTAGGACTCGTCGCAAAAGGTAGGTTTTCATCATGAGCACATCCGAGATCGCCACCGTCCTCGCCTGGCACGACGCGCTGAACGCCAAGGACCTCGGCACGCTGGTGGACCTGTCCAGCGACGACATCGAGATCGGCGACGCCAACGGCGCCGCTCAGGGACTCGAAGCCCTGCAGGAATGGGCGCAGGGCTTCGCCGCTGACGCCACCGTGGGCCGGCTCTATGTGCGCGACGGGCACGTGGTGGCCGAGCAGAGCAACGGTGCGACGGCCTACCGCGTTGTCCATGATCAGGTGACGTCGGTGTTCCGGCACCCCGACCTGGCTGCCGCGCTGAAGGCCACCGACCTCACCGAGGACGACCTGGACGCCTGATGCGCGGCATCATCCTCGCCGGCGGCTCAGGCACGCGGCTCTATCCGATCACCCTGGGCACCAGCAAGCAGCTGCTGCCGGTGTACGACAAGCCGCTGATCTACTACCCGCTGTCGACGCTGATGATGGCCGGTATCCGCGACATCCTGGTGATCACCACCACCGCCGACGCACCGGGTTTTCACCGTCTACTCGGGGACGGCTCCGCGTTCGGCATCAACTTGACCTACGCCATCCAGGACACCCCCGACGGCTTGGCGCAGGCATTCGTCATCGGCGCCGATCACATCGGCAACAACTCGGTGGCATTGGCGTTGGGCGACAACATCTTCTACGGTCCGGGGCTGGGCACCAGCCTCAGCCGGTTCGCCGGCGTGGACGGCGGCGCCATTTTTGCCTACTGGGTGGCTGACCCTTCGGCATACGGGGTGGTGGAGTTCAGTGCCGACGGGGTGGCGCTGAACCTGGAAGAGAAGCCGCTGACTCCCAAGTCGCACTATGCGGTACCGGGGCTGTATTTCTACTCCGGCGACGTGGTCGACATCGCCCGATCGCTACGCCCCTCCGCCCGAGGCGAATACGAGATCACCGAGATCAACCAGACCTACCTGAACCAGGGCAGGCTGACCGTCGAGGTGATGGCCCGCGGCACCGCCTGGCTGGACACCGGCACCTTCGATTCCCTGCTGGACGCCAGCGATTACGTGCGCACCATCGAACGGCGCCAGGGACTGAAGATCTCCATCCCCGAAGAGGTGGCTTGGCGGATGGGCTTCATCGACGACGAGCAGTTGGCGCGGCGCGCACAGGGACTCATCAAGTCCGGGTATGGCGGTTACCTGCTGGAGTTGTTGGGGCGCCAGGGGTAGCCAGCACCGCGGCGATGGCGGTGGTCAGCGGCACCGACAACGCCAGGGCGATACCGCCAACGGCGGAGCGGGCAACCTCGATGGCCACGCTCTCACTGGTCAGCACATCCGACAGCGAACGGCCTGCCACGCTGAACAACAGCAGCAAAGGGAGTGAGCTGCCCGCATACGCCAGCACCAGCGTGTAGACGGTACTGGCGATGTGGTCACGGCCCACCCGCATGGCGCCGGTGAACACCGCCCGACGCGAGGTGTTCTCGATCGCGGCCAGCTCGAACGCCGTGGACGCCTGCGTCACCGTGACGTCGTTCAGTACGCCGAGGGAGCCGATGATGAAGCCGGCGAGCAACAGCCCGGTGATCGAGACGTGGCCCAGATATGCGGCCACCTCGTTGTTCTGGTCCTCCGACAGGCCGGTGAGCTGTGCCAGTTCGATTGCCGCCCAACTCAACACCGCGGCCAGCAGCAGCGACGTCAAGGTTCCCAGCAGCGCCGCAGAGGTGCGCAGGCTGACACCGTGGGCCAGGTAGATGACCGCATACAGGATGGCGGCCGAGGCCACCAGTGACACCGGCACCGCGGGTGCGCCGTCGCGTAGGGCGGGCAGCAGGAAGATCACCAGCACCGCGAACGCCACCACGATCCCGACGATGGCCCGCAGTCCACGCCAGCGGGCCACCGCCACGACGATCACGGCGAATGCCAAGGCCAGACCGATCAGCGGCCACGTGCGCTCGTAATCGAAGAACGCGTATGTCGTCGCACCCTGGGCGTCGACTGCCCGGATGATCCGGATGTCTTCGCCCGCGGCCAGATTGGGCTGCCCCGGAGTGAGGGTGAACTCCAGCAGGGTGGTGGCGCCGGCGTTGGGTCCGGAATCGATGGACACCACCGACTGCACACACTCGCCTGAGTCGGGCAGTCCCGGAGCAGGTGATGACGTCAACACCTGCCCGGCTGACGGGCTGCCACACGTGCCCAAAGCCGTCGACACCACGTGGCCGCCCTCGGTGGTGACCGCGCCGCCCGTCGCGTCCTGGAACGGCAGCGGGATGTCCACCTTCTGCTGGCTGGGCCACAGCAGCACCGCACCGGCGACCGTGGCGACGCCGATGATGATCAGCAGACCCACCACCACCTTGGCGGCCAGCGGTCCAAGGGGAGCAGGACCGCTCAGCGAATGCGAATGACCGTGTGCCATCAGCAGTCTGAGGGAGCTGGCTCACCGGCGAACCGGGCCGCCACCCAGTCATTGAGCGGCGCACCGGGATTCAGTTCATGTCCGGCGTCGTCCACCCTGGTGGCCTCGATGGTGTCACCGAGCTCGCAGGCCCGCAGCAAGGCTTCCTCCGTCCACTCCGGCAGCACCAGCTGGTCGTTTCCGCCGTAATACACCGCGATGGGCACCGCGGTGGGCTGTTGTGGCAGAGCGTAGGAGGCCAGCCGGTCGGTGAGGCGGGCGACGGCCTCGGGGGAGGCCTCTTTGGGTTCCACCCCGCCGGGTGTGCACGCTGTCGTCTCGTCGAAGCCCGCGGGGAGGTAGTCGGAGGGCACCACCTCGGGGTCGACGGCGGCCAGGCCCATGACGATCAGTGGAAACACCGTCTTCTGCTGGTCGGTGAGTTGGGTGGGGTTGCCGAGGTGGCTGACGTCCAGTGCCGGGGCAACCGCGGCCGCACCCAGCAGTTGCAGCCCGTCGCCATACTCCTTGCCGTATTCAGCCGCGGCGAACGCCGCCTGCCCGCCTTGGGAGTTGCCGACGGCGACCCATCGATCGGACAGGTCGGGGTCCACAGCGCGGGCCGCACGGACCGCGTCGATGACGTTGAATGCCGCCGATTTCGGCTCCAGGTACGGGTGCACCTGCTTGGGTTCTGCTCCGATCTCGCCCAGGCCCACGTAGTCGGTGTACGCCACGGCGTAACCCTGGTCCAGGATGCCGCCGACGAAGCTGATACTGCCGGCGAGTTCCTTGTCGCCGGTGGGGCCGCAGCCCGTCGACACCCCGGAGGTGAAGTGGGCGTAGCTGACCACCGGCCAGCCACCCGCTGGTGCGTCTCCCGGGGGGACGAAGAACGCCCCGCTGACCACCGTCGGTGCGCCGGTGATGCCGGACGTCGAGCGGTAGACCATCTTGGTGGCCGAGGAGCCCTGCGGCAGCTTGGACATGTCGAAGGACGTCTGGTCGGTGGAGGTGATCACCTGGCCCCGGGCTGCCCAGTCCGGCGGCGCGATGGCCGGCATTTCCCGGGTGTAAGCGATGGGCTGCTGCGCCCGTTCGATCGGAACGTCCGCTGAGAGGGCGGCCGACCCGCTACATCCGGCAGCGACAAGAACCGTTAGCAGTATTGCCGGCAGGATCCGGAAAGGAGAGCGCACCTATTGACGGTAGCTCGCCAGGAAGTTGCCCAGACGTTCGATGGCGTCGGCGAGGTCACGCGACCACGGAAGTGTGACGATTCGGAGGTGATCTGGTGCGGGCCAATTGAATCCTGTGCCCTGCACCACAAGGATCTTCTCCTGTAGAAGCAGATCGAGCACCAGTTGCTCGTCGTCGTGGATGTCGTAGACCTCGGGGTCCAACCGCGGGAACGCATAGAGCGCACCTTGGGGCTTCACACAGGAGACTCCGGGGATCTCATTGAGCTTGTTCCAGGCGACGTCGCGTTGTTCTCGCAGGCGCCCGCCCGGCAACACCAGGTCCTCGATGCTCTGATGCCCGCCTAGTGCCACCTGGATGGCGTGCTGCGCAGGCACATTGGGGCACAGTCGCATGCTGGCCAGCAGGCTGATGCCCTCGAGGAAACTGCTCGCGTGTTCTTTGGGGCCGGTGATGACCAGCCAGCCGGACCGGTAACCGGCCACGCGGTAGGCCTTGGACAGGCCGTTGAACGTCAAAGTGAGCAGATCGGGAGCCAGCGTCGCGAGGCTGGTGTGCTCAGCGTCGTCGTAGAGGATCTTGTCGTAGATCTCGTCGGCCAGCAGCAACAGCTGATGCTTGCGCGCCAGCTCGACCATCTGCTCCAGGATCTCGCGGCTGTACACCGCACCTGTCGGGTTGTTCGGGTTGATCACCACCAGCGCCTTGGTGCGGTCGGTGATCTTGGACTCCAGGTCCGCGATATCGGGATTCCAGCCCTGGGTCTCGTCGCACAGGTAGTGCACCGGGGTGCCGCCGGCCAGTGCCGTCGACGCGGTCCACAGCGGATAGTCGGGGGCCGGGATGAGCACCTGGTCGCCGTTGTCCAACAGCGCCTGCAGGGTCATGGTGATGAGCTCGGAGACACCGTTGCCGAGGTAGACGTCATCGATGTCGAACTTGGGGAACCCGTCTACCAGTTCGTAGCGGGTGAAGACCGCGCGGCGGGCGCTGACGATGCCCTTGGAGTCGGAGTAGCCCTGGGCGTACGGCAGCGACTGGATGATGTCGCGCATGATCACGTCGGGGGCTTCGAAGCCGAACGGCGCGGGGTTGCCGATGTTGAGTTTGAGGATCCGGTGGCCCTCGTTCTCCAGCCGGGTAGCGTGCTCGGCGATCGGCCCGCGGATCTCGTAGAGGACGTCCTGCAGCTTCGTCGACTGAGTGAAGACGCGCTGCCGGGTCCCCTGGCCGGTCTGATGCCAAGGAAGCTGGTGTGTGCTCACGCAGACGAGTCTCCCACGGTTGTCTATGCAATTTTGCGGCCGGACACCATGGGTCGTGCATGCTTGATTGCGATTCGCCTACAGTTCGGACACAGTCTCGCTGATTCCTGGATGACGACTGTTAACTTGCTGCGTCACTATCGGTCGGAAGGCGCAGGGAATGAACAAGCTGACAATCACGGGTGTGCTGGCGACGGTCGCGGCGTCAGCCGTCGTTGCTGGGAGCTTCGCTGCTCCGGCGCTCGCAGAGCCGGCTCCCTTCAACGGCACCTACGTCGGCGGTGACGCCGAGAACTACTGGACCGTCGCCACCGCCTGCGCCACCGAGGGCTGCACGGGCACCGTGTCCAGCAACCAGGGCTGGCAGGTGCCGACCAAGATGGTGGGGGGCCTGTGGCACTTCATCATCACCAAGCCGGACGGCGCCATCTGCGCCGACGGCAGCTACGCCCCCGCCTACATCGAGGTCGAGGTGGACCCGGCTTCACTGAACGGCATCGTCTCGCTCGACGACAACTACAGCTGCCCGGGCGGCACCGTCACGCACTCGCCGTTCAAGCTCACCAAGGTCGGTTAGCTCGATTGGTGAACTCGGCCCACTTCGCTTGGAACTCTTCGGGATTCAGCGTCGTCTCGACATGGGCGCCCACCTGGCGGAACGACGCCGGATCCAGCAGAGCCAGTGCCGTCGACTGATCCCAGAACAGGGTGCGCCCGCCGTAACCGGACTGCTCCCAGGTGTCCAGGGCCCAGCTGTTCGGATGGTTGAGCAGGATCTGCTTGAGGGTGTTGGGTAGCCCCTCGTCGCCCAGTGCGCGCACCATGGCCAGCGTCGGCCCGAACACCGTTGCCACGCAGCCGTCGCGGTTGGGGGTGAGGTCGCAGTCGCCGCGCGGGACGTCGACAAACACGTGATCCAGGCCCGGAAGTTGTTGACGGAAGGCTTGTTCGCAGGACGGCCGGTCGTAGACGCAGTTGAACGATTCGCCGGCTTCGAGTTCGGGATCACCCTCGAGAGGGCGGCCGGTGATGACGACGCGGCCGATTCGGTGGCGCAGGGTGGGGCTGTAGTTCACGAATGAGGTGAACGCGCCGATCACCAACACATCGACCGTCTGGCATCCTGCGGTGGCCTCGGCAACCTCGCGGACGTAGTCGGGCTGGACGGGCGCAGGTGGCAGCGCGGTGGGCAGGAAATTGTTCAGTCGGTTCATCAGGGTGCGGAACACCAGCACGTAATCGCCGAACGTTGCCGCGATATCGGGTTCGGGGCGGTGGACGCCCGCCCCGACGATCACCGGGATCTCGCGCCGGCCCGGTTCGGCGATCAGCCGTTTGACGGCCGAGGCGCCCAGTGCGGGCAGCGTGTAGCCCTCGGTGGTGACGATGGCCGCAACATCCCGGCCGCCGATGACGGCCGGGATGGTCATCAGGTCGTCGATGTCGAAATCGGTGTCGATCACAACGCAGTCGTGCGGCTCTGCGGCGGTGGGGGCTGTCGTGGCACCCGCCATCAGCAGTGCCGCGAGTGCACCCAATGCGAGTCTTCGGATTGGGTGCACTCTCGGCGTAGAGGGCTCAGCGCTTACCGGGGCGGCGGGCACCCTTGGCGATGCCCAGGCCCTTCACCGGCGGCTCGTCACCGACCACGCGGGTTTGGCCGTTGCCGGAGCCGGTGGGCGACGGAGCCGGTTCCTGCGCCGCGGGGGCTTCGGGTTCCGGGGTTGGCTCGGGAGCCGAGGCGGGCTTGGACGCCGGTGCCTTCTTGGCACCGGGGCGACGGGCACCGGGAGCGATACCGAGGCCCTTCACCGGCGGCTCCGGTGTGGCGGGCTCGGGCTCGGCAGCCGGTTCTGGTGCAGCCTCGACGACGGGCGCTTGCGCCTTGGGTGCGGCGGGAGCGGCCTTCTTGGCGCCGGGGCGACGTGCGCCCGCGGCGATGCCCAGACCCTTGACCGGGGGTTCGGCCTTGGGAGTCTCCGGAGCCTCGGCAGGTTCGGCTTCGGGGGCTGACGCCGGTGCCGCCGCGGCCGGGGCGGCCTTCTTTGCACCCGGACGTTTGGCGCCGGCAGCCAAGCCCAGGCCCTTGACGGGCGGAGCTTCGGCTTTGGGTGCCTCCTCGGCCTTGGCCGGTTCGGCCGCCGGTGCTGCGGCAGCCTTCTTGGCGCCTGGGCGTTTTGCGCCGCCTGCGATGCCGAGACCCTTGACCGGTGCGGCTTCGGTTTTGGCTTCGGCGGGAGCGGGAGCGGGGGCGGCCTTCTTGGCGCCGGGACGCTTGGCCCCACCGGCCATACCCAGACCCTTCACCGGGGCCTGTGTCTTGACCTCGGCCGGAGCTTCCTGGACTTCTTCTTCGACTTCGACCTCGGCGGGCGCTTCGGCTTCTGTCTGGGCCAGTGCTTGGGCCTTTTCGGAGGCACGCTTTTCGGCCTCCTCGGCGGCGGTGCCCTTGGCGGGCAACGTCACCGAACTCAGATCCAGCGAGTTCAGCAGCAACTGCGCCACGTCGAGAACTTCGACCTTCTCGATGTCTCGGGTGGCGGCCACGTCGTCGACACCGTCGGTCATCATGACGCGGCAGAACGGGCAGCCGGTCGCGATCTTGGAGGCGCCGGTGTCGATGGCCTCCTCGGTGCGCTCGACGTTCACACGTTTGCCGATGTGCTCTTCCATCCACATCCGGGCGCCGCCGGCACCACAGCACAGGCCCCGATCAGCGTGGCGCGGCATCTCCTTGAGCGTCGCGCCCGAAGCGCCCACCAGATCGCGCGGAGCTTCGTAGACCTTGTTGTGCCGCCCCAGGTAGCAGGGGTCGTGATAGGTGATGTCCTGAGACACGGAGTTCACCGGGATCAGTTTCTTGTCCCGCACCAGTCGGTTGAGCAGCTGCGTGTGGTGCAGCACGGTGTAGTTGGCGCCGACCTGGGAGTACTCCCGGCCCAGGGTGTTGAAACAGTGCGGGCAGGTGACGACGATCTTGCGGTCGACGGTCTCGACGCCCTCGAAGAGGTCGTTGATGGTCTCGATGTTCTGCGCGGCGAGCTGCTGGAACAGGAACTCGTTGCCCGAGCGTCGGGCCGAGTCACCGGTGCACGTCTCACCGTCGCCGAGCACCAGGAACTTCACGCCGGCCACGGCGAGCAACTCGGCGACGGCCTTGGTGGTTCTCTTGGCGCGGTCCTCGTAGGCGCCCGCGCAGCCCACCCAGAAGAGGTATTCGTAGCCGGCGAAGGAGTCGACGTCCTTGCCGTAGACCGGGATGTCGAACTCGACCTCATCGATCCAGGTCAGACGGTCCTTGGCGTTCTGGCCCCAGGGGTTGCCCTTGTTCTCCAGGTTCTTGAACAGCACGCCGAGTTCGGAGGGGAACTCGGATTCCATCAGCACCTGGTAGCGGCGCATGTCGACGATGTGGTCGATGTGCTCGATATCGACGGGGCACTGCTCGACGCAGGCACCACAGGTGGTGCAGGACCACAGCACGTCGGGGTCGATGACGCCGCCCTGCTCCAGGGTGCCCACCAGCGGACGCAGCGCCTGGTCCGGACCGGAGCCCATGATGCGCTCGAAACCGGACTCCGGAACATGCTCGTGCGAATGCTCTTCGGAATGCTTCTCCCCGCGGATCTCCTCGCCCAGCCCACCCTCGGGGGTGTTCTCCAGCGGGGTCTCCTTGTCGCCCAGGATGTAGGGCGCCTTCGCGAACAGGTGGTCGCGCAGGTTCATGATGACGAGCTTGGGAGACAGCGGCTTGCCGGTGTTCCAGGCCGGGCACTGTGACTGGCAGCGGCCGCACTCGGTGCACGTGGTGAAGTCGAGATAACCCTTCCAGGTGAAGTCCTCGATCTTGCCGCGGCCCAGGATGTCGTCCTCGCCCGGATCCTCGAAGTTGATGAGTTTGCCACCGGACTCCATGGGCAGCAGCGGACCCAGGCCGTCGGGCAGCCGCTTGAAGGTGACGTTGATGGGCGCCAGGCCAATGTGCAAGTGCTTGGAATGCAGCACGATCAGCAGGAACACCAGCATGACGCCGATGTGCGCGAGCAGCGCCACCGTCTCGATGACGTGGTTGGCGGTGTGACCCAGCGGCTCCAGCACGATCGCCAGACCGTGGGACAGGAAGGCGCCCCAGCCGTAGGGGAAAGCCTCACCGAGATTGTTGACCGCGGCGGCCCGGAAGATTGCGTAGGTCAGGATGACCAGGAAGATCATGAACAGGATCAGCCAGGCGCCGCCGGTGTGGGAGCCGTAGAACCGCGAGTCGCGGCCGTACTCCTTCGGCTCGGAACGCAGCCGGATGATCGAGAAGACGATGATGCCCAGCAGCACGGCCAGGGCGAAGAAGTCCTGTAGGAAGCCCAGCGCATCCCAGCGGCCCACGAGCGGGATGTGGAACTCGGGGTTGAACAGCACGCCGTAGGCCTCGAGGTACACCGACGCCAGGATGAAGAAGCCCCACATGGTGAAGAAATGGGCGATACCGGGCAGGTTCCACTTGAGCAGTTTCGCCTGACCGAGCACCTCAGTGAACTGCGCTTTGATCCGATCGGGTACGTCGTCCTTGCGCCCGGCGGCGTCGCTGATGGGCTGTCCGGAGCGAATCAAGTTAACGAGCCAGAGCACCCGCTTGACGGCCAGAGCGGCAACCACGGCCGTCGCGAGCAGGCCGATTACCAGCCTGATCCATTCCAAGGTGCCCACAAGTACCTCCCCAATCGAAGTTACTCGAAGGTAACTTATTGGATGTTACCGGTCGGTAACTTAAGCGCGATGCAGCTCATAGTTACATCCCGGCGCAAATGTCCGCTACGGAGGCTTACCTAACTTGGGCGCAAATGTGGTGCGGGTCTCACTGGGAGGGGGTGAGTAGAGCTCGCAACATCGACAGCATCTCCGACCGGGACTCGGCTCCGAGGCGACGCCGTATGCGTGCCACATGGTGCTCGACCGTTTTTGCTGAGATGAACAGCTGAGCACCGATATCGCGGTATGGCATCCCGAGTACCAGAAGCTCGGCGACCTCGCGCTCACGATCCGACAACGGCGACGTCGCGGGCGTGGACTCCACCTTCGGGACGGGGGTCGATGCGCCGTTCTCCTCGGGAGGTTCGGGGGTGCCGGAGGTGAGCTTCAGATCTCGGGCGACCTGCAGCATGGCTCCGGAAACGCGGGGATCGCCCGCTTGGAGAGCGGCCTGCCCGGCAAGCCGGGTGGCGTCCCAGGTCAGGCCGAACTGAGCCAGTCCCCGCGCGGCCGCTGTCACGTCGTCGACGTCGACCTGCCTGGCCAACACTCGCAACCAGGACCGACCCGCCACCGCGAGTGCGCGGGCGAAATCACTGTGCGCACCGGCAGCCGTCAACGCCTGACCGTGCGGGGCCAGCGATTCCGGCGAGTTGGCCAGGATCGCGGCGTGTACGCCGGCCCAGTGCAGGGGTAGCGACCACGCAATCGGATCGCCCAGCGCGCCCAGCACCGAGAAGGCCTGCTCCAGCACCGGGGACAACCGGTCGCCCTGCCGCAGCCGAGCGGCCGCCACCCACAACTCGCCGAGCGGAAGCAGCGAGTAGAGATCGACCGAGAACTCGGTCAGCACGTCCATGGCCGCCGACCACTGCGTCTGCAGTGCTCCGGCATCGCCGTTGCGGCGCGCCAGCCCGGTCCGCAACGCGGCGGCCCACAATGCGTCGCGGCGGTGCAGACCCACTGTGGGTACGGCCGCGGCGTCGGCCGCTGCGCTGGGCAGATGACCGTCCTGCATCTTCACCCACGCCGCCAGCAGGCGATGTCGCTGACTGAACATCGCCGGCTCGGCGGTGCGCACGGCGCGGCCCAGCACACTGCGGGCCCGCACGGCGTCACCGGCGTGCAGTGCCGCCAGGCTCACCAGCGCCGCCGGCGTGTCCGGCAGTGCCTCGGTGCTCGCCTTCTCCGGACCGAGCGCCTGTCCCAGCCGGATCACCGCCGCGGAATACGACTGATCCACCGTCAGCAGAAGACCGTCGGCCAGGCTGCGCGCCGCGCGCGCAGCGGCGGTCGGGGGGCCGATCGGTGTTCCCAGTGCCTCGCGTGCCCCCGCCGGATTTCCGGCGCCGACGAGGGCGACCACCGCGGCCGCGCTGAGCACCGCGTCGTCCTGAGGTCCGATCCAGCCGAACAACTCTGCGGCATGTGCCATGTCGCCGTCGTGCGCGGCCACCGCAGCGGCAACCCGCACCGCCGCCGTCCGCTGCCCGGGATCCGGTGAGGTGAGCAGCTCATCGGCCAACGCGGCGGCGGCCGCGCAGTCGCCGGTGAGGGCCAGCGCATCGGCCAGCGGCACCGTCGGCGCGTCGGCCCCGGCCGCCGCCGCGGCACGCAGCAGCCGCGCCACCACCTCGGGTCGGGCACGCACCCGTGCGGCTTCATCGCCCAGGACCCGCGTCAGGCGGGCATCCCGGACTCCGTGTTCGGCGAGCCGGAGCGCCAAGCTGGTGGACAGCGTGCCCATCTCGAGTTGTGAACGCAGCAGCGCAACTTCGACGTCGTGGTGCCGTGCGGTGCCCACTATTCGGGCCGTCGCGTCGTGCACCGAAGAACGGAAGTGGTCACCGTGACTCGGGTCCAGCAACCCGGTGGCATGCGCCGCCGCGGCCCCGCTGTGGGCGTCATCCGAGCTGATGTCCAGCGCCGCGGCGATGTCCGTCGGACCCAGATCCGGGCTCAGTGACGCGATCAGCAGCGCATGCAGGACGGACTGGTCGGTTCGGCGTAACCGCTCGGTGAGTGTGTTCACCGCGCCGTCGCCCGCCACGCCGTCAGCTCCTACCGCCGGTAGGAGAAACGGCAAACCCGCGGTAGCGGAAGCTATTTCCGCTACCGCGGCCGGTGTCGATCCGGGCAGATGAGCAGCGATCTCGGCCTGGGTCAGACTCCCCAGCACAAGGCGTGGGCGTTCCCGCTCCAGAGCAGCCATCAGCTCACGCAGGCCGGCGTTGTTCTCGCGCGCCTCGGTGGCCACCACCACCGTGCGGCGGGGATCGGCGACCGCGGTGGTGACAGCGGCGAGTTCGACGCCCGACAGCAGGTGGGCGTCGTCGATCACGAGCGCGGCGGCACCGCTGTCCTCTGCGGGGCGGCTGCGGACATCGATCCCGTTGCCACGCAACGTGTCACGAATCTCGGCGAGCGCTGAACTCTTACCTGTGCCGATGCCGCCGGTGATGAGCGCTTTCACCGGCGTGTCGGGGTGGTCCCGGATCGTGGCGAGCAGGGGCGACCACCGGCGAATGTCCGCGGGGCCGACCGGGTTCATCCCGCGTCCGGGAAGGTGGGGATCACCGGATCGTCGGGAACGTCAGGGACGTCAGGAGTGTCAGGGACGTCAGGGGTCACTGGGTCGGGGGTGGTCGGAGGAGGCGTCGTGGGCGGTGTGGTCGCAGGTGTGGTGGGAGGCGTGGTGGACGGCGTCGTGGTCCGCGTCGTCGTCGTGGTGGTAGACGGCGTCGTGGTGGTCGTCGTCGTTGTGGTTGTGGTGGTGGTGGTCGTCGGGGACGTGGTCGTGGTGGTGGTCGGCGGAGTGGTGGTAGGCGGCGGTGGTGGTGGAGGCACCTCGGAGGTGATGATCTGGCCGTTGTCGCCGGTGATGGTGACAGTCTCGGTGGTCAGTGGGACCTCCGGGCTGGGAGCACCGGATTCTGTTGGCAGTGTTGTGGTTTCGGTGACCGGACCGGTGTCGGTACTGGTTCCGGTCAAGGTGATGGCCAAGCCGCCGACAGCCAACAGTGCAGCGGCGGCGGCCGCGCCGAAGAGCACCGGAGGCCGTTTGTACCAGGCCAGCGGCGGCGGTTCCATCACGTAGGTCTCGTCGTCGCTGCGATCGAACTCCACCGCGGGACGCGCGCTGGTGGCCCCCTGCGGGGTGTAGGTGTCGAAGGTGTAGTCCTCGCCGGAGTACGGCACGGGGTCGCTGCCCGATGCGTCGTCGTCGGACCAGGCCAAGGCGCGGAACGTCGCCGAAGGTGAACCGTCGGAGGCTGATTCGGCGGCGGCAGCTCCTGCCGCACCGGCAGCCCAGGCAGCCGGGGCCAGTCCGGTGGGCAGGTCGGCGGCATCCACCGAGGTGGCCATCCCGGTGGGGGAATCGGGAGACGGGCCGGCAGCGGCCAGCAGTGCGGCGCCCACGGCCACCGATGCGGCGGGGTCGGGAGAGGTGATGACGGGAACTCGCAGCTCCTCCGACAGCCGTTGCGTCAGTAGAGGAATGGCTGCACCGCCACCGGTCGTCGCTACCGCGGACAGTGCTGCAGCGGGAATTCGGTTACGCTCCAGCAGATCTCCGAGCGCGTCGAAGAATCCGGCCAATGGCTCGGACAGCAGCCCCTCGAACTCGCTGCGGGTGAGCCGCACGTCAGAGGTGGAAGTGGGCAATTGGACCGGGATCACGGTGGCGGTCTCGGCGGACAGCCGCTCCTTGGCGAGCTTGCACTCTGCCCGCAGGCGGGTCAACGCCCCGACAGCCGCCGTGCCCGCCGTCTCAGCTCCGCCGGCATCAGCCACACCGGCCAGCACATGGCGCAGGATCGCCTGGTCCAGCTGCTCACCCGAGAGGTCCGGGTAGCGAACCACCTCACCGACGGGGGACAACTCGGCACCGGCATCCGCGAGAGCCAGAGTGGTGCCACTGCCGCCGAAGTCGCACAACGCGACGATCCCGGAGTCCGGCAGGCCCTGCTCCGCCTTCAATGCCGCCAAAGCCGCGGCGGCATCGGGAACCAACTCCGGCGGAGCGCCGTCGGAGAACAGGCTGGTCTTGGCACGCAGCGCGCCGCGCAGCGCACCGACCGTGGCCGGCCCCCAGTAGGCGGGCACCGCGATGGCCACCTGTTGCGGGGCAGGCCCGTCAGCCACCGTGCGGGCCATCGCGTCCAGCGCCTCGGCGGCCAGGACATCGCCGCGATGAGAGGAACCGTCCTGCGCCACCAGCGGTACCGGATCGCCGACCCGCTCGACGAATCCCCACATCACCATTCCGGGCTCGCCGAGGTTGGGGTTCTCACTGGGCAGTCCCACCTCCGGGGACCGGTGCTCGAACAGGGTCAGGACCGAACGGCGTACCACTGGTGGCCGGCCCGTGCGGGTCGCCACCAGGTTCGTCGCCCCGATGGACAACCCCAACGAGTCGGTCATGTCGCCTGCCTAATCTCTGGACGTGCCGTGCGTGAAGCCCTGTGCGGACCTCACCATAGCTGCCGGCCCACCGGTTCCCCGCGATGCGGGGCCGCAATCCCCCTATGGGTCCGAATCCCCTATTGGAACACCCCCTAACGGCGGGTCCGGGGTGGTGGGTATCGCACCGATCCGCACGTCGATTCCGCGCCATACGATCGCTCCAGAGTGAACCCATCGGACAACAGAGGAGCGCGGGGGAATGGCCAACGAATTACTGGACTTCGTGATGGGGCTGGTCCGTGATCCGGATGCCGCCGCACGATATGCCGCCGATCCGGCCCAGGCCATCGCCGATGCGCACCTGGCAGATGTCACCAGCGCGGACGTCAACAATCTGATTCCCATGGTGTCGGACTCCTTGTCGATGGCTGCACCGGCCTTCGGCGCCGACACCGCCGTGGGGGAGATGCTCGACGGCAACGTGTGGACCAGCGGTGCCGCCACCGAGGCATTCCAGGCGTTTGACCTGATCGCACCCACTGCCCCGGCTGATGCGGCCGTACAGATCCCGAATGTCATCGACACCGCGGCACCCGAGGTCGCCTCCGCGGTTCCGGACTTCGAACCGCTGGTGGATTCGGTGCTCACCGACGACTCCGCACTGCTGGGCAATACCCTCGCCGATCCCGCGCCGGCCCTGTGGGAACACGCGGACACCGACTCCCAGCCGCTGGATGAAGGGCACACCGCCTTCGACGTGTTCGACTGACTCACCCTGTCGACCCAACGAGGTCGTCTGCCCCGATCGGCACACCGCCGGCAATGCATCCGCATTGCCGGCGGTGTCGTTTTTGCACAGGTCAACGCGGCACAGAACGTGATCCCCTAGTGACCCCCTAATCCCCTAACGGCAGCGGCTACGCCAACCCGGACGACCCCCGTCGAGGCAGGGGTTTGCGCCCCGTTTCCGGGGGGTCGCGGCGCCCATAACGTAGTTCCCATCAGCCCCGGACACTCCGGAGCAAGCAAGCGAAAGGCACTCACATGAACATCATCGACTGGATCCTCGACCTCTTCCGCAGCGAAGACGTGGCTCGTGCCTTTGTCGCTGCACCCGAGCAGACGCTGCGTGACGCGGGCCTGGCCGGCGTCTCTGCCGCCCAGATGTCCACTGTCGCCGCCACCGCCGTCCCCGGCCTGGTGCTCGGCGGCGGCGACCCGGTGGTGGGTCTGCAGCGCGCGGTGTCCAACCACTACGGCTTCGCCCCGGCCACCGACTACTCGCCGTCGAACAGCTTCCTGTCTCCGACCTACGCGCCGTCCCCGACGTTTGCCCCGGAGACCAACACCGACCTGCTCAGCGGCAACAACGTCCCGATCGCCAGCCCCGACCAGAGCGCGGGTGCCAACGCCCAGAACGGTGCCTTCAACCTGGGCTTCGGTGACATCACCTTCGGCAACAAGACCACCAACACGGCCACCGACGGCGGCGTGGTGGTGGACGGCAACAACACCGGAGACATCGTGAGCGGTGACGGTGCTGTGCTCGGCAACGGCAACGATGTCAACAACGGTGACGTCATCGCCGGATCGGGCTCCAACGTGAACATCGGTGAAGGCAACATCGAGGACAACGGCAACACCAACACCGGCAGCGGCAGCATCATCACCGACAACGAGGCCCCCGTGTTTCAGGACGTCGACGCCTCCGGTGGCAACGGCGGCAGCGCCAGCGGTGGCGGCAGCCTGATCGGTATCGGTGGCGGCAACGACGGTGGCAACGCAGGCGGTGGTGGAATCATCTTGGTGGACAACCGAAGTGAAGAGACCAACGTCGGAGGCAACCAGACCGCCATCGAGGGTGACTTCGACAGCAGCACCTCCTCGTCGACCACGGTGATCAGTGACACCGACAGCAGCACCACCGCGATCGACAGTTCCGACCACTCGGACAGCTCACTGATCGACACCAGCCTGGCCAGCAACAACGACACCGCGCTGTCCAACGACCAGTCCTTCAACAACGAGCTGTTCAGCGGCAACGACACGGGGGTCTCGACCGACCTGTTCGCGCACAACGACTCGGCACTCAACGCCGACGCGACGCTGACCAGCGAGCCGCAGACCCACGTCGGGTTCTGACCTGATTGCCAGAAGCGGCGGGGACCGGCCAGGTCCCCGCCGCTTCGCGGCCTAACGTGGAACAGTGGACAGGAGGGTTTTCAGTGACGCAGCCGGCGGACCCGCGCAAAGTCAAGGTGATCGTCGAACTCATCGACCACACCGCCCGCATCGCCGAGCAGAACGATCGGGGGGACCTGCGGCAACGGCTGGCGGCGGCGAAAGAGCGCATCACTGATCCCCAGATTCGCGTGGTGATCGCCGGACAACTCAAGCAGGGCAAGAGCCAACTGCTCAACTCGCTGCTCAACATGCCGGTGGCGCGGGTCGGCGACGACGAGACCACCGCACTGGTGACCATCGTGTCCTACGGTGAGCAGGCCTCGGCGCGTCTGGTGGTTGCGCCGCAGCCAGGGGGCAGTGAACCCGAGGTGATCGAGATCCCGGTCGCCGACATCGCCCGCGATCTGCGCCGCGCCCCCCAGGCCGGTGGCCGGGAAGTGATCCGAGTCGAGGTCAGCGCCCCCAGCCCGCTGCTCAAGAGTGGGCTGGCGTTCGTCGACACGCCCGGTGTCGGCGGGCACGGCCAGCCACACCTGTCGGCCACGCTGGGACTGCTGCCCGACGCCGACGCCATGCTGATGATCTCCGACACCAGCCAGGAATTCACCGAACCCGAGATGCGGTTCATCCGCCAAGCTCACGAGATCTGCCCGGTGGGCGCCGTGGTGGCCACCAAGACCGACCTGTACCCCTACTGGCGTCAGATCGTCGACACCAACACCGGCCACCTGCAGCGCGCCGGGCTGGCCGGCTTGCCGGTGATTCCGGCGTCGTCGCTGCTGCGCAGCCATGCCGTACAGCACAACGACAAGGAACTCAACGAGGAGTCGAACTTCCCGGCCATCGTGAAGTTCCTCTCCGACAAGGTGCTCTCCCGGGAGAACGACCGCGTGCGCGACCAGGTGATCGCCGACATCGCCGCGGCCGCAGAACATCTGACTCTCTCGCTGAGTTCGGAACTGTCGGCCATCAACGACCCCGACGATGTGCGCCGGCTCACCGAGGACCTCGAGCGGCGCAAGGAGGAGGCCCAGGAAGCGCTGGCGCACACCGCGTTGTGGCAACAGGTGCTCAGTGACGGTATCGCCGACCTGACCGCCGACGTGGATCACGATATGCGCTCACGGTTCCGGGCCATCACCCACCACGCCGAGGGCGTCATCGACTCGTGCGATCCCACCGTGCACTGGGCCGAGATCGGTGCCGAGGTGGAGAACGCCGTGGCCACCGCGGTGGGGGACAACTTCGTGTGGGCCTATCAGCGGGCCGAGGCGCTGGCCGAGGAAGTCGCGCGCACCTTCGTCGAAGCCGGTCTGGAAGCGGTGAAGATGCCCGAGGTCAGCGCCCGCGAGATGGGCGCGGGCTTCGACGGACTCAAGTCGTTGACCCGCCTGGAATCCAAACCGATCGGCCTGGGGCACAAGGCCATCACCAGTATGCGAGGCTCCTACGGCGGCATCCTGATGTTCGGCATGCTGACCTCGGTGGCCGGTTTGGGCATGTTCAACCCCCTGTCGCTGGGAGCCGGACTGCTGCTGGGGCGCAAGGCCTACCGGGAGGACATGGAGAACCGGATGCTGCGGGTGCGCAACGAGGCCAAGACCAACCTGCGTCGCTTCGTCGACGACGTGATGTTCGTGGTCAGCAAGGAGTCCCGCGACCGGCTCAAAGGTGTTCAGCGCCAACTGCGTGATCACTACCGCGACATCGCCAACCAGGCCACCCGATCGCTGAACGAGTCGCTGCAGGCAGCGCTGTCGTCAGCGAAAATGGAAGAGGCCGAACGGAATACGCGGGTCAAGGAACTGGAGCGTCAGCTCAACATCCTGCGGCAGGTCAGCGACAACATCGAGAAGCTGCGCGCGCCGCGGATCACGGACTGAGAGTACGAGTCTCGTTGAGACGGGGCCGCTTTCGCGTCGTGGTGGTGGTCTGGTCGTCGTTCTGGCCACCGGGGCGCCGGGTGCTGCGTGTTGTCGATGACTCGCCGGAGCTGGTCTCCGAGCTCTCGGTGGTTGTCGACTCACCGGGAACGCCGATGTCGGTGGTGGACAGCCGCACACTGGTGGGGAACGTCGAGGAATCGTAGGTGGGTGTCGCGATGAAGGGCTCGGTGGTGCGCAGGGTCTGCTGCGTCGTCGGGATGCTGGTGGTCATCACCGTCGGCGTGGGCCTGGTCCACTGATCGGACATCCTGACCACGGTCACCACCAGGCCCGCCACCAGTGCCGCACCCACCACGCCGGCGACGGACACCGCGGTTGTGCTGCGGTACCACGCACCACGGTCTTCCGGGTCGGGTGTCGGGGGAGGAGCCACGGGCGCCGATACTAGCGAGCGATCGGCGGGCGGCAACTCGGGCCGTAGACTCAGGCGTCAATGAGCACGAGTGACCAGGTGCGCGCCATCCTGAACGGAACCATCCGCGCCTACCAGGGCGAGCCTGCCTACCACCAGCGTCCGGACGTGTTCAACGAACTGGACCGAATCGGCCGCCGGCTCAACCAGCCGATCCGGATCGCGCTGGCCGGCACCCTCAAGGCGGGGAAGTCGACGCTGGTCAACGCGTTGGTGGGGGAGACCATCGCGCCCACCGACGCCACCGAGGCCACCAGGATCGTCACCTGGTTCCGGCACGGCCCTACCCCTAAGGTGACCGCCAACCACGTCGGCGGACGCCGCACCAATGTGCCCATCACTCGCGACCCCGATGTGGGCGGCTTGACCTTCGACCTGGGTCGGCTGGACCCCGCCGAGGTCGCGGACTTGGACGTGGAGTGGCCGGCCGCCGAACTGATCGACGCGTCGATCATCGACACCCCCGGCACGTCGTCGCTGTCACGGGACGTCTCCGAACGCACACTGCGGCTGTTGGTACCCGACGACGGGGTGCCCCGAGTGGATGCGGTGGTGTTCCTGCTGCGCACCCTCAACGCCGCGGACATCGCGCTGCTCAAGCAGATCGGCGAACTGGTGGGCGGATCGTCGGGGGCGCTCGGAGTCATCGGTGTGGCCTCCCGCGCCGACGAGATCGGCGCAGGCCGGTTGGACGCCATGTTGTCGGCCAAGGATGTCGCCACGCGCTTCACCACCGAGATGGACAAAACCGGGATCTGTCAGGCCGTCGTGCCCGTGTCGGGGCTGCTGGCGCTGACCGCGCGCACCCTTCGCCAGAGCGAGTTCGTGGCGCTGGAAAAGCTGGCCGGGGTTGATGCAGCAGAGCTCAACAAGGCGATGCTGTCGGTGGACCGCTTCGTCCGTGAGGACAGCACCCTGCCGGTCGACGCCCATATCCGGGCCCAGTTGCTGGACCGGTTCGGCATGTTCGGGATCAGGATCTCGATCGCCGTGCTGCGTGCCGGTGTCACCGACTCCGCGGCGCTGGCCGATCAACTGTTGGAGCGCAGCGGGCTGGTGGCCTTGCGCGACGTGATCGATCAGCAGTTCGCCCAGCGTTCCGAACTGCTGAAAGCGCATACGGCACTGCTGTCGCTGCGGCGGTTCGTCGAGGTCAATCCGATCCGGGCGACGCCGTACATCGTCGCCGACATCGACCCGCTGCTGGCCGACACCCATGCCTTCGAGGAACTGCGGCTGCTGTCAGCGCTGCGGTCGCGGAAAACCACGCTCAACGAGGAGGAGATGGCCTCGCTGCGCAGGATCATCGGCGGCTCGGGAACGGATGCGATGAGCCGGTTGGGGCTACGACCGGAGGAATCTCACGACGGTCCGCGGGCGGCCTTCGCGGCGGCGCAACGCTGGCGCCGCCGCGGCGAGCATCCGCTCAACGATCCGTTCACTGCCAGGGCGTGCCGGGCCGCCGTGCGCTCGGCTGAGGCGATGGTGGCGCAGTTCGGCCTGAGTCCGAGGCTGGCGTGGGGGCACCCCGAGCCAGGTGAAGGAGCTCAGGCCAAGAGACCCGGACAGGCCGGCCGGGCTTAAGCGCCGTCTTCGGGGCCGGCTCGATCGGCGGCGGCTGGGTGACCGTTTCGGTCTGCGTCTCGGTCTCGGTCTGGGTGACTGTGCTGGGCGGGACCGTGGTGGTGGTTGTCGTGGTGGTGGGCGTCGTCGTTGTCGTGGTGGTTGTCGTCGTCGGGGTCGGCGTCGTGGTGGTCGTCGGTGCAGTGGTCTCGGTGGTGGACGGCGGAATGGTGACCGTCTCCGTCTGCCCCGGAACGGGTGCCACCGGTTGTGTGGTCGCCTCCTCGCTGGTGGAGGTCGTGGAGGTGGTCGACGTGTCGGTGGTGCTGGAGGAATCGCCCGTCAGCCCGGTGACCAGGTAGATGATGCCGGCGAGCACGATGACCGCGACCGCGCCCAGGCCCACCAACACCGGAGGCTTCTTGAACCATGGTGTGGGTTCCGGCGCCTGCTCGTAGCCGGTGGGGTAGCCGTAGTCGGTCTGGTTGTACTCCGGGCCCTGGTACTCGCTGTATGCCTGACCACCGGTGCCCCCGGTTCCGCTGTCACCGGTGTAGTTGGCGTACTGCGTCGGGTCCTGATCGGAGTACTCGTTCGGATCGTCGTTACGCGCCACGAGCCGATAGTAACTAGCTAACGCTCCCAGTTCGGGTTGCGGCCCGCGGTCGGGAAATTCTGCGTCGGGCGGTTGTTGCGCGTGCTACTGCCTTGGCCGCCGGGTTCCGGCGCCTGACGAGTCCATGTGCTGCGCGGCCGCTGGGTGTACTGCGGCACATACGTGTTGCGGTTCTCGGCCGACGGCGGCGGTGGAGGAGGGGGTGGTGGAGGCGGCGGGGGTGGCGGAGGTGCGCTGGTGGGAGCCAGGCGCGGTGTCGTGCTCGACGCCGGCGGGGTCGACTCCGCGGTGGGAGCCTCGGAGCTGGGGGCGGGGGCCACGGCTTCGTCCGGTTCGTCGCCGCCGCCACCGGCCAGGAGCAGGGAGCCGGCGACCACCAGGGCGATCACGGCCGCGCCGATGGCGACCAGCGCCAATTTTGCCGACGAGCTGCGATACCAGGCTTCCTCGGGGCGGTAGGCATTCGGGCCGAAGGGGTCGTAGTCGTCGTACGGGGGCGGTGCGACGAACGGCATCCGCATTTTCGGGTCGGTGTCCGCGTCGTCCTGGCCGGAATACCGCGTGGGTTCGGGGTCGGGCCAAGTGACGTCCGCAGGCGCCGATGTGGTGCCGGTGAAGAAGCTGGACGTGGTTTCCGGCTTTGGCTGTGGCGGTGGAGTCGGTTCCGGTTCCGGTTCCGGCTCGGGTTCCGGTTCCGGTTCGGGTTTGGGTTTGGGTTGCGGAAGTGGTGCGTCGGGAACCGCCGGCGCCGAGCCTCCGAAGAATCCTGCGCTGTCATCACCGCGATCGGAGCTGAAGAATCCGTGTTGCCCCTGCTCGGCGGGACGATCGGGCAACTCGCTGCGCCGCGGCGGCGGAGCGCTCTCGGGTGCCGCCTCTTCGGTGTCAGCGCGCCCACCGAAGAACCCGGCCCCCGGCTCGGGTTCGTGTGTAGCCACAGCTACCGAGCTTAACGGCCCCGCCAGCGCTGATGGAGCAGAAGTGCAGTTAGCTCCCCGGTGGCGGCCCTTCCTCGCCCTCGTTCCTCGGGCTCGTCGACCGCTTTAGGCGAACTGCCGGACCACACCGTCGGCGAACAACTCCAGGTGGTCGAGGTCGCTCATGTCCAGCACCTGTGCGTACACCCGCTGCACACCGGCGTCCAGGAAGGGGCCCAGCTTGTCCACGATCTGCGCCGGGCTGCCGATCAGCGGGGTGTTGGTGTGCAGTTCGTCGACCTCGCGGCCGATGGCGTCCGCACGGCGGGCCACCTCGGCGTCGTCGCGGCCGGCACACACCACGAAGCACGCCGAATAGAGCATCGACTCGGGAGCCCGGCCCGCGCCGGCGACCGCTTCCTTGACGCGGTCGAACTGGGTGGTGATCTCCTCCAGCGGGGAGAACGGCACGTTGAACTCGGCGGCGAACTTGGCAGCCAGACCCGGGGTGCGCTTCTTGCCCTTGCCGCCCACGATGATCGGCGGCCCCGACGGCTGCGCGGGCTTGGGCAGTGCAGGCGAATCGGTGATGGAGTAGTAGTTGCCGTTGTAGTCGAAGGTGTCGCCGACCGGTGTACTCCACAGTCCGGTCAAAATGTCGAGCTGCTCCTCCAGGCGATCGAAGCGTTCACCCAGCGGCGGGAACGGGATGGCATAGGCCTGGTGTTCCTTATCGAACCATCCGGCTCCGAGTCCGAAATCGACACGGCCGCCGCTCATTTCGTCGACTTGGGCCACGGAGATGGCCAGCGGGCCGGGGTGGCGGAAGGTGGCGGAGGTGACCATGGTGCCCAGCCGGATGGTCGAGGTCTCACGGGCCAGGGCGCCCAGCGTGACCCAGGAGTCGGTGGGGCCGGGCAGGCCGTCACCGCTCATGGCGATGTAGTGGTCGGAGCGGAAGAAGGCGGAGTAACCGAGGGATTCGGCGGCCCGGGCTACGGCGAGTTGATCGGCGTACGAGGCGCCCTGCTGAGGTTCAACGAATACGCGAAAGTCCACTCGCGCCACCTTAGGCTTTCCGTCTAGAAGGTCTCGACGCCCTGGACGGCGACGAACATCCCGTGGCCAGTGCTGTCATTGGTGAACCGGGTGCCGTCGCTGTCGGCGGCGATGGTCCAACCGGCGGCCTGATAGGTGCGGTAATCGATGGTCACGGTGGGGATGTTGCCCAGATTGCCCAGCACCCACTGAACGCTGCCGTCGGAGGAGATGCTCACGCCATTGGCGGGTGCGCCGTCCACCACGGGGGAGTTTTCGAACGCGGACTCGCAGCCGACGGTCTGGGCGTTGAGTTGGCAGCGCGTCTGGCCGGATTTGGTCTCGATGTAGACGTAGCCCTGCTCGTTGGTGGGGAGTTGTTCAACCTGGGGCGGTGGGGCGGCTGTTGCCGTGGGCAAGGGCGCCGCGGTGGTGGTCGGAGTGGTGGTCGACGGCCGCGGTGTCTGGGATGTGGGTTCGACGTAGGTGCCGGCGCCGTCCGAGGTGGGCTCACCGTCCGTGGTCGACGAGCACCCGGCCAGCACCGACGCGGCCAGCGCACATGCGCTGACCAACGCCCATTTCTTCGGAATCGCCACCATGTCGAGCGTATGCCCGCTGTTACGGATGTTCAGCCTGTGACTCGGTTTCGATTCGCTAACGGGTCGGCATCGGGGAGCCCATAGCCTGCGGTGGATACTCAGCGGACGTTGACGTAGACGGTCTTGACGTTGTCGGGGGCGAATTGGTTGTCGGCGTTGGGGCTGTAGCCGCCTTCGCTGCGGTTGTTGGCGTTGGTGTGCTGGAAGGTCGGGCCTGCACCGACGGAGACGACGCTGGCATCGGCCAACGGGGTGTCCGACAGGCGGTTGACGATCACCTTGTAGCCCTGGTCTTGCAGGCTGGAGATGGTGTCTTGGGCGTTGCCGGCTCCGGTGGGGGCGGCCATCGCGGGGGCAGCCAATCCCAGGAACGTCGCGGTGGCGGCGGTGGCGATGGCGGTGGCGAATCCGAACTTGGTCATGATCTCTGCTTCTCTCTGGGTGGTTCTTCTACGTGGTGTTCGGATCGGGGCGGGAGGGGTTTCTCGTTCCGGTCTGCCAGGCATAACCGCGCACGTCAGCACCCCATTTCCCGGTTGGCAGCCAATACACCAGGCTTGGCAGAAAGTGCTCGGTCAACGCGGAGTCGTCGATGTGGGAAGTCGCCGATCATGACAGTTTGGTCGGAAGGTGAAGTCCAACAAGCTGTCGGAATCCTTGAGCGGCTTGCCCCGATTTCCGGGAGTTGTTCTACAAGGCTTGGGGCGCTGGGCAGCCCACTGTGTTCGGCCGTGGATGGCAGGCATGCCATACGAGCCGGCGGCGTCGAAGCCGACATCCTGGCCTTCAGCTGGACAGTTCCGCCGCCAGAACGCGGTAGCCGGGCATCGGGCTGGCCCCGTCGGCGGTCAGGATCTGCACCCCCACGTGGTCGGCGCCCGCAGCCAGGTGCTCATGTACACGTGCCGCGACGTCCTCGACGGTGCCGTGCGGCGCCAGGTCGTCGATGAGACGGTCGCTGCCCTGGCCGTCGAGATCGGCGTCGGTGTAGCCGTACCGGCGCAGGTTGTTCGTGTAGTTGCTCAAGGTTTCGTGTAGTTGCTCAAGGTGAGGTAGGGGTTGGCGTCGTTGGTCCACATGTTCACGATCGCGGTCGCCACGATGATCGATTCGGTGGCTTCGAGGATTCTCTCGGCGAACGCCAGATCGGTGACGGATGCGGCGCCCAGGCCGAGCCACACCGTGGGATAGCCCAATTCCTCGGCCTCGGCGGCGAACTCGGTGCGTGCGGCGTCGCCGTAGCCGGGATGCAACCAAGCTCCGAACGTGCCGAGGCGGGATCGCAACGGTGTGGTCATGATGCCGCCGGCACGATGCGAAGATCGACGATACGGCCGTCGCGGATGGTGAAGGCGTTGACCAGGTCGACCTCACCGCCGGGGAAGTCGCCCCGTAGATGCAGGGTCACCTCGTAGCGCTGAGTGCCTTCGGCGGCTCCGACCACAGACCACCGTGTCAGCGTGGACGTGTAGTGGAATGTCGTGTCGACGTCTTCGCGCCAGCGGCGGATCTCGGTCATTCCGCGCCGCTGTACGCCCTCGTCGAGCACGGTGGCATCGTCGCTGAAGCACGCGACGGTGGCATCCACGTCACGCTTCTCGGAGGCCGTCAGGTATGCCGAAATCACGGCGGGCAGTGCCGATGGGGAGGCATTCGCGAGTGACCGGTCCATGGGCACCGATCAAACCGTCGCAGAGCTCGCGACGAACCCGCAGAAAGTACCGGTGCTGCGCTCAGTCCAACGAGATATCGCGGAGGTTTCGCCTCGACGAGACTCCGAGCTTGGTCAGGATGTGGCCCATGTGCCATTCCACGGTGCGCGCACTGAGGAACAGCTGACTGGCGATCTCGCCGTTGGTGTAGCCCTCCCGCGCCAGCCGGGCGATGTGCCTTTCCTGGGTGGTGAGCGTCGCGTTGGCCACGACGGCGCGCGCCGGTACCGTTTCGCCGGCGGCTTGCAGTTCGCGCCGCGCGCGGTCGGCGAAACCCGCAGCCCCCATGTTGGAGAACGTCTCATAGGCGGTTCGTAGCTGTTTCCTCGCGTCTGCTTTCCGGCGACGACGGCGCAACCATTCGCCGTAGACCAGCTGCGTGCGTGCGAGATAGACGACGTACCCGTCGCGGAGATGGCTTATCGAGCTCCGGTATTCGTCTTCGGCTCCATCGGTCTCGTCGACTAGGGCCGCGCACCGCGCGGCAAGGCCCAGCCCCAGTGCAGTTCCAGTGGAGGCCCCCAGTTCGGCGACTCGGCTGGCCGCCTCCCTCGCCGTCTGCATCTGGCCGCAGCGGCTCGCGGCCTCCACTGTCTCGACCAAAACGTACCCGTAGTATCCGACCTCGTCGAGCCTTGCGAGGGAGCCGCATGCCTCGAATGCTTCTGTGTACTGTCCTAAGCTGTTGTACAAGACGGCTTTTGCGCACAGGGCGAGGGTGACCTCCCCACCCTCGCCTCGGGACGTCGATTCCTCGACAGCGGATTCCACCAACGTGCGGCACAGCTGTTCCTGGCCCCGGTAGGCGGCAAGTATGGGGCGGATGGAACCGTGGGCGGGAGTTCCGGTTGCGGCGATGAGAGCATCGGCCTCTTCCAGCAACGTCGTCGCCTGGTCGAACCTACCGGCGTACACGCTCAGTCCCGCGCTCTGGAAGAGCGCGCTGGCAAGAACGGTCAGATTTCCTGCTGCACGCAACTTTTGGAGATGCCGCGTCGCCAACGCGGTGCAGGCCCGCGGATCGAAGAGGTCGAGGCTGACGGCATGGCTGACAGCGTGCCAGCGCGGGTCAGACGTGCCCTCGAGGTCCTCGCGGAGGTAGGCGTCCAGGGCCTTTCGCATGGCGGGTGCGGCGGCGGCGTATTCGCCGGTCAGCCGCAGGACAAGGGCGTCCAGGAGAAGATCGATCGCCCGCGGTTGCCATGTCGGACGCGGAGCGCCGCGAGCAGCAGCCGCGATCGCACGCGCCGAGGTGCTCTCGTCCGTTGCCTGATGGCCGACGAAGAGCGCCGCCATGATCGCTTGGAGATAGGTCTCGCGCGCCGCCGAGGCGTCGATCGTGCGCAGACCTTCGGCTGCGGCGAGGAGAAGTCCGGGAGCGTCGCGCCCGCGTCGGCTGCTCAGCGCGAGCCGGGCCCGTAGTAGATCGGTGTGAGCGGAAAGCGATTCGTCGCCTTGTGCGTCGTCGACGCCGTTGGCGAGTGCGATGAATTGCGACGCGGCTGCTGCAGCTCCGGCGTCCAGCGACGCGGCTGCTGCCTCGAGCAACCACCGGCGCCGCTGGTGTTGATCGCGCGTCAGTTCCGCGGCCCTGGCGTGGAATGCGGCCGCGACGGCGGCGCCTCCGCGGACCCGTGCAGGCGCCGCCGCGAGCGCCAATTCCGCCGCGAGTTGCTCGTCAGGGCCGGATGCCGCCTGCGCGCGATGCCATGCGTAGTCCTGTTCGCTCACCCCCGCTACTGCTGCTGAGGACAACGCGGCATGGGCGCGTCGTCGTTCCGAGGCGAGGGCGAAGCGATAGAGGGCTGATCGGACGAGAGGATGGCGAAAGCGAATGCCGTTGTCGAGCCGAATCAACTCAGCTGCCTCGGCGGGTTCGGCCGCGGTGGCGTCGATGCCGAGGCGGAGGGCGGCTGCCCATATCCAATCCGGGTTTCCGGCGGGTTCGGCTGCCGCGATCAACAGCAGTGTTCTTGTCGGCACCGGAAGTTGTTGTAGGCGTTGGTGAAAGCTCATCTCGATACCGGTCGCCCGGGTGGTGGAGTTACCGACGCCGTGGGAGGTGGCCAACTCGGTGAAATGCAGTGACTTCTGAAGTTCGAGAAGTGCCAGGGGATTTCCCCGCGCCTCGGACAGCAGGGTCTCTCGCGTGTATTCGTCGACCAACCACGGCACGGCGGCGTGCAGGAGAGCTTCGGAGTGCGGCCGATCGAGCCCGTGCAACTCCAGCTCGGGCAGGTTCCCCAGGGTGCGTTCGGCACCGTGGTCTCTCATCCCGAACACAACGGCGACATGCTCGGCCAACAGTCGGCGCGCCGCGATCGCGAAGGCCTGCAACGACGGGGCGTCGACCCACTGGGCGTCGTCGACGACGACGAGGGTCGGGCGGCGGCGGCCGGCCTCGGCGAGCAGACTCAGCGTCGCCAACCCGATCAGTAGGGGGTCGGGGGTGGCACCGGCAGGTGTGTCGAGGAGTCCGACGGCGGCCTGCATCGCCCGTCGTTGCGGTGAAGGGAGTTTGAACAGGGAACCGTGCAGCGCTGAGCAGAGCTGCTCCAAACCCGACCAGGTGAGGTCCAGTTCCGACTCCGCGCCGGTGATACGCACGACCTCGAAGTCGGACGCCCTCTCCGACACATCGTTGAGCAGCGTAGTTTTGCCGATACCAGGCTCGCCTCGTACCACCAGAACCCCGCTTCGGCCCGTGCGCGCGCCGTCGAGCAGGTCGATCAGCGTCTGCTGCTCACGATGTCTGCCGAGGAGCGCCTTTGGCCCGGCGTCGCTGGTCACGGGGCATATCGTCGCATGTCCAATCCCATGTGGCGAAGGATGTGAATGTGTCAGTCCGCCGGCATTATCAGGGGCTTGTCCTTGCGTAGAGCGTCGATCGTGGAGCGGCTCAAGTTCAGGGTGGCGCCGACGACGTCGGGCGGTGTCAGCCCGAGCCACTGGTTCGCCGAGACATCGGCGAAGTGGTCGCTGCGGAACAGTTCGAGCATCTGGACGGGTTCGTCGCCGACGTTCTCGAAGTAGTGGCCCATGGCGCTGGGAACGTATCCGACGTCACCGCCGTAAAAGTCAAACGTGCGGGCCTTACCGCTCGATCCGAAGACGGTCATTCGGGCATGCCCTGACACCCAGTACTGCCACTCGTCGTTGTCGGGGTGCCAGTGCATTTCGCGCACGGCGCCAGGTGCGAGTTCCACCCAGGCGGCAGCGATGGTCGAGGCGGCGGGGAAGTTGTTGCTGTCGGCGATGCGCACGCTTCCGCCGGGCACTTCGATGGGGTCTTGGGCCAAGAGTCGATGGCTCATCGGCTCGGCGGTCCCGTGGGGCGACTGCACAGCCGCGATGTCGTCTACCAGAGCCCCCGGCACGTCGCCGGGAAAGATGTAACGGGTGTGGTCGATGTCGCCGGCCTTGGGTATGTCGTCGAACGCCGACTCGGGCACCGCGAAGTTCTTGGCAAGTACGTGCTTCGGGGTGTGCGCGAACCAGTCGGTCACGAGGAAGGTTTCGTTCTCGGAGAAGTTGCCGTCGTCGAACACCAGCAGGAACTCGCAATCCTCGAGCGCCTGGATCGAGTGCGGGAATCCGGCGCGGAAGTTCCACAGATCTCCGCGGCCGATGTCGTCGATGAAGTTGCGACCCTGCGGATCGATGGCGGCGATACGCGCGCTGCCGGCGAGCATGAACGCCCACTCCGCCTCGCGGTGCCAGTGCAGTTCGCGGTAGGCACCCGCTCTCAACCGCATGTTGACGCCGGCCAGCGTGGTTGCGACCGGGAGTTCGCGCACCGTGGTTTCCCGCGCCCAACCTCCACTCAACAACCGATTGTGAGACGCGGCGAACGACCACTTGAGGTTCGGAAGGCTACCGGCATCGGTGTCCGGAGAGCCGGGGTTCTGGGCTCCGATCGCCACGTTGTCGGGTCCCAACACGGTGGCGCCTTCGTCGCCGCGAATGGTTGGCACCGGGTTGTCCTCCAGTGTCGTCATGGTGTTCCTCCGGATCCGTTGGTTGACGACGCTGCACCCGCCGACCTGACGTCCTGTAGTGCCGGTGGCGTCGCGCCGAGCCACCACTGCGGATCGGCGGATCCCTCGGTCGCCGCGCCGTCGGCGCGCATGAAATGACGTTCGTCGCGGCCGGGCTGGTCGAACTCGCCGTCGAGTGCCCGCAGAACCCAATCGGCGCCGAATGCGAAGACCTCGGCCGCCACCCCGCCGAGCGGGTGGAACTGCCCCTCGTACACCCGCATCTCCTTCGGGGCGGTGATGCGTTCGTAGGTCGCGATCGCGTTCTCCACCGGTGTCAGCTCGTCGAACTCGCCGATGCCAAGCAGGACGGGTTTGGTGATGCGGGTAACCAAGTCGCTCAACGGCATCCGCCTCTTGAGCTCCTCGTCGAAGGCATGTTCGTCGGTGTACCCCGCCATGTACATGTAGTTGTTCTTGAAACTGGGCTGGGCAGCCTCGAAGATGGTTTCGAAATCACCGGAGACAGCCTCGAAGGTCGCGGCGGCCCGTAGCTGGGTATCGGGTGAGGCCATCGCCCGCAGCGCCCAGTAACCG
This sequence comes from Mycobacterium sp. MS1601, assembly GCF_001984215.1. NCBI lineage: Bacteria > Bacillati > Actinomycetota > Actinomycetes > Mycobacteriales > Mycobacteriaceae > Mycobacterium > Mycobacterium sp. MS1601. The sequence goes on from NZ_CP019420.1 coordinate 3,330,943, forward strand.
CTCATGCTGATGCCGAACATCCCGATGCGCGTTTCGTCGACCTCCGGCAGGCCGGCCAAGTAGGTTGCGTATCTCTCAATGGCCCGCTCGTAGTTGTCCAGGCCGACGGTCAGGCCCAACGACCGTGTCTGTCCCTGGCCCGGGCCTTCGATCGACAACGCCACGATTCCGCGGTTGGTGTAGAAGCGCTCCGCGGCGAGGATGTAGTCCTCCTTGATCATGTCCATCCCCGGGCCGAGGATGACCGCGGGCGCGTGGCGAACCGTCGCCGCGGGCAGGTGCAGAAGCCCGAACAGCGTCTTGCCGTCGAAGTCGAGTTCGACACGCCGCACCCGGTTGTCGCGCAGCTCGGCCAGTCGGGCGACGCAATGGTCGCAACGTTGGCGCAGAGCGGTTTTCCTGGCGTCGCCGCTGTCGAAGATCGAGTACTGCGCCCGTCCGTACATGACCGCCGCGCGCAGATAGAGGTCCGAAGCCGTGCGCCGGAAGCCGTGGGTCTCGTGGTGGTGGGCACGCGCCTGCGCCTGCCCGGCGATCTGTGCCCACGCCTTGGGCAGCATCGCGCCGCTCTGCACCAATGCGAAGACCTTGTCGAAGTCGGTGTGGTCGTGGCCGAGCAGTTCCAGGGTGCCCTTGGCTCCGGGGTGCAGCGCGTTGAATCCGCCTTGGGCCAGGGCGATGTCGAGTGACCAGCTCTGCTGTTCCGAACGCGTCGTCACGGTGGGTCCTTTTCTGGTCTCAAGTGAGGTGGTAGAGGCTCGAGACGTTGTCGTGGAGGTGGCGGGCCAGCGGCGGGTATTCGTAGGGGCCGGTGACGACCTCGATGTAGGCCGCGGTGTGGCCCGCCGCCGCGGTGCTCAATGCCGCGTCGAGTTCACCCAGGGTGGTGACGCGGGCGGTGAACCAACCCTCACAGCCGAGCGCGTGTGGCAGGGTGGCGTAATTCCAAGCAGCGACGTCGTTGTAGGCGATGTCGGGGTCGGTACACAACAAGCGTTCGATGAGATAGCCGGAGTTGTTGAGTACGAGGATGATCGGCCGTAAGCCGAGGCGATGGAACTGGCAGATCTCCTGTGCTGTCACTTGGTGGGAACCGTCACCGGTGAACAACAGGACCCGGCGCCCGGGTTCTGCGACGGCCGCGCCGAGAGCTGCCGGGGTGGCCCAGCCGATCGCACCCCATAGGGCTTGGTTGTAGAACCGCGCCCCGTGCGGTAGCTGATCGAACGCCAGCCCCATGGAGCACGTGCCCGTTTCGGCGATGACGATGTCGTCGGGTGCGATGAAGTTCGCCCACCGTGGGTAGAGCTGTTCGGCGGTGATGGCGTCATCGGCGATGCCGCCGACGGACCCTGCCGTGATCGGTCGAAGCTCTACGGGAGCATGGCGTTTGAGGTCGCGCTCGGCGATCTCGAGGAGTACATCGGCCATTTCGACGTCTTGGAAGACGGTCGCGCCGATACGGGCCGAGTGCAGCTGGATGTCGACGGTTCGGGCCGGGTCCAGATGCGCGGTGAACGCGCCGGTGTTGAAGTCGGTCTGCATCGTCCCGATCGTGACGACCACGTCGGCCGATTCCACGAATTCCCGTACGCTCTGGTCCATCAGGCGGCCGTCGTACATACCGATGTAGTGGGGGTGATCCTCATCGATCACCGACTTGTCGGCGAACATGGTCGCGAACGGCAAAGAGGCTGTTTCGATCAGCTGGATGGCGGCCTCGGTGATGCCGAGCCGGTCGAGCAGTAGTCCGGGCAGTATGCAGGCCGTGTCAGCCCGGTTCAGGGCATCTGCCACGGCGTCGGCCGCGGCAGCCAGTGCTCGTGGGTCGCTGGCGGGTCGGGGCAGGGTCGCCGATGATGCGGCGACCGGTTGGCCGACGACGTCGGACGGGAACGCCAGGTAGACCGGCCGGCGTTCGTACAGTGCTGTGGCAATGAGACGTTCGGTTTCGGCGATGGCGTTGGCGGGGTGATGATGGCCGACGCCGCAGTCACGGTGTCGGCCATCTGCTTGAACAGGTCGAACTCACCGTTGCCCAGGGTGTGGTGGACCAGCGCGCGGTCAGCCTGGGCGCTGCGGTTTGGCATTCCGGTGAGGTGGAAGACCGGTAGCCGCTCGGCGTAGGCGCCGGCCACCGCGCTGATGGCACCGAGTTCGCCGACACCGAACGTCGTGGTCAGCGCGCCCACCCCACGAAGGCGCGCATATCCGTCGGCGGCGAAACCGGCGTTGAGTTCGTTACAGCAGCCGATCCAGTTGATGTCGGGATGCGCGACGATGGCGTCGTGGACCGGAAACGCGTAGTCCCCGGGAACGCCGAAGATATCGGAGACGCCAATTTGATGAAGGCGTCCCAGTACGTACCCAATCACCGTTGGTATTTGCGCCATGGCGGGCTCCCGTCCTAACAGTCGTGGTGAGCCAATCAGCCACCTGGCAGTGTGCGAACCCGTAGAACCCCCGTGTGTTATCCGGATTCGCAGCACGGGTCGAGAGGCCAGGGTGAGAGCGGTGACTGTTCATAGGAAGGTGAGCAAGTCGATGGGGCACTTTGCGCGTACGGCGACCATGGGCGTTCTGTGCAGCGTCCTAGCCGTTGTTCTCATCACGCTGAGCGCCCCTGGCGTGCAGGCTGAACCACCCAGGCTCACTGTTGTTCTGGTGCACGGTGCGTGGGCCGACACGTCCAGCTGGGGTGGTGAGATGACGGCGCTGCAGGCCGAGGGGTACGACGTGCGAGCGATTGCGAACCCGTTGGAGAACTTGACCACCGACGCCGAGACCGTATCGATCTTCGTCGAGACGATCCCTGGTCCTGTTGTGCTGGTGGGACATTCCTACGGCGGTTCGGTGATCACCAATGCCGCCGAAGGCAACCCCAATGTCAAGGCGCTTGTGTACGTCGACGCCGCGGCACCCGACGTCGGGGAGACCAACGGCTCCCTGAGCGGCTCGGATTCGGTTCTGAAGCAGGAGTCCGACGAGGAGCTCTTCGACAAACTGACAGACCCCGGTGCGCCGCCCGGCACGGTCGACCTTTACCTGAAGAAGGACATCTTCGTTTCGCATTTCGGCAGCGACTTGCCTGCGGACGTGGCGGCCCGGCTGTGGGCATCCCAACGGGCGGCGTCCACCGCGGCATTCGACACCCCGTCGCGGTTCGCTGCGTGGAGAACGATCCCGTCGTGGTACTTCATCAGCAGTGGCGATCAGATCATCACCCCGACGTCCGAGCGAGCGATGGCCGCGCGGGCCGGGTCTCACGTGACCGAGTTTGACGGCGGATCTCACTTGACGCTGATCTCGCATCCCGATGCCGTCACGGCGGTCATCCTCGACGCGGCCCGGTCGGTCGGCTGAGCATGTGGGATTCCCGGCGCCGTCGTCCGCAATGGTGAGCCCGCGGCGCCTCCCACGTACCCCGTCGCGCGTCGTCCTGAGGGGTCCTGCCATGTCATGCGCTCCGCACGAGGTCTGCCAATTCATGACGTTCCAGCAGCTAGGCGGCAGTCCGACAAGTCAGCCGGAACCTTGCACCCGGGAACCGGGAACAAAGTCGAGAAGAAGCCCGTTGGTCAGAATGACACTAACTTGAGTGGATCAGACTCAACTCTGGTTTGACAGCAGACGGTCAACGGGAGCAATCTTGAGTCCGGTCCACTCAGACCCCAATGAAAGCTATTCAGGAGGCATCACTATGGCTCGTGCGGTCGGTATCGACCTCGGGACCACCAACTCTGTCGTGGCGGTTCTCGAAGGCGGCGACCCCGTCGTCGTCGCGAACTCTGAGGGCTCCCGCACCACCCCGTCGGTTGTCGCGTTCGCGCGCAACGGTGAGGTGCTGGTCGGTCAGCCCGCCAAGAACCAGGCGGTGACCAACGTCGATCGCACCATCCGGTCCGTCAAGCGCCACATGGGCACGGACTGGACCGTCGCGATCGACGGCAAGGACTACACCCCCCAGGAAATCAGCGCCCGCGTGCTGCAGAAGCTCAAGCGTGACGCCGAGAGCTACCTGGGCGAGGACATCACCGATGCGGTGATCACCGTTCCCGCCTACTTCAACGACGCCCAGCGTCAGGCCACCAAGGAAGCCGGCCAGATCGCCGGCCTCAACGTCCTGCGCATCGTCAACGAGCCCACCGCGGCCGCGTTGGCGTACGGCCTGGACAAGGGCGAGAAGGAACAGACCATCCTGGTCTTCGACCTCGGTGGCGGCACCTTCGACGTCTCGCTGCTCGAGATCGGCGACGGTGTTGTCGAGGTGCGTGCCACCTCCGGCGACAACCACCTCGGTGGTGACGACTGGGACGAGCGCGTGGTGACCTGGCTGGTCGACAAATTCAAGAGCACCTCGGGTATCGACCTGACCAAGGACAAGATGGCCATGCAGCGGCTGCGTGAAGCCGCCGAGAAGGCCAAGATCGAGCTGAGCTCCAGCCAGAGCACGTCGATCAACCTGCCCTACATCACCGTCGACGCCGACAAGAACCCGCTGTTCCTCGACGAGCAGCTGACCCGGGCCGAATTCCAGCGCATCACACAGGATCTGCTGGATCGCACCCGCCAGCCGTTCCAGTCGGTGATCAAGGATGCCGGTATCTCGGTGTCCGACATCGACCACGTGGTGCTCGTCGGTGGCTCCACCCGCATGCCTGCGGTCACCGATCTGGTCAAGGAACTGACCGGCGGCCAGGAGCCCAACAAGGGTGTGAACCCGGACGAGGTGGTTGCCGTCGGCGCCGCCCTGCAGGCCGGCGTGCTCAAGGGTGAGGTGAAAGACGTTCTGCTGCTTGACGTCACCCCGCTGTCCCTCGGTATCGAAACCAAGGGTGGCGTGATGACCAAGCTGATCGAGCGCAACACCACCATTCCCACCAAGCGCAGCGAGACCTTCACCACGGCTGATGACAACCAGCCGTCGGTGCAGATCCAGGTGTTCCAGGGTGAGCGCGAAATTGCTTCGCACAACAAGCTGCTCGGCTCCTTCGAGCTGACCGGTATCCCGCCGGCCCCCCGCGGCGTGCCGCAGATCGAGGTCACCTTCGACATCGACGCCAACGGCATCGTGCACGTCACCGCCAAGGACAAGGGCACCGGCAAAGAGAACACGATCAAGATCCAGGAAGGTTCCGGCCTGTCCAAGGACGAGATCGACCGGATGATCAAGGACGCCGAAGCGCACGCCGACGAGGACCGCAAGCGTCGCGAAGAAGCCGACGTCCGCAACCAGGCCGAGTCGCTGGTGTACCAGACGGAGAAGTTCGTCAAGGAACAGCGCGAAGCCGACGGTGGATCGAAGGTTTCGGAGGAGACGTTGACCAAGGTCGACGCCGCCATCTCCGACGCCAAGTCGGCGCTGGCAGGCACCGACATCTCGGCCATCAAGGCTGCGATGGAGAAGCTGGGCACCGAGAGCCAGGCTCTGGGCCAGGCCATCTATGAGGCCACCCAGGCCGAGCAGGCCGCCGGCGGCGACGCCACGGGTGGTGCAAACAAGTCCAACGACGACGACGTGGTGGATGCCGAGGTCGTCGAAGACGACCAGGAGCGCAAGTGAGCCAGAACGATTCGCAGGAGCCGGTGACAGTCACCGACAAACGGCGCATCGATCCGACCACCGGCGAAGTACGTGAGCCGTCCTCCGGCCCGGCGCCCGGCGCGCCGGAGCCGGAGGCCCCGGCGGCGACAGAGACCGACGAGGTCGCCGATCTGAAGGCGACGTTGCAGCGCGTCAAGGCGGAGTACGACAACTACCGCAAGCGGTCGGTCCGCCAGGAGCAGGCCGCATTGGAGCGGGGTAAGGCGGGCGTCATCCACCAGCTGTTGCCGGTGCTCGACGACCTGGATCGGGCCCGCAGCCACGGCGATCTGGAGACGGGGCCGTTGAAGTCGGTGGCCGACAAGCTGGCCACCGCACTGGACGGCGTGGGCTTGGCGGCCTTCGGCGCCGAAGGAGATTCCTTCGATCCCTCCCTGCACGAAGCTGTGCAGCACGAGGGCGACGGGTCGAATCCGGTGATCGGAACGGTGATGCGGCGGGGATATCGCCTGGGCGAGCAGGTGCTGCGGCACGCGCTCGTCGGTGTGGTGGACGCTCCATCCGAGACATCCACCGCGGATACCGCGCCCGACACGGCCGACAACCCCGGCGCGCCAGCCGATCAGGCTACAGAATAAGGAAGCAGATACGAGGATGCAGACAGGTGAGGAGGTGACGCGGCATGGCCCAACGCGAGTGGGTTGAGAAGGACTTCTACAAGGAGCTCGGCGTCTCCTCTGATGCCAGCCAGGACGAGGTCAAGCGGGCTGCCCGCAAGATACTCGCCGAGAACCATCCGGACCGGAACCCGGGTGACTCTGCAGCTGAAGACCGGTACAAAGCCGCGTCGGAGGCCAAGGAGGTACTCACCGATCCGGCCAAGCGCAAGGAATACGACGAGACTCGCCGCATTTTCGCGGGCGGCGGTTTCGGCCGCCGGTTCAACAACGGCGGCACGCCCGGTGGGGGGTTCCCGGGCGGATTCGGTTCCGACGGTGCGGAGTTCAACCTCGGTGACCTGTTCGACGCCGCCGGCCAGACCGGCGGCACGAACATCGGCGACCTCTTCGGTGGACTCTTCGGGCGCGGCGCGCAACAGCGGCCCACCCGGCCCCGGCGTGGCAACGACCTGGAAACCGAGACCGAACTCGACTTCCTGGAAGCCACCAAGGGTGTGGCGATGCCTCTGCGGCTCACCAGCCCGGCGCCGTGCACCAACTGCCATGGCAGTGGGGCACGTCCGGGTACCAGCCCGAAGGTCTGCCCGAACTGCAACGGCGCCGGCGTCGTCAACCGCAACCAGGGTGCCTTCGGGTTCTCCGAACCATGTACCGAGTGCCGCGGCAGTGGCTCGATCATCGAGAACCCCTGCGACGAGTGCAAGGGCACCGGCGTCACCACGCGGACACGCACCATCAACGTGCGTATCCCACCGGGAGTCGAAGACGGACAGCGGATCCGGCTGGCCGGTCAGGGTGAGGCCGGGCTGCGGGGAGCGCCCTCGGGTGATCTGTACGTCACCGTGCACGTGCGGCCCGACAAGGTGTTCGGACGCGACGGTGACGATCTCACAGTCGCGGTCCCGGTCAGCTTCCACGAGTTGGCATTGGGGACAACGCTTTCCGTGCCGACCCTGGAAGGCAAGGTTGGTGTCCGGGTGCCCAAGGGCACGGCCGACGGCCGAATCCTGCGGGTGCGTGGCAGGGGAGTGCCCAAGCGCAGCGGCGGACACGGTGACCTGCTGGTCACGGTGAAGGTCGCGGTGCCGAAGGACCTCGAAGGTGAAGCCCTGGAGGCGCTGGAGGCCTACGCGGCCGCCGAGCGGGCCAGCGGCTTCGATCCGCGCGCAGGATGGGCGGGTAACCGGCTATGAGCAAGGCAGATGACGCCGCCAGGACATTCCTGATCTCGGTGGCTGCCGAGCTGGCCGGGATGCACGCCCAGACTCTGCGGACCTATGACCGGCTCGGTCTGGTGAGTCCGCAACGCAGTTCGGGTGGTGGCCGCCGGTACTCCCAGCGCGACGTCGACCTGCTCCGTGAAGTTCAGCGGCTCTCGCAGGACGAGGGCGTCAATCTGGCCGGTATCAAACGGATCATCGAGCTGACCAACCAGGTCGAGGCACTGCAGTCGCGACTGGCCGAGATGTCTCAGGAGCTGGAGGCGGCGCGCAACAATCAGCGCCGCGATCCGGTGTCCAAGACCAGTACGGCGCTCGTGGTGTGGCAACCCCGAAGTCGACGATGACGCGCGAAGCTTGCGGAGTGCGGCTGAGGAGACGAGACATCGAGCCCCGCTCGAGGCGCTGAGAACACACGACAACTGCGCGACCGGCCTGCCCGGTCGCGCAGTTGTCGTTTTCACGCCAGCAGCGCTGCGGCCGCCCGCATCTTGGCGTGCATGCCCGCGAACGGAACAGACTGCGGCAGAAGCGCTTTGTGGATCTTGGTGACCGCGCTGTAGTTCACGTCCACCACATTGGCCAGCGGCGACAGACACAGTTGGGAGCACAGTTGGTAGGCGTCCATGGCGCCCAGGCCGTACAGCTCGCGCAGCCAGCGCACCATCTCCACTTGGCTACACCGCCACGCGTCTTCGAGTGGGCGCGCTGAGCCCACCGTGAGCAGGGCGTCATCGTGTTCGAACCGCGGCCACGCCGGCGCACCGCCCTTGATGAGGTCCACGATGAGCATCACGTTCATGGCGCCTTCGAGTGCGGTGCCGCAGGTTTCGCCCTCGCCCTGTCGGTAGTGACCGTCGCCCACCGAGAACACCGCGCCTTCGACGTTGACTCCCAGGTACACCGTGGTGCCTGCCCGCAACTCCGGAGTGTCCATGTTTCCGCCGAAGTAGTCCGGCACCAGCGTGGTGCGGACCTCGCGCAGGGCGGGCGCCACTCCGACGGTCCCGAGCATCGGCGCCAGCGGCACCTCCAACGAGAAGTCGGTTTCGTGGGCGGTGAACGTCGCCGTCGACGCCGCGCGATCCACCGTGTAGATCCAGGTCAGCTCGGGCAGTGGTGCCTGCAACCCCGCGGTGCGATCCGTGCCTGTCAGTGCGCCGAACAGCGGAATGGTGGTGGAGGCGGCCCAGTCTCGAGCCGGTTCCAGCGATACGACGTGCAGGGCCAGTGTGTCGCCTGGTTCGGCGCCGGTGACGTAGAACGGCCCGGTCTGCGGGTTGAGTTCCTTGGGGTTGAGTACCTCACTGGGTTTGTCCGACGACGACGTGACGCGGCCGGCGAAGGCGTCCTCGGTCCACAGCCGCAACGCTGTTCCCGGCGCCACCTCCATGACCGGTTCGGCTCCGCCGAATGTCCAGACGTACTGGTCGGGCGTCGGGGTGAACTCAACGATGCGCACTCAGCACCTCTGTTCTGTTGTCGTTACGGGTTATGCCGAGGACACGGGGCAACAGCACCGCGAACGCCGCGCCCATCACCAGCCAGAGGATGCCCTGGCACACCACGGTGATGATGCGGAAGTCGGCCAGCAGGTCGGCGGGAAAACCGGGGAACACGACGGTGCCGTCCGGTCCGGTGACGGGTTGCGGTGTCTCCCGGTACGACGGCAGCACGGTGATGGCAACGGAGACAGCCACCAGGTAACCCGCGATGCCGGTGGCGGCCGCGGCGTAGCCGCCGATTCGCGGAGCCAGTCGCAGACCGCCCACCCCGGCCAGTGCCGCCAAGACCAGCGATGTGATCAACAGAGCGAGATATGCAGTGGTGCGAGCCCCTGCGGTCTCGGGTTGCCCGACACCGGGCAACGTCGCGGGGTACGCGATCCACGGAACGACGCAGACAGCGATGAAGGCGACTCCGGCCAACACGGCGGCCACGGCGCGGGTATCGAAGGCAATCCGATGACGCCGCAGTGTGGCCAGCGTGATGCTCAGTGCGACGGCGAACAGGGCGCCGGTGATCACTGCGAAGGCGATGGTGCCCACGCCGGCGCCGAGGTTTTCCTGGACGGCGCGGGTGAAGACCTCCTGCTCATGCGAATGTCCGCCGCCTGCAGCCTCTTCGGCGTGAGAGCGGGCCTCCTCGTATTCGATGGCGCCGGCGATCAGTGGCGCCGCCTGGATTCGGGCATAGGCGAAAGAAGCCACGCCGGCGAGCAGTCCGGCGCCGAGGCCGAGGCTGATCAGTCGTTTCTCCATGGTCAGTTCTCTCGGTGTCTCAGTGGCACGGGAAGCCGAGGAGGTGGCGGGCGTCGTGCAGGAACTCGTGGACGTGGGTGTCGGACCCGAAGACCGACACCGCGCCCTGGTCGAAGGCCAGGAAGTAATAGGCGATCAACGCGAGCACCGTGGTGGTGGTGAGCCACAGTGCGGTGCTGGTGGTGCTGTCCGGCAGCTCGACGGCTGTGGTCCGTGAGGTGGCGATAGCTGAATCGGGTGTCGACATCGGGGTTCCCTTCTCGGAGATATTTCCATTGCACAAATATTGTGTGCTGCCGACAGTCTTGGGATCGTCGCAGGTGGTCGTCAACCCGGGGCGGCGTTCTACCTGGCTTGGAAACACAAACTTTACGGACGGAGGAGCTGGGTTAAAGCCATGTAACAGCTGCCTCGGCGGATTGCAAAGCTCCCGATTAGTGCGCATCCTTCCTTTTGGAAGTATTCCGAAGGTGAATCAAAAGATCGGAGGCATGATCAACGATGCATGGTCCGCACGATGTCGGAGGCCGCGACGGACTCGGCCCCATCGCCACGGAGTTCCTGGAACCAGGGATCCCCAACTGGCGGTACCCGTTCGAGGGCCGGATGCACGCGGTCACCGCGATGGCTTTGCAGCAGGGCGTATTCAACCTCGATGAGCAGCGTCACGGCATCGAGTTGATGAAGTGGAGCGACTACACCGACTCCACCTACTACTCGCACTGGCTGTTCTCGGTGGAAAAGTTGCTCAACGACAAAGGCGTGATCTCCCACGAAGAGGTCGATCAGCGGATGAGCGAACTGGGTGCGCCCTCCATGACGCCCCACCCGGCCAAGCCCGAGACACTCTCGAAGCTCGGCGAGAACATGATGGACTTTCTGTGGAACGGCACCCCGCACGACCTGCCCGCCACCACACCGCCCGTCTTCGAACTCGGTGCCACGGTCCGGGTGCGCAACATCCACGAGGTCACCCACAACCGATTGCCCGGCTACCTCAACCGCGCCACCGGCGAGGTGGTCAAGCAGTACGGCGCGTACCGCGATCCGGCGCTCAGCGCACACAAACAGGTGGAGGAGCCACACCAGCTCTACATGGTGAAGTTCAGCTCCACCGAGCTCTGGGGTGACACCGTCACCGAAGAATTCGACCTGTACGCCGACCTTTTCGAGGGCTACCTCGAAGCCGTCGGATCCTGAAAATCAAGAAGGAGTAAGCACAGATGGACTGGCTTTCGATGTCCGACGTCGAGGCGCGCGTCAACGCCCTGGAGTCGCTGATGGTGGAGAAGGGTCTCGCCGAGCACGAGGCCGTCGACGCCGTGGTGGCGTCGTTCGAGAATGACATGGGCCCGGTCAACGGCGCCAAGGTGGTGGCGCGGGCGTGGACGGAGCCGGAGTACAAAGAGTGGCTGTTGACCGATGCCACCGCGGCCATCGCCGACATGGGCTTCACCGGGCTGCAGACCGAACACATGGTGGCGGTGGAGAACACCGCCGACAAGCACAACGTGGTGGTCTGCACGCTGTGCTCCTGCTACCCCTGGACGCTGCTGGGTATCCCGCCGGCGTGGTTCAAGTACCCCCAGTACCGGGCCCGCGTCGTCAGGGAACCGCGCAGTGTGCTCGCGGAATTCGGTGTGACGCTGGACGATGACGTCAAGATCGACATCTGGGACAGCAGCGCCGAGATCCGCTACCTGGTGATTCCGCAGCGGCCCCCAGGCACCGACGGCTTGAGTGCCGAGGAACTGGTACCGCTGATCAGCCGCGACTCGATGGTGGGCACCGCGTTGGTGTCCGGCCCGCAGGGGGCGTGATGTCGGCGCCCACCATCGACCTGACCGACCTCGACGACCTGGGCAGCGACTGGGCGTTGCCGAGGTCCAACGGTGAGCTGGTGTTCGATGCACCCTGGCAGGGACGGCTTTTCGGTTTGGTGGTGCACATGTGCCAGTCCGGGGCCTTCGCCTGGGACGAGTTCAAGACGCACCTGATCGCCGTCATCGATTCCTCCGGCATCGACGACACGTGCGACCCCGCGGTCTACTACCGTCAGTTCGGCGAGGCGTTCAGCCGGCTGATGACCGAAAAGGAATTCGCCACTGCCGCAGCGCTCGACGAGCGCACCGAGGCGGAGGCGCGGCGGCTGTCCCACGCCGACCACGACCACGATCATGACCATGACCATGATCACCACCACTGAGCGGAGGCCGTGATGTCCAAGATGACCGCGCTCTCCATCAGCGTCGGGGTGTTCGGGATGTTGTCGACGCTGATGACGGCCACGGTGTGGCCATTGCCGGTGTGGGTGCTGTTCCTGGCCTGGGCGTCGTTCTTCTTTGTCGGCACCGGTGTGAAGGGTCTCCTGAAGTCGGTGGCGTGCAACTGGACTGGTATTGCCATCGCGACAGCCACCCTGTTGTCGGTACAGGCCAGTAGCAGCGCACTGCTGCTGTCGGTCGCCGTGGGCATCGGCAGTCTGGCCATGGTGCAGGTGTCACGCTTGCCGTGGATCTCTGCGACTCCGGCGATCGTGTTCGGATTCGCGATGACAGTGGGCACCATGGCCGCGACGGGCAACGGCATCACCACCTCGGGGATCTCGCATCCGGCATTGGTGGCAGCGATCACCGCGCTGGTAGGGGCAGGCTTCGGTGTTCTCTCGGAATGGGGCGCCGCGGCTGTTTTCAAGGTATTCGGTTCTCAGACAGCACCGCTCGCGCAGCCCGCGTGAGCAGTGCGTTCGGACCCGCACCGAGTTAGGCTTGCGAAACAACATTTCGCAATGGAAGCGATCATGTCAGGAGCAGGGGTGCCGATCTCGACCAGCATCGAGAGCGTGTCTGAAGTCTTCTTCCGGATCAATCGGTGGTGGACGGATGCGCTGTCGCAGGGACTGCTCGACAACGAAGTGAGCACCATCGAGGGGTGGCGGGTGCTCGGTGCGCTGCGCGGGGGAGACGGGTTCACCATGACGGAGATGTCGACCGCCATGGCGATCCCGCCGCCCACCCTGACACGCATTGTCGACAAGCTGGTGGACGGCGGTTTTGTCCTGCGGCGGGTGGACGCGACCGACCGCAGGCGAGTGTTGACCTATCTGTCGGCGCGGGGCAAGTCGAAGGTCCGCAAGCTGGCCAAGCAGGAGGCCGGGTTGAAGTCCGCACTCATCGACGAGTTCGGCGAGGACACCGCGATACACCTCATTCGCACGTTGGCGCGGGCCAGTGAGCTGCCAATACCCGGTCGCTGAGCCCGATCACTGCCGGATTGCAACTTTTTCACCGCCAGAACAGTTGTGCAATATCGCGGTAACGGGTGGCCGGTAGCGTGCCACTATCCCGGTTCTGGCCGGGCGGCAGGAAGGCGCAACGATGGACGCAAGCGTCGACATCGCGCTGGTGGTTCCCCGCACGGGGTCAGCAGGAATCTACGGCCCCTCGTGTGAGGCGTGCGCGGAACTGGCGATCGCCGATCTGAATGCCACCACCGGTCTGTTCGGCAGGCAGGTGCGGCTGCGGGTGGTGGACGGCAGTCGCGCGCCGGAGGTGGTGGCCGCCGACATCGCACGGCTGCTCGACCAGGGCCTGATCGATGCCGTCACCGGCTGGCACATCTCGCCGGTGCGTCAAGCCATCGCGCGGGTTACCGCCAACCGGGTGCCCTACGTCTACGGGCCACTCTACGAAGGGGGAGAGCACACCCCCGGGCTGTTCCTCACCGGTGAAACCCCGTCGCGTCAACTGCTTCCGGCGATGGACTGGATGCACACCGAGTACGGCATCGACCGGTGGATCCTGATCGGCAACGACTACATCTGGCCCAGGCAGACGGGCTCGGCGGCACGCCTGCACGCGCGTGCGGCGGGCAGGCCACTACTCGACGAGATCTACGTTCCCTTGGGAACACAAGATTTCAGTGCCGCCATCCGGCAGGTCGAAGAGACCGGGGCGGCGGGAGTGGTGCTGCTACTGGTGGGCGGCGACGGCGTGGCGTTCAACCGGCAGTTCGCGGCGACGGGCTTGGGCACGGTGGTTCCCCGGCTCAGCCCGCACGTCGAGGAGAACATGCTGCTGGCCAGCGGAAGTGAAAGCAACAACGGGCTTTTCGCGGCGGCGGGCTACTTCGAGGCGCTCAACACCACGTCGAGTATGGATTTCGCCTCGCACTACTACAGCCACTTCGGTCCGGCGGCGCCGGCGCTCAACAGCATCGGTGAGTCCTGTTACGAGGCGTTGACACTGCTGATCATGCTCGCGAGCCGGGCCGGGTCTCTGGACATCGCCGATCTGACCAGCGCGGCGCAGAACCTCACCTATCTCAGTCCGCGTGGAGAGGTGACCATGCGCGGCAACCACATGGCGCAGGACATCTATGTGGCCGAGGCCGTTGGATTGGATTTCGAAGTGCGAGAAAGGATCTCCGCGGCTTAGACCATGATGGAGAAGGACGCCACCCCCGGGCTTCCCGGCACGGCAGTTCGGTACCCACCCCGGGTCAGGGCGTCGGTGGGGGCGGCCATGGGCTCGAAACAGATCAGATCCTCCGCCGGCGGTGCGAAGATCTGGGCGGCGGGGTAGCCCTCGAGGAACTGCACCTCGATGCGTCGGCCGCCCGCGGACACCGCGAACACCGACCCGTCGCCCACCTGGTCGTAGCCGTCATCAAAGCCTGTGTCGCCCAGAAGCTGCTGCGCCGCGGGTTGACCGGTGGATTCGCCGGTGGGAAGTCCGCGTTCATCAACGGGCAGGTGCCGCAGGGCCGGCGTCTCGACCAGCCATTGCGCGCGGGGAACGCCGGGTATCTGCAGGTACGGATGGAAACCGAAGCACAGCGGCACGGCGACCTCACCAGTGGCGGTGACGGTGGTACGCAGCGTCAGGGTGCGGGCCGCGAGCGTCACCGCGATGTCCAGGGTATGCGGGTACGGGAAGCTGGCCAGCAGTTCAGGATGCGCAGCGAAGTCGAAGCGGGCCAGCAGCTCGCCGGGAGACTCGGTGAGTACCTGCCAGTCCGGGTGAGCGGCCAGCAGCCCGTGGATCGGCAGGCCGTTGGCGTCGGTGCGCACGCCTGCTGCATCCGCGGCGAAGGTGTTGACGCTCAACCGGTTCGCCCACGGATACAACAGCGGTAGGCCCATGGTCTTACCTGCCGAGATGTAGGTGTCGAGGCCGCGGCGCTGGCCCAGCAGTTCGACGCCGTTGTCGGTGAGCGAGATCCCGATCATGCCTGCGCAGGGGACGAACTGCGCCGATACGGGCCCGTCGGTGAGGGTGACGATGTGCACGTTCCTGAGCTTAGTACGGTGACTCGGGCGCTCCTAGCCTCCGAGGGGATCGTGCTGAATACGCTGTGGGGGAGCACCTTTGGCCATCAGCGCGGCACGCGCGCGGGACACCATCGTGGGGCCGCCGGAGATCAGGATCTGGCGGTCGCCCCAACCGCCGTAGCGGGTCACCACATCGGGTAGCAGACCCTTTTGCCGGACGTGCAGGCCGCGGGGCGGCTGCGGGTCCGGGTAGTCGCAGGCCCACGGCGGGTCGGTGTCGTATTCGGAGACCGGGGTGACCGACAGCCACGGGTTGGTGGAGGCGATCTCCCACAGTGTCTTCAGATCGTAGAGCTCACAGGGGTAGCGGGCACCGTAGAACAGGTGCACGCGGGGGTTCACCCCGAATCGGCACAGATCCATGATGATGGCCCGCAGCGGGGCCAGTCCGGTGCTGCCGGCCACCATCAGCACGTCTCCTGCGTCGCGATCGACCTCCATGGCGCCGTGGGGGCTGGACATCCGCCAGCGGGCCCCCGGGCGTGTCTCCTCCACCACTGCGGCGCTGACCATGCCTCCCGAAACTGCCCGAACGTGGAACTCGATGCCGCCGTCGGGCTGCGCGGGAATGGCGGGCGACAGATACCGCCAGCGCCGGGGCCATTGTGGCACTTCGATATTCACGTACTGGCCGGGGTGGTAGTCCATGGGCCGGTCCAGATGGAGCCGGACGACGGCCAGGTCGCGGGAGACGCGGTGGTGTTCCACCACGGTCCCCTCCCACCACGCCGGACCGTCCTCGGCGGCAGCGGCACCGCTCATGACACCGCCGATCAGGTTGATGGCTTGCCGGGCGGCATCCTCGACGGCCGGTGTCCATGCCGAACCGAGCTCACTGCTCAAGGTGGCGTACAGCGCATGGGCCAGCGATTCGTAGTGCTTGGGCGCCACCCCGTACTTGCGGTGGTCACGGCCGAGTTGGGCCAGGAACGCCACGGGCTCCTCGGCGCGTTGGGCGATGAACTCGCCGAGCAGCCAGTGCAGGGCGTGGGTGAAGACCGCACGCTGTCCGGCCATATCCGGTGGGAACATGTCGCGCACCGACTGGTCGATGGCGAACCAGGTGGTGTAGAAGCGGCCGATCATCGTGTCGGATGCAGTCATCGGGTCCACGGCGGCCTGCAGCACGGCGAGTGCTTCGCGATCTTCCAGGCCCACTCGGGCGATTTTAGGCCGTGCGCTGACGGCACCAGCGACCCAGACCGGAACCGCCTTTTCATTTATGGGTGAATTGTTTGGGCAGCGTAGGGGGCGTCGTGGAATATTTTCAACGCATATTGAAATGCTAGCGTGGCAGATATGCCCTCACCTGCCGAGGCAAAGCGACGCGGCCGCCGCCAAGGTGGCCCGGTATCCCGGGAGGCGGTGTTGGCTGCAGCCAAACAGCGCTTCGCCGAACAGGGGTACGACAAGACGACCCTGCGTCAAATCGCCACCGATGCCCACGTGGACGCGTCGATGGTGTTGTACTTGTTCGGCTCCAAGGACCACCTGTTCCGTGAGGCGATGCGGCTGATCATCGACCCACGCAGACTTGTCGATGCCATCGCCGCAGGCTCGCAGGAGGACCTGGGCGCCCGGTTGGTGCGTACCTATTTGGGCATCTGGGAGGACCCGGACACCGGCGCCAGCATGGTCGCGATGCTGGCGTCGGCGACCTCGAATTCCGATGCCAATCAAGCGTTTCGGGACTTCATGCGGGATTACGTGCTGACGACGGTGTCGGGAGCGTTGGGTGGTGGCCCGGACACGAGCCTGCGAGCGGTGCTGGCCGCCACCAACATGATCGGCACGGTCTTCCTGCGCTACATCGTGCGGGTGGGACCGTTGGCTGAGGTCAGTACCGAGGAGGCGGTCCGTATGATCGCTCCCAGCGTTCAGCGCTATCTCACCGCCGACGTCGACGAACTGGAACTACCGGACGGGTATCGGCCCTGAGCCGTCCGTGGCCGAGGTGCCCGACACCTGGCCGTAGTGATGGTGAACCTGGTTTCCACCAGAGTGTTTGGCGATGTACATCGCCACATCGGCGGCACGGATGAGGGCATCCAGAGTGGCCATGTGGGTGTCGGGGGCGCAGCGGTTGAACGGCGCACTGGCGGTGCCGATGCTGGCGGTGATCGGAAACGGAATGTCGGCGATGGCCTGCCGTAGGCGTTCGGCGAGCACCGCCGGATCTCCGACGGCACCGATGTCGACGATGACGAATTCCTCGCCGCCGACACGGCCGATCACCGCGGTCTCGGGACATTGTTCGCGCAGGGCCGTACCCACCGCGGCCAGCGCCTGATCGCCGGCGGCATGGCCGCGGGTGTCGTTGAGGTTCTTGAAGTTGTCCAGGTCGACGAGTAGGACGACGATGCAGGCGCTGCCGTCGCCGTGGTCGCGGACCAGCAGTTCGTAGGCGGTGTGCCCGAAGGCCCGGCGGTTCAGCAGGCCGGTGAGCGGGTCGTGTCCCGAGGTGCGCAAATCAGTGCGCAGTGCGTGCGTCAGCGAGTGGATGCCAAACGGCACCCCGACGTTGAGGCCGAGGACGATGAGCGCCGCCGACGCTGTCATGGCGATATCGCCGGTGTCCGTCAGCAGGCGGAACGCGGAGACAGTGGCGCATGTCATGGCGATGACGAAGTTGAAACTCACCAGGGCAAGAGTGTGAAAGTGCGCGACAAACCCGCCGATGACAGCGAACGTGGTGCAGCCCATCAACGCCGTGTAGGGGTCGGACTGGGCCGAGCATGAAGCGGCGATCGACGCTGACGCAAGGCCGGCGAACGCCGTCGACTGCCGTCGGGTGGGCCACCGTCGCAGCCACAGCAACGCGCCTGCCACGCCCACGACGGAGGCGACCAGGGACATGGTGATGGTGACCGCACTGTTCGGGCCCGCGGGGCTGAGCAACAGGGCCAGCGGTACCGCCGCCAGTGCGAACGTGAAGATGACGGTGGTGGTCCGCCACTGAGTCTGCAACCCGCGGTCGTTGATGTAGGCGGTGAACCAGTCGAACTGGTCGGGGTGCTGCCACCACCGGTGGCTGAGGCGATCCATCGTGGCCTTCTCCAGAAGCACGGCCCCCGCCATCCATTTCTACCGCCGCGACAATAACAGGGGTGTGCCGGCCAGCCGGCTCACAGGCCGTGAATCCCCTTGTAGAGCACCATGACGCCGATCACCACCAGGATGCCCGCCACCAGAACGGCGTTGTACTTCTCCATCCAGGCCTTCACCTGCGCCAGCGCGGGATCCAGCTTCGACCCCCATGCCGCGTACGCCAGGATGGGCAGCGCCACGGTGGACCCGGCCAACACAACGAAAACGACGACGGCAGCAGGGATGCCCGCGCCGAGGCCGGAGGTACCGATCGCCAGGCCCGCGGCCGCACAGATGAACAGCACCTTGGGGTTGACCACTGTGAGCAGGGCGCCGATCACCAATGCCTTGGCCGGTCCGGCCTCGGCGATGTGCCGGGTCCCCGGCATCTCGTGGGGTCTGCTGTGCCGCGTCACCCAGCGGAAGATGCCGAACACGATCAGCGCGGCACCCACCACGATCCGGATCCAGGAGGCCCACGCCGGAGGCTGACCGCCCATTCCGCCGAGCAGGCCGGAAATCCCGACGAACAGCGAGGTCAACACCGCCAAGGCCGCCATCCACCCAGCCAGGAACGCCAGACCGGTGGGTTTCGGCCGGGCCGTGTGCAGCACCAGTACGGCCGGAATGATCGACAGCGGTGACAGCGCCACCACCATCGAGAGCGGAATCAGTTCCGCCAGCGCTGAGCCCCAGCTGTTAGCCACGCCATGAAACTAGCGAATGACGTCGACGTTCGCGCATGACATCGCGGTCCAGTGCGGGAACAGCTGGTGAATCGGTTTGCTGATACGGCACTGCGGAGCATCCCGGGAGTCGGTAGTCTGCGGGCACCGTCGGCAACAGGGGAGTGCTTGTGAGTCAGGTTCATCTCGGCCACATCCTGCACATCGGCGGCAACCCAGCCGTGGACGCTGCGGCCGAGGCCTTGGTCTCCATACCCGATGGTGCTCTGCTGGTCGACGACGACGGCAGGATCACCTTCTGCGGACGGCGTTCCGATCTGCCCGACGATGACGGGCTGGCTCAGGTGCACGATCACCGGCCGGGCTTCCTGCTGCCCGGTTTCGTGGACACCCACATTCACTTCCCGCAGACCTACTCCGGGGACTCCTACGGCGGCGGCCAGCTTCTGGAGTGGCTCAATTCCTGTATTTTCCCCGCGGAGTCCCGCTTCGCCGATCCGGAGTTCGCCCAGCGAGCGGCCGTCGAGTTCTGTGACCGCCGGATTGCGGCGGGCACCACCGCGGCAATGGTGTTCGGTTCGGCGTTCCCGCACGCTCAGGACGCGTTGTTCACCGAGACCCACAAGCGAGGGCTGCGGATTGTGAGCGGCCGAGGTATCCAGACCGTGGGGCCGGACTCGGCCGCCGCGCTGATCACCTCGGAGGATGACGCCATCCGGTTGACCCGTGAAGAGATCGACAAGTGGCACGCCGCCGACACCGGTGACGTCGGCACAGCCTTGCTGCACGTGGCCATCGTTCCGAGATTCTCCCTGTCGGTCACCGTCGAGACGCTGAAAAGCCTTGGCGAACTGTATGACTCGGTGCGCGACCGCGGTGTCTACGTGCACACCCATCTCAACGAGAACAACCGCCCGGGCACAGGTGAAGTGGCCAGCGTGATCGAGAGCTACCAGGTGGACTCGTACCTGGACACCTACGATGGCAAGTTCCTGCCGGGGTCGGCAGTGGGGGGCAAGACCCTGCTGGGTCGGCGCACCATCTTGGCCCACGCTGTGCACTGCCAGGACGGGGAATTGGCGCGGATGGCCGAGACCGGTACCTCCATCTCGCATTGCCCGGTGTCCCAACTATTCCTCGGGTCGGGCACCATGCCGTGGAAGAGAACCGTGGCCTCGGGGGTGAACATCGCCGCCGGAACCGATTTCGGCGGCGGCGACGAATGGCTGATACCGCGGGTGTTGGGCGATGCGTTCAAGGTGCACATCAGCGAACCCGGCGACGACGGAGTATCCATGCATCCCGCCGAGATGCTGTTCTTGGGCACTCTGGCCGGTGCCAGGGCTCTGGACATGGAGGACCGCTTCGGTAACTTCGACGTCGGCAAGGAGGCCGACCTGGTGGTGGTGGATCCGCCCGAGTGCCGGCACTCGATGCGGCGCTACGGTACGGCGTGCGCTCTCATGAACCCGAAATGGCACGGGACCAGCTGCTTTTCGCGTTGCTCATGGGTTTGCGCGAGGACGCCATCGCCGAAGTTTACGTGCGCGGCAGGCGGGTGTCGGGGGGTTAGCACATGACCGCTGCCATCGTTGTCAGCGTGTTCCACCCGGCGGCCGACGGTTCGGCTTTCGACGCGTGGACCGCCGAGTTGATCGCGTGCGCGCAGGCCGCCGACGGGTTCCGGTCCGGACGTGCCTCACTGCACACCAGCAGGCAATTGGACTGGGCGGTGGCCATCACCTTCGAGGACGAAGACCTGCTGCATGCCTGGCTGGACAGCACTGAGCGAGCTGGGTCTCTGCGCAACGGTTCGGACCGGGGATACCGCCTGCGGACCACGGACATCGTGATGGTGGACGGCAAACCCGCACCCACCGGGGTCGGGGCCTTCCGACAGGTGGTCGCCGAGGGCAAGGAAGACGAGTTCGTGGCAGCGCAGCGCGGACTGAACGAAGCCAGCGCCGAGTACCCGGGATTCGAAGGTGCCGGGCTGTTTCCGCCCGTCGCCGGTGACGAGTGGTTGTCAATGGTGCGATACCGCACGGCCGAACAGCTTGGTGTATGGAGTGATTCGGCCGAGCGGGCCTCGGCGCTGGCTCCGATGCGTCGAGCGCTCACCACAGAGTTCGCTCCGCTGACTTCCACCACCCCCTTCGCGACCACCGTGCGCATCGAGAACGGCCGTACCCTGATGACGCCGAACTGGAAGTCGGCCATGATGGTGCTGCTGGTGCTCTATCCGACCGTGATGCTGCTGTCGCGTTTCGTGGGACCGGTTTTCGACGGGTGGGGCGCACAGCCCTGGCTGGCACTGTGGCTGAGCCAGGTGCTGAGTATCTCGCTGATGCAGTGGTGGCTGATGCCGTGGGCCACCCGGCCGTTCACCCGATGGCTGGATCCAGTGGACGGCAGAGGAACTCGGATCAGTGTGCTGGGTGCTGTCGTGGTGCTGGCCGGATACGCGGTGACGCTGGCGCTGTTTTCGACGGTGCACTGGCTGCAGTACTGGGACTACAACACCTGACCGTCAGGGCGCGTCGTCGGCCAGGCTCTCCGCGATCTGGGTGCGGCCGCCGTCGAGGTGGTGGCGCAGCAGTTCCACACACTGCTGATCGCCGGCCGCCCACGCGTCGAAGATCTGTTGATGCTCCACCACACCGCGGGGGGCCACCACCGGGTGGCGGTACATCCGGACCAGGTAGCGCTGCACGGCCTGCCAGACCGGTTCGAGGGTGCGCCGCGAGACCACCGTGGTGGCGGGCAGGACGAGCGCGGCGTGGAAATCGCGATGGGCGTTCTGGAAGGCCACTGGATCGGTCGCCGGATCCAGGTCCGACATCGCCTCCAGCGCACGCCGTGCCACCTCGACGTCGGCAGCCGACCTTTGTGTGCATGACCGTGCTATCAGCGCGGTCTCCAGAATCAATCGCAGGTCGTAGAGTCCGTCGATCTCTGCGGCGCTGAGGTCCGTGACGCGTGCGCCATGATTGGGCACGTTCTGGATCAGCCCTTCGCCCTCCAGCGATCGCAGCGCTTCCCGGACCGGGATGTGAGACACGCTGTAGCGCCGCCGGATGTCGTCGACCACGATCCGGGAGCCGGGCTCCAGATCGTTGGACAGGATGCGAGCCCGCAGCGCCGTCACCAGTCGCTGGGTGACGGTGGTGGCCCCGGCGTCAGGAGCCTTGTCCCTGGGGCGCCGGAGGTTCTCGGTGGCAGGCATCTTCGTATGATAAATGCGCTCGCCAGGTGCGGGCTCGGTCTTGACGCGGTGAGCGAACGGCTACTTCTTGACTTCGGACATCCGGTGCTTGCCCCAGTCACGCCACATGATCGGGGCGTACTTGGGTGCTTCACCGGGTTCGAGGCAGGTGGGGATGGTCTCGATGATCGCGTCGAGGTTGGGATGCTGGAAGAATGGCACGGAGATCCGTTCGGAACCAGCTTCGGCTTCCTCGGTGTTGCGCAC
Organism: Mycobacterium sp. MS1601; assembly: GCF_001984215.1. Lineage (NCBI taxonomy): Bacteria > Bacillati > Actinomycetota > Actinomycetes > Mycobacteriales > Mycobacteriaceae > Mycobacterium > Mycobacterium sp. MS1601. Next base: position 3,353,226 of record NZ_CP019420.1, read on the forward strand.
GCGGTGCATGGTGGCAACCCAGCGGTCGTTGGTCCAATTGGCAAGCATGTCACCGAGATTGACGATAAAGGTGCCGGGGATTGCCGGTACCCGCAGCCAAGAGCCATCTCGACGCAGGACCTCGAGCCCACCCAGGTCGTTCTCCTGGTACAAGATGGTGAAGGCCCCGAAGTCGGTATGTGCGTGCAGGCGTTGCTGTCCGGCCAGCGGTGCGGAGTCCTGGGCCGGGTAGTAGTTGCCCAGGAGGTACGAACTCTGTCGCGAGAATTTGTCCTCGAACCAGTTCTCCGGGAGATCCAGCGCCAGGGCGGCGATCCGCATCAGGTAGTCACCCAGGTCGCGGACGCGGTCGAGGTAAGTGCGCCAAGCATTCTGGAAGTCAGCCGGTTCGCCCGGCCAGATGTTGGGTTCGAACTCGGCGGCGAATTCTTCGCTGTAGCCGGCGGTACGCATATCGTCAGCGGTGTCGAAAAGCGACACCTGGAAACCCTCTTTGAGATCCGGTGGGCCGTCCTGGTAGCGCGACTTGGCGGTGAAACCGCGGAACTGGTTGTCGAAGGGGGAGCGGTAGCGCTCCTTTGCCTCCGTCGGTAGATGGAAGAACGTGCGGGTGGCTTCGAGCATCGGGGTGATCACATCGTCGCCGATGCCATGCCCGCCGATCACGAGGAAGCCGAGATCTGCACAGGCCGAACCGAATTCGTCGACGACAGTCTGGTCGATGGCGGGTTCGCCGGCGCGGACGTCGATCACAGGGATGGCGCCGGGGCCGGCTTTGAGCGTGGCGGTCACGGGAGCTTCGATCCTTTCAGATGGGACGTTCGGGAATCAGATTATATTATAATCTTTGGAAGCGCACCTCGATCGGCTGATTGCCTTTCGAGAGGTGCTGTCAGGCAGCACTTCTCGAAATCAGTGACCGTACTGTTGATGTGCCGGCAGTCGGACGACCAGGAGCACGTGCGACATCGCGGCACTGTTGTTGGCGAACCGGTGTGGCGATTCGGCGTCCAGGCGGATCGAGTCGCCCTCGCCGAGTTCGAAAGTGTCGTCGTTGATGTGCACGGTGAGTTCGCCGGTCTGCACGGTCACGACTTCCTGGCCCTCGTGGCGGACGAACTCGTCACCGGTATGCGCACCCGGTTCCAGTTGCAGGGCGGCAACTTCCAGGCCGTGCTCGCGGCTGCGCTGGATGATCCGGCGGGTGACACCGGGGCCGATCGCCAGCCGTGGCTGCTCGTCCAGACGCACCAGTGAGGAGTCCGGGGTGGAGGCCGGGTGGAAGAGATCGCCGACCGCGACACCAAGGGCCGAGGCCACCGCGACCAGGGAGCCGACCGACACCCCGGTCTTGCCGCGCTCGAGCATGGAGAGCATCGACACGCTCAGGCCGGTGGAGGCGGCGATGTCGACGAGGGTGAGTCCCTTCTCGATCCGGTTGCGCCGGATCTCCGAACCCAGCCGGCGCGTGGCGATCTCCGAGATCGACTGTGGCGAGCCTGGCCCACCCAAGGGTGTCGTGCTCTCCAACGTCATGTACGCCCCCAAAACTGATGTCCGCAGATCCCTTCAATCTGACTGTCACTGCATTGTGCACTGCCGGGGTAAGCCTGTCACAACTTCAACCAGTCGTCCCCTTCAACCTGCGGATTTGCCTGGTGGTCACAGTCGTAATGAAGTTTTTACAGTATTCCAGGGGCTTTGGTCCCCGATCGTGATTACAGTCTGACTCAACTTCTTGGGGATGACCCCCAAGGGGCCGGCAATGAGTAACACGCCGACAGCGTCTGTCCGGCGTCGGCCGTCAGCGTCTGCGAGCACGGCCTCACAACAAGGAGTCTTGGTGTCTGAAGGCAAGATCGTCATTGTCGGTGCGGGTATTGGTGGGTTGGTGCTCACTCTGGCCTTGCAGCGCGTTGGGATCGAGGTGGAGGTTTACGAGGCGGCTGAGTCTCTTGATGAGGTGGGTGCGGGGGTGGCGTTGTGGTCGAACGCGACTCGGTTGTTGCATGGTTTGGGTTTGGAGGAGGAGTTGGCTGAGTTCGGTTCTGAGCCGACTCAGTTGATCATCCGTGACGGTGTCGATGGCACCGACATCATTCGGCACGAACTGACGGAGAACAACTGGTACCGCAACGAATTCGGTGCTCCTTACTACGGGATCCACCGCAGGAGCTTTCAGAAGATCCTCGCCGATCGGGTGAAGCCTGGGACGATCAATCTGGGGCACCGGCTGGTCGGTATCGAGCGTGTCGACGCCGGTGTCACCCGCTTGCGGTGGGCCAACGGCAGCAGCACCGATGCCGGCCTGGTGGTGGGCGCCGACGGTATCCGTTCGGTGGTGCGGTCCTGGATGTACGACGGCCTGGACTACACGATGTTCTCCAAGACCAGTGGGTTCCGTGGCGTGGTGCCGCTGGCTGACCTCAAGGAGCTGCCTGATCCGACGGCCACTCAGTTCTGGGTCGGCGACGGAAAGCACTTTCTGCACTTCCCGATCGGTCCCGACTACACCCACGCCACCTTCCTGGCCGTCGTGGAGGACCCGAAGATCTGGACCAACCCCTCTGGTTCCCGGGTCAGCTGTACCCCGCAGGATGCGGTGGCACCGTTCCTGGATTGGCACCCGGCGATCGCTGAGATGATCAACGCCGCTGCGCCCGACGAGCGGTGGGGACTGTTCGGTGTCGGCCCCATGCCCACTTGGGTGAAGGACAACGTGGTGCTGCTGGGCGACGCCGCTCATGGCCTGCTGCCGCACCACGGCCAGGGCGCCAACCAGTGTGTGGAGGACGCGATCATCCTGGCTGATCTGCTGGCCGAGCCCAGTGAGGCCAGCCAGGCGCAGCGTTTGCAGCGGTACTGCGATCTGCGAATGGATCGTGCGCAGCGAGTGCAGAAAATTTCGTGGGTCAGCAACCGGTTGTTCCACCTGCCTGCCGGCCCCGAGATCCCGGTCCGCGACGCGACGTTCAAGAACCTCTACAACAACGTCCGTTGGATCCACGAGTACGACGCCAGCACCGCAGTCGCGCTGCCCACCACCGTCTGACCCCCTTATCCCGTTACCAGCCCGACGAGGAGCACTCCCATGATCAACTACATCCCCAGCATCGAGGGCATCGGGTCCTTCGGCGACTACTCGCCGGTGTCGATTGCCGACGGCCTGGTTGCGGTGGCCGGCCAGTTCGGTACCGACGACCTGGACCCCGCAGGACAGGTTCGTGGTGCGTTCGCGAACGTGGGCAAGGCCCTGGCCGCGGCCGGGTTGGG